>DAIPKP010000009.1:0-40522 GCA_036769705.1 Synergistaceae bacterium
AACCCTCCGGCAGGCGGTCAGCCGCGCCCTGGAGAAGGCCCGGATCGGCGGAGCTCTCGGGCATTCCCTGGAGGCGGTAGTATACGTGAAACCTTCGGAGGAGTATGCAGGGCTCCTCGAAAGTTACGAGGCGGAATTCTGGGAGGAGTTCTGCATCGTTTCCCGTTGGTCTGCCTCTGCCCCGGGAGGAGAAGGAGCCTTTTTCCACGAGGATGAGGAGACCGGGCTTTCCGTTGTCGTGGCTTCCGCGAAGGGAACCAAATGTCCCCGGTGCTGGAAGTACACCGAGGATCCCCGGGGAGAGGAAGGGCTTTGCCCCCGTTGCGCCTGGGTCATGGAGTCTTTGGAAGCCTAAAGACGGATCCTATGAACGGCAGCGTTCCGGAGAAATTTTTTCAGCCTTCGGAGCGGAAAAGGGATGCCGAAAGATGCTTGTTCCAGGGGAGCCGGAAATTTTTCGGCTCTCCTGGTTTGCGTGGGAAAATAACGGGACTTATACCGGAAGCGATGGTGAATTTATGAAAGATGTGCAGCATTCCCTGGTGTGGCTGAAGAATGAAGAGCTCCCCGATGGAGGAAAAAGCCTGGTTTTTCGGTGGCAGGGCGAGTCGGAGCGGCTGGATTCTTTGGTGGCCCGGGTGGTGGGTATTTCCCGGTCTTACGCTACCAAGATCATTCGAAAAGGCTTGGTGAGTTTGCATCCTGCCTGCGCCATCAAACCTTCGGTGAAATGTTTCGCCCCTATGGAAGTGACCGTAAACCTTCCTCCCGTGGAAAATTTGGAGATTATTCCTCAAGAGGTTCCCTTTCGGGTGCTTTTCGAGGATCCGGATTGCATCGTATTGCACAAACCCTCGGGGGTGGTGGTGCACCCTGCCCCGGGGAACTGGGAGGGCACTCTGGTGCATGGTTTGCTCCATCGGTATCCGGATATTGGCGAGATCAACGGCCAGAGACGTCCGGGGATCGTGCATCGTCTCGATCAGGGAACCTCGGGGCTTATGGTGGTGGCCCGGAATATGTGGGCTCACGACCGGCTCAGCCGGGCCTTTCGGGATCGCCGGGTAAATAAAGAATATCTTGCCCTGGCTCTCGGAAGCATTCCCTGGTCCGAGTACGTGGTGGATCTTCCCATCGGCAGACATCCCCATCAGCGAATCTGTATGGCGGTGGTGGCAGATGGCCGGCCTGCCCGGACAGATTTTCACGTGCTCCAAAGCTATGGAAAAACTACGCTTCTCCGGTGTGTTCTCCACACCGGACGAACTCATCAAATTCGGGTTCATGCGGCTTCTTTGGGGCATCCCTTATGGGGGGACAGTCTTTATGGCCCCTCCGGAAATAGGGAGGAGCGCATCTTCCTGCATGCCTGGAAGCTGGCTTTTGAGCACCCCCGAACGGGAAGCCTCATGTCCTTTCGGGATCCCCTGGATCCGGAGCTTCTGCATATTCTGCAGCAACAGAGCTGAGAGATTTGGGCTCTGACCGGAGAGTGGAGAAGTTGGTATAGCGTACGTGGGCTATTCCTTTGCCGGGGATGTGTTTTACGTGCTGTACCGGAGCGTAATCTACCGGAAGAGCGAGACTGTTCTTTCCCTTGGAGTAGAACGCCGCTAAAGATGCCGCCAGGGCAATGGCCTCCGGATGATGTTCCGATCGGGAGGAACGCAAAATAACATGGGCTCCGGGAATTTTCTGGGCATGAAACCAGAGATCCCCGGATTTGGCGAGATCGAAAGTTACCCGCCGATTTCCCCGGGTGTTCATCCCGAGGTAAATGTGTCCCCCCAGGGAAGGAAGATCCAGTTCGAGATAGGGACGGGAAGGGGCATTGTCGCCCTTGGTTTTGCTTTTTTCCCGTTTCTTTTTCAAAGTTTTCTGTACTGGAGCCTCGGCCTCGAAGGCCCGGAGCTCTTCCAGGCTTTCGCAGGATTCCAGAAGCGAAAGAAGCGTGTCTTCCTCTTCCTCCTGCTGGCGCAGGGATTCCAACTTTTTATGTGTCTCTTCCACACTTCCCCGGGCTTTTTTGTATTTTTTGAAATAGCGCTCCGCATTGGCGGAAACGCCCAAGGTTTCTTTCAATTCCACGATCAGGGTGGTTCCGGGATGTTCCCAATCCTCGAGTTCCACCGAGGAAGCCCCCCGGGGAATCTCTCCCGGGGATCCCAAAAGAAGCTGTCCCTTTTTCTTCCATAGCTCCGCATGTTGAGCCCGTTCCAGGCGTTCTTCCATTCCCCGGATTTGATGGCGGGTTCGCTTGAGGTTCTGGCGAATTTCTCGGGAAAGCTTTTTTTTCTTGCTTTCCACGGATTGCCTCAGAAGCGCCCCCCCCGAGTTTTTCCAGAGTCGGGAAAAGAGCTCCCCTTCCGGTATCTCCGAGGCCTCCGGAAGGAGCATCGGAAAAACTGTCAGCTCTCCCTGGATTTCCTGGAGGGTAAAACCTTCGAAATCCCCCTTTTTCATCTCTTCAAGGGCTTCCGCCCAGGTTTCGGGAGAGTGTTCCGCATAGTGTTGTATAATATGTTTGATGAGATTTTTCCCCAAGCCTCGGGCCCGGCGCAGTTTTTCCACCTCTCCCCGTAAAAGAGCCCGGGAAACGTCCCGGAGGGAGAGAAAAGCTCCCGGAGGAGGCGGGGAGTAGGGGTGCCCCGGCAGGATGTGACGGTAGCTGTTATCCTCGGGATGAATGTGTTTTGCGGTTTCCAGAACTTTATGATCCTCCTCGAGAAGAATGCAGTTGCTGTACCGCCCCGTAAGTTCCAGAAGGAGATATTTCTTCTGCACGAATCCCGCTCCGATCAATTTCTCAAAGGTACAGCGCAGGATTCTGTCCTCATGGATCTGTTCTATTTCTGTCATGCGGGATCCCGAAAGATGGGCCTTTACCGCCCTGCCTATGGGGAGTGCCGCGGTCCGCTGTTCCAGGAGGGCTTGAATCTCCCTTTCCGGGGCCAGAGTACAGCAGTAGCGCAGAGGATCCCAACAAAGAAAAAAAACTCTTTTTCCCGAGTTTCCCCTGCGGAAAGCCAGAGCGAGCCAGGAATCTCCCCAGGACACGTCGTGAAGCGCTCCGGGTTGACCCTCAAAGGCTTTTTTCAGGGAAAAGGTGAGATATGGAATGATTTCAGGGGATACTGGCATAACTTACAGGCTCCCTTCGCCGTTATGTGGTAGAGGGAGACTAACATGGAGTTTGCCTCTTGACAATAGATGGTTCCCTGACTAAAATGGTCGCCGTTATGCGATGGGGCTGTGGCGCAGAGGGAGCGCGATTCCTTCGCACGGAATAGGTCGGGGGTTCGAATCCCCCCAGCTCCACCAAAAGCTTTGCACAATGCTCCATAACGCAGGTCGGAATCGGGGTGTAGCGCAGTCTGGTTAGCGCACCTGCTTTGGGAGCAGGGGGTCGAAGGTTCGAATCCTTTCACCCCGACCAGTTTTAAGTTTTTACATCGCGGGAGTAGCTCAGCTGGCTAGAGCAACGGCCTTCCAAGCCGTAGGTCGCGGGTCCGAATCCCGTCTCCCGCTCCATTTTTTTACAAAATACGCGCCTGTAGCTCAGCTGGATAGAGCAACGGACTTCTAATCCGTAGGTCAGGGGTTCGACTCCTCTCAGGCGCGCCATGGAGACAAAGTTTATGGATGGTGAGCGTAGCTCAATTGGTTAGAGCGCTGGACTGTGGCTCCAGAGGTTGGGGGTTCAAGTCCCCTCGTTCACCCCATAGCTTTATGGTGGATCGTTAGCTCAACTGGCAGAGCACCTGACTCTTAATCAGGGGGTTATAGGTTCGATTCCTATACGATCCACCAGCTTCTTTTTTTTGTCGGCTTTCTTTTTTCATGGATTTCGCGTGGATCGTTAGCTCAACTGGCAGAGCACCTGACTCTTAATCAGGGGGTTATAGGTTCGATTCCTATACGATCCACCATCTGTTTCTTCGAGCTTTTTCAAGAGAGATCCCTGGTGTGACGGGAAAACGCGAGAGTGGTGGAATTGGTAGACACGTAGGATTTAGGTTCCTATGCCCCTGGCGTGGGGGTTCGAGTCCCCCCTCTCGCACCAAGAGGAAATAACGGCCAAATTGCGTATCTGCCTCGATGGTGGCCCATCGGGGCTTTTTTATGCTATCATGCACCGAAGTGTTTTAAAAAATCTTTTGTCTTTTCCATGCAAAAATTTTCGGGTTGCTTTGGGAAAGATGCCGAAAAATCCGAAAATATAATACAGAAAGCAAGAAGTACAAATTTGTCTTTTCACAGGTAGCGTAGCTCAATAAGGAGGCTGTTCACATGCGTTCTGAAGTTCTCTCCCAGGAAAAAAACGTTCTCGTCCTTCGGGTCGAAAAGGATGCCCAGGAATTTTCCGCAGCAGTACAGACGGCGGTTCGGGAGCTTTCCAAGCAGGCAAACATCAAGGGGTTCCGGAAAGGGCGGGTCCCTCGGCATGTACTCGAAATGTATGTGGGGAAGAAAGCCATTCTCGATCATGCCATGGAGGAACTGGTTCCGGATTGCATGAAACAGGTCGTGGAGGAGTACGGCGTGGTTCTCCTGGAAGATCCCCGGATCGACGTGGAGAAGGCCGAAGAGGGAGAGCCCTTCAGTTTCAAGGTGACCATGTATACTCGTCCCGAGATCACTCTGCCGGAATACGGTGCTCTTGAAGTGGAGCGTCCCCTTTTCCCCGTTACGGATAGCGCGGTGGAAGATACTTTGCAGAAAATCCTTCACCAGAATGCGGAATGGGTTGCCCTGGAGGATGATGCCCGGGAAGCGGAGGAAAACAACGTGGTGGATGTGAGCTACGTTATCTCCGTGGATAATGAGGAGACGGAGAAGCAGGAGGAAGTTCCCATTGCTCTCTGGGCTCCGGAACTTCGGGGAGAGATCAAAAATGCCCTCATGGGGAAAAAGAAAGGGGATGTGGTGAATGTGGACATCCCTATTCCCGAAGACCATGAAGATGCCCGGTATGCGGGAAAGACCGCATCCTACGTCATTACGGTGAAGCAAGTAAAGGAAGAGAAGCTTCCCGAGCTGAATCCGGAGCTTTTTGCCAAGGTGGGGGCCCAGGATATGGCTACCGAAGAGGAGTTCCGGGAATTTCTCAGAAAGCGCCTGGAAGAAGAGGTTGCCGCACAGGGTGAGGAAATAGCCCGGAGCAATACGGTTCGGGCCTTTGTGGAGGCCACGGAGTTCGAAGTCGTTCCCGAGCGCGAGGTGGAGCGGCAGTATCAGAACCTTAAAAACGAAGAGGCCGAAAATATCCAGCGCCAGTTTAACCAGGCTCTGCCGGAATATCTCGAGGCCCAGGGCCTGAGCATGGAGGATTACGAAAAGAAACTTCGGGATCGGGCGGAAGCGGATGTGCGCACCCGGCTTGCCTTCGAAGTTCTTGGCGAAGAAATCAACATAGAGATCAAGAACGAAGATGTGGAAGAAGAGATGCGTCGCATCGCGGTAAGTGCGAATATTCCCCTGAAGAGAGTTTACGAGGTCCACAAGGAAAACCGCAATCTTCTTGGAGAGACGGTGGGGCGGATTCAGTTCCGCAAGGCGGTGGATCATCTTATCTCCAAGGTGACGCTGAAGGACGTGGCGGTGGAGCTTCCCGGGAAACCCGGAAACGACGAAGAGGTTTTGGAGGAAAAAGCACCGGAGGAAAAGGCGGAATAGCCTTTTCACTCATTCGGATACCGGGGTTTTTCGAATTGTAAAGGGGGAAATAGATCATGCTTATACCCTACGTAATCGAGCAGACGGGGCGAGGGGAGCGATCCTACGATATTTACAGCAGGCTTCTCAAGGATCGGATTATTTTTCTTGGAGATGCCATCGACGACCATATAGCGAATGTCGTGGTAGCCCAGCTTCTCTATCTCGAAAGTGAGGATCCCGACAAGGACGTGCACCTTTACATCAACAGCCCCGGAGGAGTTATTACCGCGGGCTTGGCCATTTACGACACCATGCAGTACGTGAAGTGCCCGGTTTCCACTATTTGCGTGGGGCAGGCGGCGAGTATGGGAGCGGCTCTTCTCGCTGCAGGAGCTCCGGAAAAACGTTTTGCTCTTCCCTACTCCCGCATCATGATTCATCAGCCTCATGGAGGAGCTCAGGGGCAGGCCACGGATATCGAAATTCAGGCTAAAGAAATTCTCCGCAGCCGGGAAACTCTGAACGGCATTTTAGCTCACCATACCGGACGGGATGTCAAGAAAATCCTCCGGGATACGGATCGGGACAATTTCATGTCCGCCGAAGAAGCCGTTCGCTACGGGATCGTCGACAAGGTCATAGAAAAACGATAGATCCCGGTAGAAAAGGAGATCCCAAGCGGGGGAGCCCAGGCTCCCTCGTTTGTTATATTGTAGAAAATCATGTATGATCATTCGGTTGTAGAGGCTTTTTCCGAGGGGAATTTCTCCCCTTGGCCTTTGCGGCATATATGACAATATTTCGGAGAATACCTTCGTTACGCCTGTAGGTTGGCGTATCGAGCTAGTATTGAGCTATTTAAGGAGGAATACCTTTGTTTAATTTCGAAGGCGATAATAAAAACGGAAAACAGAGAAATGGCATCCGTTGTTCTTTTTGCGGTAAAAGCCAGAAAGAGGTGCAGAAAATTATCGCCGGCCCCGGGGTTTATATCTGCAACGAATGCGTGCATCTCTGCGATATGATTCTCGAAAGCGAGAACGTTCCCGAAGAAGGGTTCGGCAAAGCCGGGGAAGGCAGTCTGGAGCCCAAGGAAACTCCCAAGCCCAAGGCCATAAAAGAGTTTCTCGATCAGTATGTTATCGGCCAGGAACAGGCTAAAAGAGTGCTTTCGGTAGCAGTATACAACCACTTTCAGCGGATTCATCACAAGGATACCATGGAAGATTCGGAGGTGGAGCTTCAGAAGAGCAATGTGCTTCTTATCGGTCCTACGGGATCCGGAAAAACTCTTCTGGCCCAGACTTTAGCGAGGTTGCTCGAGGTTCCCTTCGCCATGGCGGATGCTACCACCCTTACGGAAGCGGGATATGTGGGAGAGGATGTAGAGAATATTCTCGTTCGGCTTCTTCAGGCGGCGGGGGGAGATGTCCAGGCGGCGGAACGGGGTATTATCTACCTCGACGAGCTGGACAAGGTGTGCCGTAAATCCGAATCCGTCTCCATTACCCGGGACGTCTCCGGCGAGGGTGTGCAGCAGGCGTTGCTCCGCATTCTCGAAGGCACCGTGGCGAACGTTCCTCCCAAGGGAGGACGCAAACACCCGCACCAAGATTTCATTCAAGTGAACACCGAGCACATCCTTTTCATCTGCGGCGGATCTTTCGAAGGATTGGAGGATGTTATCGCCCGGAGGGTGAACAAGAAGTCCATCGGTTTCGGAGGGCAGGTGTTCAGCCATAACCGGGGAGATGCTTATGAAATGCTTCAGTATGTGCAGCCCGACGACCTCATGTCCTACGGGTTCATTCCGGAGTTTATCGGCCGGCTTCCGGTGATTACCGCTCTCGAAGGATTGAGCGAAGAGGCGCTGGTACGGATTCTTACGGAGCCTAAAAACGCCCTGGTGAAACAGTACCAAAAGACTCTGGAGTTGGAGAATATTCCCTTGGAGTTTTCTTCCGAGGCTTTGTCCAAGGTCGCCAAGCTTGCGGCGGAGAGGAAAACCGGAGCTCGGGGTTTGCGTTCCATCATGGAGTCTCTCATGCTGGACATTCTTTACGAGATTCCTTCGGAACCCCGGCGGCCCAAAAAGATTCAGATTACCGAATCTTACGTGGAGGATCGCTCCGGCAATATCTATCACTACGAGGATGATACGGATAACGACGATACAAAGGAGGTCGCCTAAATGGAGCAGCCCCAGGGGGGTCCCATACGGATTCCTGTACTTCCCGTCCGGGATCTGGTGCTTTTCCCAGGGATCATCGTTCCTCTTTTTGTGGGGCGCCCTCGTTCTCTTAAGGCATTGGAAGATGCCATGCTGGGAGACAAGACCATTTTCGTGGTGGCCCAGAAGGATCTCAACGTAGATGATCCGGGGCCCGGAGATTTCTATTCCGTAGGTACCTTGTGCCAGGTGATTCAGATGGTACGGGTTCCGGACGGTACTACCAAGGCTCTCGTGGAGGGGCTTTCCCGAGGGCGAGCGGAAGAGTATTTTCAGGGGAATACCCATTTCGAAGCGGTGGTGGAAGCGCTGGAACCTCTTCAGGAAGAGGATCTCCAGGATGAAGATGGAAGTTCTTCCTTAGAGCCCTTGAGGCGGAGCGTGCTTGGACATTTCGAGCGCTATGCTACCCTGCACCCCAAAATCCCCGGAGAGGTCATCATGTCGGTGCATTCCATCGAGGACCCTCACCAGTTGGCGGATATCGTGGCATCTCATCTTCTCGTGCGGGTGCAGGATAAACAGAGGCTCCTGGAGATTCTGGACCCCATTCTTCGGCTGGAGGAACTCTTCAAGCTTCTTCTTGCGGAAATCGAGATTTTGGAGCTCGAACACGATATCCATGATCGAGTGCGCCAGGAAATGGAAAAGAGCAACCGGGAGTATTATCTCAAGGAACAGCTTCGGGTTATTCAGGACGAGCTGGGTCAGGGTGATCTGCCTCCGGAGATCGGGGAGTACCGGAAGAAGATCGAGGCCTCGAAAATGCCGAAAACCGTGGAGGAGCGAGCACATAAAGAGCTCGACCGGCTTGTGAAAATGCCTTCCATGTCTGCGGAAGCCACGGTGGTGCGGACGTACCTCGATTGGCTCGTGGAGCTTCCCTGGCAGAAAAGCTCCCGGGATCGGCTGGACATTCAGACCGCCGAAAAGGTCCTGGAAGAGGATCACTACGGCATGGAGAAGATAAAGGAGCGGGTTCTCGAGTTTCTGGCGGTGCGCAAGCATGCGGGCAAAGACGGTCGCGGCCAGGTGCTCTGTTTCGTGGGGCCTCCGGGAGTGGGGAAAACCTCTCTGGGGCGTTCCGTTGCCCGTGCTCTGGGACGCAAATTCGTGAACATCTCCCTCGGAGGCATGAGGGATGAGGCGGAAATCCGGGGGCATCGGCGTACCTATGTGGGAGCTTTGCCCGGACGGATTATCCAGAAGATTCGCCAGGGGGGCACCCGAAATCCCGTCATGCTTCTGGACGAAATCGACAAGATTGGCTCGGATTTCCGGGGAGACCCTGCAGCGGCGCTTCTGGAGGTTCTGGACCCCGAACAAAACAATTCCTTTACGGATCATTTTCTGGAGCTTCCCTTCGATCTGAGCAAGGTTCTTTTCCTTACCACCGCCAATGTGACCCACACCATTCCCAGGGCTCTTCTAGACCGTATGGAAATTATCCATTTGCCGGGATATGTACAGGAGGAGAAAATCCATATAGCTCAGAGGCATCTCTGGCCCAAGGTCTGTCGTGAACATGGTCTGGAGGAAGAGAGAATCGCTCTCTCCGCCTCCGCCCTGGAGCATATTATTCAGGACTATACCCGGGAGGCGGGAGTGCGGAGTTTGGAGAGGAATCTTTCCAAGCTCGCTCGAAAGATAACCCGTCATCTGGTGGAGCTTGCGGAAAAAGGAAATGCCGTCCCCGACAAAACCGTGGTGAACGTGACGAATCTCAAGAAATATCTCGGTCCTCCCATGGTACGGGATATGCGCATTCCCTCGGAGGATGCCGTGGGTACCGTGGTGGGTCTCGCCTGGACCGAGAGCGGCGGGGACACCCTGGTGGTGGAGGCCATGATCATCAAGGGTAAGGGGAACGTGCTCCTTACGGGCAACCTGGGGAACATCATGCAGGAATCCGCTAAAACTGCCCTGGGTTATATACGGGGATCCTGCGTTTCGGAGGAGTTGGAATGGGATAAAACGGACGTGCATGTGCACGTTCCGGAAGGAGCTATTCCCAAGGATGGGCCCTCTGCGGGAATTACCCTGGCGGTGGCCATGATCTCCAGCATCAAACATGTACCGGTGCGCAACGATATAGCTATGACCGGAGAGATTACTCTCCGGGGGAACGTCCTCCCCATAGGAGGAGTTCGTGAAAAGATCCTTGCCGCCAAACGTCAGGATCTTCGGGAAGTTCTTATCCCCGAAGGGAACAAGAGCGACGTGGAACAGCTCCCTCGATGGGTTCTTTCGGGTATAACCGTGCATTATGTGCGGCATCTGGACGATGTGTTGCGCTATGCCTTCCGAAAACCTCTTGCATAAGCCCGGTTCTTCCGAAAGGGATTTCATGCCCTGGCAGGTTTCCCTGGAACGGACGTGTTTTCTCCCCTCTCAGCTTCCTCTGGAGCCGGGTTTGAGAGAAATCGTGTTTTCCGGACGTTCCAATGTGGGGAAATCCACTCTCATCAATGCGCTTTTCGGGCGCAAAGTTGCCCATATCAGCGGAACTCCCGGAAAAACCAGGAGTATCAACTACTATCGTGCCTCCCTGGGAGAGCATGCCTGGCATGTTGTGGACGTTCCGGGTTATGGGTATGCCAAAAGAGGAAAGGGAGAGCGGGATTCCTGGCTTCATCTCATGGAAACCTACTTTCTGAAAAGTCCCAACATAGCGGTGGTGATGCATCTGGTGGATTTTCGGCACGGCCTTCTGGAAAACGATAAAATGCTTCAGACCTGGCTTCACGATTTGGGACTTCCTCTTCAGGTGATATTTACCAAGGCGGATAAAATAGCGCGAAGCAAACACCGGGGATTGGTAGAGCAATACGTCAAAAAAGGACTCTATTCTCTGGATAAACCCTACGTTACCGGAGCGGAAAAGAAATTGGGAATCCCGGAACTCAAGAGGGGGATTTTCTCGTTTCTTTTCCCGGAATCGGACGAAGAATAACGAAAAAAGATTTTTTCTTTGGAGGGATAGAAATGGACCGCCGTAAAACACTTGACTCCTTAAGCAAAACCTACGATCCCGCTCCCATCGAGGATGCCTGGTATGCCCGATGGCAGGAAGAAGGGCTTTTTGTAGGTGATCCCGAATACAAGGGAAAGGGAAAGAATTTTTCCATTGTCATTCCTCCTCCCAATGTCACGGGGTCTCTTCATATGGGACATGCTTTGAACAACACCCTCCAGGATATCGTATGCCGTTATCGCCGCATGCAGGGAGATAACGTGCTCTGGCTGCCCGGTACGGATCATGCGGGAATCGCTACCCAGAACGTGGTGGAAAAACAGCTTGCCAAGGAAGGGCTTTCCCGTCACGATTTGGGACGGGAGGCCTTCGAAGCCCGGGTCTGGGAGTGGAAAGAGCAGTACGGAAGCCGGATTATAAACCAGCTTAAAAAGCTGGGAGCCTCCTGTGACTGGGATCGGGAACGTTTTACCATGGACGAAGGGCTTTCCCGGGCGGTGCGCGAGGTTTTCGTGGAACTTCACAAGAAGGGCCTTATCTTCCGGGGAAAGTACATCATCAACTGGTGTTCCCGGTGTCAGACCGCCCTTTCGGACCTTGAAGTGGAGCACAAGGAGATTGCGGGGAATCTCTACCACGTGGCTTATCCCTTCGAAGACGGGGAGGGCGCTCTGACCGTGGCCACCACCCGGCCGGAAACCATTTTGGGGGACGTGGCCATTGCTGTGCATCCCCGGGATGAGAAAAACGGCGAATACGTGGGAAGGAAGGTCCGGGTTCCACTAACGGATCGGGTGATTCCCGTCATCGAGGACATCATGGTGGATCCCGAGTTCGGCACGGGATGCGTCAAGATCACTCCCGCCCACGATCCCAACGATTTTTTGGTGGGACAGCGGCACGATCTTCCCCAGATAGCGGTTATCGACGATAAGCAGATCATGAACGATCTTGCGGGAATCTACCAGGGGCTCCATATAACGGAAGCCCGGAAAAAAGTGGTGGAAGATCTCAAGGCTCGGAACCTTCTCGTGAAGGTAGAAGAGCATATGCATTCCGTGGGTCATTGCTATCGCTGCGATACTGTGGTGGACCCCTATCTTTCGGAACAGTGGTTCGTAAAGGCCAAACCCTTGGCGGATGCGGGCGTGGAAGCGGTACGGCAGGAACGTATTCAATGGGTTCCCAAACAGTGGGAAAGTACGTACTACCAGTGGATGGAAAACATCCGGGACTGGTGTATCTCCCGGCAGCTCTGGTGGGGGCATCGCATTCCCGCCTGGGAGTGCGAAAAATGCGGACACTTTACGGTGGCTTCCGAAGCGCCTTCGGTTTGTGAAGCCTGCGGGCATCATGAGCTGCATCAGGATGAAGATGTGCTGGATACATGGTTCAGCAGCGCTCTCTGGCCTTTTTCCACTTTGGGATGGCCCGATAAAACCCGGGAGCTCGAAGCCTTTTATCCCACCTCGCTTCTCATGACGGGGTTCGACATCATTTTCTTCTGGGTTTCCCGGATGATCATGATGGGCTTGGAATTTATGGATGGAGAAGTGCCCTTTCACGATGTCTACATCCATGCCCTGGTGCGGGATGAACATGGCCAGAAAATGAGCAAATCCCGGGGGAACGTCATCGATCCTCTGGATATTATCGCAACTTACGGGGCGGATGCCCTTCGAATGACCCTGGCCTCTCTCACCGTACAGGGCCGGGATATTTTTCTCAGCACCAACCGGATCGAAACCTATCGGCATTTCATGAACAAACTCTGGAATGCCAGCCGATTCGCTTTGATGCACCTGGAAGAGCTGCCGGAGGAGGAAAAGGCTCCCCGGGAGGATCTCCTGCGGACCCATGACCGATGGATTCTGGAGCGGTCCCGGCGGGTAGCCCGGGAAACATCCCGGCTCTTGGATGGATATTTCTTCGGGGAAGCTGCCCGGGGGCTCTACGATTTCGTATGGTCCGAACTTTGCGACTGGTACCTGGAAATGGCGAAACCCGCCCTCTACGGCAACGAAGGAGAGGAGCGCAAAGAGGCTTCCCGATGGGTTCTTGCCAAAGTTTTCCGGAATACCTTGCAGCTTTTGCATCCTTTTATTCCCTTCGTTACCGAGGAACTCTGGAGTGCCTTCGGCTTCGACGGCAAGGAGGAAAAACTTCTCGAAAAGAGCGGCTGGCCCGCCTTCGATGAGGAGGATCGCCATCAGGAAACTCTCGAAGAGATGGAACAGTTCCAGGAGATGATCCGCTCTTTACGTAATCTCCGGGCCGAAGCGGGTCTGGCTCCTCAGCAGGGAGCTCCCTCCATATCCATCGCTACCAAAGACCCGATGGTACAGCGTTCGGTGGAAGAGAACCGGGATATGATCTCCCTTTTGGGAAAGGTGGAGGATATCCGCCTTGTTCCCGAAGGGGAGCGTCCGAAACAGAGTCTTGCGGCGGTACTCCCCCGGCGCACCCTCTTTTTGGGGGTGGGGAATATCCTCGATGTTCCTTCCGAGGTGGAACGTTTACAGAAAGAGCGCCAGAAAATCGAGGGGGATATCCTCAAGGCTGAGAAGAAACTGGAAAACGAAAGTTTTCTCGCCAAGGCTCCGGAAGAAGTGGTCCTCAAAGAACGGGAAAGATTGCAGGAAGCCCGGGGACGTCGATCCCGGATTCTCGAAAACCTCGAAAGCCTCTCTTCCTGAAAAGATATAAAAATCCGGATCCGGGGATAGGTATTTTCGTCCCCGGATTCCTTTGTTCTCTGGAGAAAAAATGGAACGCTTTTCTTTGATACGGAAAGAGCAAAAGGGCTATGACGAGATGGAGCGACGGATCCTCCGGAAGGCCAGCCCCGGTATCTGTCCCGGCCTTTCCCGGATAAGCCGGCTTTTGAGAATTTTGGGAAACCCGGAAAAGGCCATACCCGTGGTGCATCTCGCAGGAACTAACGGCAAGGGCTCCACCGGAGCCTTTCTGGAAAGAATTTTTCGTGCTGCCGGATATGCTACGGGATTCTATACGAGTCCGCATCTTCTCGCTTTGGGGGAGCGTTTTCTCGTGAGGGGGGTGCCTCTTCCCGCATCTGCATGGTGCCGTGCCTGGGAGAAGACGGAAAAAGCCCTGGGGGAAATTCCCTCTTCCGAAGTCCCCTCGTACTTCGAGATTCTCACCGCTCTGGCCTTTCTGATGGCAGTTTCCTCCGGAGTGGAGGTGTTGATCCTCGAAGCGGGCATGGGCGGGCGCTTCGATGCCACAAATGTCTCCGCTCCTGTAAAGGCTTCGGTAATTACCACCATCGGAATGGATCACCAGGAGTATTTGGGCAATACCCTGGAAGAGATTGGAGAAGAGAAATTTGCCATTCTGCGTCCCCGGAGCTTTGCTACCTTCCGGGGAGGAATACCTTTTCTCGAAGAAAATTTTCTCCGGCGGGCTCGGAAGGTCGGAGCTCGGGGGCATCTTTTTTCCCGAAACTGCGTTCTTTCGGAGATGAAAACCACTTCGGAGGGAAGCCTTTTCTCCTTTGCGGAGGGGGAGCTTTTCCTTTCTTCGGTAGCACTCTCTCTTCGGGGAAAGCATCAGGTGGAAAACGGAGCTCACGCCCTTTCTGCGGCCTGGCATCTCCGGGAGAGCTTTCCCGCCATCCGGAAAGAGCATCTCCTCCAGGGTCTTCGGGAGACCTCCTGGCCCTTTCGGGGATCTCTTTTTCCCGGAGAACCGCCTCTTTTCGTGGATGGAGTGCATAACCCCGAGGGGGCTGGAGCTTTTGCCGCCATGGTACAGGAGCGATGGAAGGATTGCCCCGGGAAGGTGCTCGTTTTTTCCTGCATGAAGGACAAGGATTTTTCGCAGATGTTGGATTTGCTTCGGGGATGTGCTTCGCATATCATCTGCACTTCCGTGCCGGGAATGGAACGCTCCGCTTCGGCGGAAATCCTTGAGAAAACCGCCCGTTCTCGAGGATGGACTTCTTGTGAAAGCTGCGCTTCCCCTTTAGAAGCCCTGAATCGGGCGAAAGCTCGCGGGAACCTGGTGCTTCTGGGAGGAAGCCTCTATCTTCTAGGGTATCTTCTCTCGAAAGGAGCTTTCCCTCTGCCATGAAAAAAAGAGAGCCGAAAGAATGCGAAAAAGACTCTTCGAAAATGGACTACTTTTCCCTGGCCTTTCCGGAATTCGCGAATTTTTTCGAGCTTTCTCTCTATGGCCCGGGAGATCTTACCCGAGATCAGAGCGCAACTCCCGAGAAAGCGGGCAAAGCTTTTCGGGGTATTCTGCAGGGGAAGAGCCTTCTCGTTCCTCATCAGGTACACGGAAAAAGGATACTTTTCCCTTCGGAAAATTCCGATCTTTCTTTTTTCCCCGAGGGTGACGGTATTTTCCTCCAGGACCCTTCGTGGAGAGGGATGCTCCGTTTCGCGGATTGCTGTCCGGTAATCGTCTTTTCTGCCGAACCCTCTCCATGGATGCTCATGCTGCACATGGGTTTTCGGGGAGCTCTGGAAGGCATTCCCCTGGAGGGATGGAGGGTTCTGCAAGACCGTTTCCCCTCTCTGGATACGGGAAGATGCCGGGCCTTCGTGGGGCCTGCCATCAGAGGGTGCTGTTACTTCCGAAAAAGAGAAGACCCCCTGACATCCCGGGGAATGGCACTTTTCCCCTGGGAATTTTGGAAAATTCGGGAAGAGGAATGCTTTTTCGACCTTCCCCGCATGGGAGCGTATATGCTGGGGCGAATCGGAATCGAAAAGAAGCATATCTTTCTTGTGGAGGAGTGTGTGCATTGCGGATCTTCCGGATGGTACTCCTACCGCCGGGGGGATGCGGAAAATCGGAATGTTCTTCTTGGAGGAATCCGCAAATAAATCATCTTTTTGTACCACTTCTCGAGAACTTTTTGGGATAACTTTTATGAGTGAACGGAAAAATCTTTTTCGATAACGAAAATTGCTGAAGAATTGGGGTGTGGATATGGTGCTGCCGTTGCGGGTAGGTGTCGTTGGAGTAGGGCATTTGGGGTTTCATCACGCTCGGCTTTATTCTGAAATACTTGGGGTTCACTTGGCTGGAGTGGTGGATGTCAACGAAGACCGTGCCATGACTACAAGCAACGCCCTTGGGGTTCCCTACTTCACGGACATAGAAGAGTTCATCGAAAAATGCCATCCCCATGCATTGAGCATCGTGGTTCCCACGAGTCTTCATTTCAGCATAAGCAAACTTGCCCTGGAAAAAGGGATTCACGTACTTATAGAGAAACCCGTAACATCCACGGTGGAGGAGGCGGAAGAGCTCCTCAATTTAGCGGCAAAGCGGAACCTCCTGCTTCAGGTCGGGCACGTGGAGCGTTTTAACAGCGCCATTCAGCATGTTTCCAGCATCGTCAATTCTCCCATGCTCCTGCAATCCCGCCGGGTGGGGCCTTTTTCTCCCCGAGTGAGCGATGTGGGAGTGGTGCTGGATCTCATGATTCACGATATCGACATCGTGCTTTCTCTGGTACCCTCGGAAATCGTGAACATCTCTGCCATGGGGCGTTCCGTATGCTCGGATCACGAAGATATTGCCTCGGCTCATATCCAGTTTGCCAACGGTACCATAGCGGATATTCTGGTAAGCCGGGTCTCTCAGAGAAGGCTCCGGCGCCTGGAAATTTTGGAGCCCGAACGCACTATCGCCGTAAATTACGAAACCCAGGATGTTTCCATACATCGCTGTATGAGGGAAAACGGCCAGGGATTGGTAGAAATCGTGGAGCAGCCTATTTTTCCCAAAAAGGAACCCCTTAAGCTGGAATTGCAGCATTTCGTCTCTTGCGTGCGGGAAGGGCGTCAGCCTCTCGTGGGCATCGGGGACGGCAAGCGGGCTCTTGAAGTGGCAGTAGCGGTGCTTCGCCAGATCAGCCTTAACCAAACTGCCGCAAAGCAGGAGTGCGTGGTGTAGAAGAAAAAGGCTCAGGGACTCTTGGAAAAGACGGAAAGGGGGGAATCTTCCCCCTTTTTTTTATGTCTTTTTCGAGTATGCTAGAAAAAGATTCTCGTATATATTATTGCGGAAAGCAGAGGTGAGGAAACTCATGCCCGAGAGAAAACGGAAAAACAGCCTTGCCAGACAGATCCTTATCGTACTGACGGTGGTTTTTTTTGCCTTGAGCATTGTCTACATCGTGGCTCTTTACACTCACCCCAATCGTGTTTTTATGGATAACATCATTCTCAATCTCATCGTGGAAAAACATACTCCCCAGGAGGAATGATGTTTCCATGGGCGAAAGTTTTTTGTATGATGAGGTTGCTTTGCAGTTGAATTGTCGAGGGGGATCGCTATGCCTGCGGTAAATATTCAGGCCCTTGTGGCTTTGGGGCTTTTCCTTCTTTCTTTGGGAGTCGCCCGAATGGTGAATAATATCACTTCCGGCAAATGGCCGGGAAACGAAGTATGGGTTCTCTATCTTCGAGTGCTTCTGGGCTTTCTTTTCACCGGTTCAATCGTTCTCGGTTTTTACTCTTTTGCGGGGAAGGTTATTCTTTTCTAGCCGACTGCTAAAGAAGAGAGAAAGGGGAGATGACGTTTTTGCGTACTTCAAGGTTTTTCTTTTTTTGCATCCTGTTTTTGGGAATCCTTGGCACGGCTTGGGCTCAAGAGGTTTCTTTGCCTCCCGCAAATCGTATCGAAGCCCAGCGTCATCTCTTTCAGGCCTATGACATGTATGCAAAAAACCGTTTCCCTGAGGCTTTGACGTATCTCGACCGAGCCATAGAGGAGAATACCTATCTTATCGATTACTACCTTTTGCGGGCTTTGGTGCTTCGCAGGATCGGAGATTTCTCGGAAGCCCAAAAGGAAATACGCCATTACCTTGAAGTGCGTCCCGGGGATCCTATCCCCCGGCGTATCGGGAAAAACCTGGAACGTCTGGATCGTTTCGGAGAGAACGCCCTTCGGGGAACCTTGCCTCGGGAAAACTATGCGGTGGAGAAACTCCCTCTAAAAAGCCTCCTCGGATTGAGCCCTCTTCTTCGGAAAAACATGGCGGGAGTAGGAAAGGTTGCAGTTTTCGGAGACTTTCTTTGCGTTCCCGATACTTTAGGGGATCAGCTTTACGTGGTGGATCTGACAAATCCTTACAACGGCAAGGCTTTTGTCACTCCCGCTCCCGTCTCTGTCCTGGATTTCAAAAACGGAGAAATTCTTCTTGTTTCTCAGAAGGGGGAGCTGCGCCGCATCAATATCGAGACCCGTGAAGAAAGCCTGGAGGGAACTCTGGAGAAAGTTTTTCTCAAGGATGCGGCGTTCCTTTCGGATTCTCTTCTTGTGTGTGCGGATTGGGGGGGGCGACGCCTTGTATGTGTATCCTATCCCGATCTGGTACCTCTCTGGGAATGGGCTCCTTCCGAAGACATTACGGAATTTGCTCCCCGGGGAATCGATGTCTGCGGTAACCTTCTCGCTCTCGCCGACGGAGGAGGGAACATTTTTCTTCTCGATGCCCTGGAGGGAACTCTTTTGGAAGAATATCACTTTCCAGATCCTCTCGAGGTGGGATGGACTTCCTGGGGAAGCCTTGGAGTCCTTGATGAGAGGGGCGAGGTCTTTCTACAGGATCCTTCCGGAGAATTTCGTTCTTTTATCACCCTCTCCGGAGCTTGGAGTTTCGCCCGGCATGGTATGAACCTCGTGTTTATCCATGTCTCCGGTGAAATTCTCTGGTTTGCCTCCATGAGGCTTCCGGATAATTTTGACGTGTCTCTTTTCTGGCTTCAATTTCCGGAGTTTCGTGCTCCTGCAGGAGGAGGCATAGCCCGTTTCCAGGCTGGATTAAGTTATCCGGTGAGACATCTTTTCCCCAGGGATTCTTCCCTCTTTGACAATAGCTACGCCGCCGCTATCTGGATGGAAGCGGGGCTGGAAGGGCGCGTAGACGGGAGCGTTTCGAAAAAACGGTATTCCCTTGCGGCGGGAGAAAAAGCTCTTCCCGAATGGGAAGGCCTCTCTCTCGGCGTTGTCCCGGGGGCTTTTTTCGAAGGCCTGGCCCGGATTACCCAAAAAGAAAAAGGGCTTCCGGGAAAAATAATTCTTCATCCGGAAACCCAGCTTTCCTTCGAAGAACAGAAGCGTCTTTTCGGATATGCCCTCTTCAACGATATTCCCGTATCTCTCCTCTGGTCATCTGTACCTCCTCCCGCTTCTTTGACGCGGATTTGCCGTCTCACCGGAGGCGATGAAAGAACTCTTCTTTCACAGGAGCCTGCGGTAAGAGAATCTTATTTCTACACCTTGACTTTTCCTTTGCCTCCGGATATCTATCCTTCCGGATATCCCAGCAAATCCTTTCTCTCTCTTTTTTTGGAATCCGGTTATTACAGCTTCCTGGATTGGATGCCCTTCTGGCCCGCCGGCCTCGATGCGTCTTCTCTTGAAGCGATTCCCCAAAACTGAGAAACTCTCTGTTAGAATGGGGAGGTGTTTTTCGGAAAGTTTTTTGAGGTAACGGAAAAACCAGGGAGAAGAGAAACATTTTTTCGGACTATAAACACCTTGTCGAGGAGGATGTACATGAAAATCTCTATTGGCTCTGATCATGCAGGATATACATTGCGGGAACGGGTAAAATCCTGGTTGATGGAGCGAGGGCACGACGTGATTTGCCATGGAGCGGAGCATGAGAGTGTTTCCTACGATTATCCCAAAGCGGCTTTCCATGTCGCTCTGGATGTCTCCGAAAAGAATGTGGACAGGGGCGTTCTTGTTTGTGGAAGCGGCATTGGCATGTCCATTGCGGCTAACAAGTTCCCCGGGGTTTACGCAGCCCTTTGCCGTACCGCGGAAGATGCGGAGCTGAGCCGTCGGCATAATAACGCAAACCTTCTCGTTCTGGGAGGAAGAACTTCCTCCTGGGAAGAAACGGAACAAATGTTACAAGTATGGTTTGAAACTTCTTTTGAAGGCGGGCGGCACTCCCGGCGGGTTCACCTCATTAAAGAGGAGGAGTCCCGCCGTTTTTACGGGATCTCTTCTCCGGAGGTGTCGGGATGCCATGTGATAGACCATCCTCTGGTACAGCATAAAGTGGGTATTATCCGGGATGTGAATACTACGGTCAAGGAATTCCGCGAGCTTGTACAGGAAATCGCAGGGCTTATGGTTTACGAAGTAACCCGCAACCTGCTTCTGGGAGAAACGGAAGTCCAGACACCTCTCGAGAGAGCCCGGGTAAAAACTATAGCGGGGAAAAAGCTCGCCATCGTTCCGGTGCTCCGTGCGGGACTTGGCATGGTGGACGGCATTTTGCGGCTTGTTCCCAACGCAAAGGTGGGACACATCGGTCTTTATCGGGATCCTGAAACGCTAGAACCCGTGGAATATTATTGCAAACTTCCGGGAGATTTGGGAGAACGGGATATTTTCCTTATCGACCCCATGCTTGCCACGGGAGGTTCCGCCAGCGCTGCCATCGATCTTATCAAGGAAAAGGGAGCGCGAAACATCACTCTTGTCTGTCTTATTGCAGCTCCCGAGGGGGTCGCCAAAGTGCGGGAACGGCACGGGGATGTGCCCATTTTTACGGCTTCCCTTGACAGGTGCCTCAACGATCATGGTTACATTATGCCTGGTCTCGGCGATGCGGGAGATCGGCTCTTCGGAACCAAGTAAATGGGGTTTCTCAAAGAAATTTCTCCTCTTCTCCTTTCCTTGAATTCCAGGGAGTTTTTGGTGCCTCTCGTTATTTTGTGCGGGGGATTCGGAGCGAGTTTTCTCCTTACTCCTCTTTCTATCCGCCTTTCCTACGTGTATCAGATTGTGGATCGCCCGGGGGGACGTAAAAAACATGCGGCTCCTACGCCCAAGGGAGGAGGCCTTGCGCTGTGGGGAGCTTTTGTGGTGTATATGCTTTTGCAAAGGGATTTCTCTCTTTTTCACGTCCTTTTTCTCAGCGGAGCCACCTTGATTTTTCTCGTGGGATATGCGGACAGCATATTCCCCATCCCGCCCTTGATACGTCTTGGGGTGCATCTTTTTGCCTCTTTTCTCGTGGTATATAGCGCAGATTTTCCGTTTTTTTTCGGCCTGATCATGATATTATGGTTGGCAGGATGTACCAGCGCTTATAACAATATTGACGGTATAAACGGCCTCTGCCTTTCTCTCGGGGCAGTCAATTTTATGATGGCTTTTTTCTTTACCATGGACCCCGTGTGGCTTTATCTTCTGGGTATGTGCCTGGGGGTGCTCATGTGGAATTTTCCTAATGCCCAAACTTTTCTCGGAGACGGAGGAAGCACTTTTGTCGGCTTTCTTTGGTCTTCTCTTGTTTTTCACGGTTTTGCAATGGGCCGGGGTTTTGAAGAGGTGCCGTTGCTGGGAATGCTATGGATGCTCTGTCTTATAGGAGGGCTTCCGGTTTTTGATACCCTTTGTTCCGTTTTCCGGAGACTTTTGCGCAAACGTTCCCCTTTTCTTCCGGATCGCGGGCATTTTCATTACGCCCTTTATGATCGGGGTTTTTCTCTATGGAAAGTACTGGGAATTCTTGTCCCGATTCATGGAATTCTCGTTTTTCTGGGGCTTTTCTGGCTTTGCGCCGAAATCGCATAACCCCCATCCGAACATATCCGCTTGCAAAAGCGGGAAGACGGGTTTTTTCTAAAATACGCCCAGGAGGTTTATTCGTGAAGAAAGAATCTTCCCAAATGAGTCAAATGAGTATTGCCGGAGGGCATCCCTTATCGGGAACCGTTCGTGCCCAAGGAGCCAAGAATGCGGCTCTTCCTATCATGGCCGCATCTCTGTTGCTTTCGGACAGTACTCTTGGAGTCCGGCGGGTTCCGCAGCTGGACGATATGACGGTAATGCGCAAACTTCTCGCCTCTCTCGGAATCAAAATAGAGAGCCGGGGAGAGGAGCTTTACCTTACATCCCCTTCGGAGCTTTCCTGGGAAACTCCGGAACGCCTTGTGCGTCTTATGCGAGCTTCTTCTCTCGTTTTGGGGCCTCTTCTTTCCCGATGCGGGAAGGCGAAGCTTCCCCTTCCCGGAGGATGTGCCATCGGAAGTCGTCCCATCGATCTGCACCTCAAGGGGTTTGCGAAAATGGGAGCGGATATTACCTTGGAACATGGAGCCGTGGTAGCTACCGCCAAGGAACTTCGAGGTTGCCGAATTTATCTTGATTTCCCCTCCGTAGGAGCTACGGAAAACCTTATGATGGCGGCGACCCTTGCCCGAGGAGAAACCCTCATCGAAAATGCCGCCCGGGAGCCCGAAATAACGAACCTTGCAGAGGTGCTTCGTTCCATGGGGGCGGATATCCGGGGAGAGGGCACGGGGACCATCCACGTAAAGGGAAAGAGAGAGCTTCAGGGAAGTCGGGTGGAAGTCATTCCCGATCGAATCGAGGCATGCACCTATCTTCTTGCGGGAATTATGACCGGGGGAAGCGTTACGGTATGTGATATCATTCCGGAACATATGGATGCCTTGGTGGCGAAGCTGGAAGAGATGGGTTTGGAAGTTCTGGTGGAGGGAAAATCCGTTACCGTGCCTTCTCAGAAACGAGGAAGAGGCATATCTCTCAAGGCCCTTCCCTATCCGGGATTTCCCACGGATTTGCAACCCCAGATGACCGCTCTTCTCTCTCTTGCCGATGGGACCAGCGTTATCCAGGACGGAGTTTTCGAATCACGCTTTCTTCATATCAACGAATTGCAGAAAATGGGTGCGGATATCAGGATGCAGGGGAATGCTGTGGTTATTACGGGGGTTCCCTTCCTTAATGGAGCGGACGTGGTGGCCACGGATCTCAGAGCAGGAGCCGCTCTTGTTCTTGCAGGACTTGCTGCGAAAGAGGAAACCCGCATTCTCAACATGGGGCATGTGCATCGGGGATACGAGAACCTGGAGGAGAAATTCCGGTCTCTCGGAGCTCAGGTGAAGATGCTTCCCGATGAATTTATCCCGTCATCGGGGGAGAACCCTTCGGAGGAGGACTGAGGCATGACCTGGCTTGAAAGGCTTGTTCGGAAAGCGCTTGCGGATCTGGAACCTTATCGCCCGGGGAAACCCGTATCGGATGTACAGAGGGAGTTGGGGTTAAAAAAAATTGTCCGGCTTTGTTCCAACGAAAATCCCTGGCCTATTCCCGAAAGCGTCCACGCTGCCATAGAGAAGGCTGCTCAGGAAGTGAATCGATATCCCGATCCAGGGGCGTATTATCTTCGCCGGGCGGTGGCACGAAAATGGGGAGTGGCTCCCAAGGAAGTTATCGTCGGGGCGGGAACGGAAGGAATTCTTTACGCTCTCTTTCAGGCTCTCATCGACGAGGGAGACGAAGTGGTCTATCACACGCCGAGTTACCCCATTTACCATCTTGCGGCCCGGTCTGCAGGAGCTTCCTGTGTCCCCGCTCCCATGAGCGACAAAATACATCCTTCCACCGAGGCCCTTCTCGATGCTTGCTCGGATAAAACTAAGGTTGTTATTATATGCAACCCCAATAACCCCACGGGTACGCTCTTTGCGAGGCAAGATCTCCTCTCTCTCGCAGGGGAGCTGGAAAAACGGGAAATTCTTCTTGTGGTGGACGAAGCCTATGCGGAATACGTTACCGACTCCCGTTATGTCTCCGGAGTGGAACTGTTCCGGCAGCTCGGACATGTGGTTATTTTGCGGACTTTCTCCAAAATTTACGGTCTTGCTTCTCTGCGAGTGGGATATGCTATAGCTCCCAAACCTGTGGTGGATTCCTTTTCCAAGGTGCGCCGGGTCTTTAGCGTGAATAGCATTGCCCAGGCTGCGGCGGTGGCGGCTCTGGAAGAGCCGGAGTATGTGGAGCAAATTCGGGAAAAAACCATTCTCGAAAGAGAACGCCTTCTTTCAGAGCTTATGGATATGGGAATAAAAGTACTTCCCACCCATACGAATTTTCTCCTTCTTGAAGTGGAGGATGCGGAGCTTGTGGCGGAACATCTTCTTCATGAGGGTATTATTGTCCGTCTGGGAAGCGATCTCGAAATCCCCGGTTATCTTCGGGTTTCCATCGGGCTTCCGGAAGATAACGAAAGTTTCATTCTCGCTCTTCGCAAAACCTTGAAGCGTCTTGGAAAACGGTGACTTCGGATTGAACGAACGAGAAAAAACCCCCCCTACCTCCCGAGAAATTGAGGTTATCGCTTTCGTGGGATCTGCGGGAACCGGAAAAAGTCAGAGAGCTCAAAGCATTTCCCGGGAGCAGAAGGCAGATTATTTCATAGACGACGGACTTCTCGTGAGCAAGGGACATATCCTTGCGGGACAGAGTGCCAAGGCCGAAAGAAATCAGGTCAGTGCCATTCGGCGGGCTCTCTTTTTTCATGAAGATCATCGGGATGCGGTAAAGAAAATCCTGGATCCCCTGGAGAAGGGAACTATCATGATTATCGCTACTTCCGAGGGAATGGCGAAAAAAATAGCCTTGCGCCTCGAACTTCCCGAGCCCGTTCGGTATGTACGTATCGAAGACGTGGCAAAACCTCAGGAGATTGAAGAGGCGCGTAAACGCCGCAAAGTCAGCAAAGAACATGTTATTCCCGTGGAACGTTCCCAGGTGCGGCGAAATTTTGCGGGAAAGATCGTGCGTATTTTCTGGGGCTTTCTTCACAGAGAAGGGCATGGAGAGGAACATACCGTGGTGCGCCCTGCCTTCAGCTTCGGAGGAACCGTGAAGATTGAGACCGAAGCTATCGAAGATATGGTGCGCCTTCTTTGTGAACGGACCACCCAGGTTGTTTCGGTAAAGGAAATCAAGATCAAACGGGAAAAAGAGGCCATTGTTATCCGGGTAAAGGGAACTCTTCGCATAGGCGATCAAAGCCTTGTGGAAGTGGCAAAACTTATGCAGAAACGGCTTCGAAGCGCGGTTTCTTTTTTTACCGGATTGGATGTTCATGCGGTAGATGTTTCAGTGGAGGAGCTTTCCTCCTGAAATATTGAGTTTTACAAGATATTGGGAATGCGTTTTTTTCAGGGAGAGACATTTCAGGAAGGCTCTTGAAATGCAAGGCCCGGAACGAAGAAAAAGCATTTCACGGGAGAAGAACGGAGAGGATTCATGCCCCAGCAGGAAGATGTAAAATTGCGGCTCTGGAAGGCTTTGGAGCGTGAAGTGGCGGATTGTACCCGGTGTCCTCTTCATGCGGAGAGAAAACAGACGGTTTTTGGTGCCGGAGATCTTCGGGCGAAACTCGTTTTCGTGGGGGAAGGCCCCGGAGCGGAAGAGGATGCTCAGGGTATCCCTTTTGTGGGGAGGGCCGGAAAGCTCCTTACGGATGTGCTTTCGGCGGTGCATATTTCCCGAGATCAGGTATATATTACGAACATCGTCAAATGCCGTCCTCCGGGAAACCGTAATCCTCAAACCGAGGAGATGCTTGCTTGCGAACGCTATCTCTATGCGCAGCTTGCTCTTATAAACCCGAGAATTATCGTTACTCTCGGCAATGTGCCTACCCAGTGGCTTCTCAAAACGAACGAGGGGATTACCCGCATTCGGGGGAAATGGTTCGAATGGAAAGGGATCGAGGTAATGCCTATGTTTCACCCCAGTTATCTTCTGAGAAACCAGTCGAACAAGAAGGGGAGCCCTAAATATTTGACATGGCAGGATATTCAGGAGATTCGTCGCAAATGGGATTCTCTGGAATCCTAAAAATTTTTTGGCAAAGTGCAAAGGAAAACGTTAGGTGATATTATGCAAAAAATTCCCAAACACGTGGCCATCATCATGGATGGTAACGGTCGATGGGCCAAAAAAAGATTTCTTCCCCGAATTATGGGGCATCAATCGGGAGTTCAGGCGGTAGAAAGAGCCATTCGCTTCGGCAAAAACAGGGGAATTGAAATTCTCTCCTTTTATGCTTTCTCCACGGAAAACTGGCGTCGCCCGGTGGAGGAAATTTCCGGGCTTATGGGGCTTTTCCGCTACTTTACGGTGAGCAAGCTTCGGGCCATGAGAGAGGAAGGGGTACGCATCCGTTTCGTGGGAAGAGTACGGGATCTCCCCGAAGATGTTTACGAAATTCTTCGCCGGGCGGAGGAGGAGACCCGGGAATGTTCCGCCATAAGAGCCTATTTTTGCCTCAATTATGGAGGGCGCCAGGAGATTCTCGATGCAGTGGCGTCCATTCTCAAGGAGAGCCCCGATTCTCTTCCGGAAAAACTGACGGAGGAAGCTTTTTCCCGCTATCTTTACGTGCCCGATTTGCCGGATCCGGATCTTCTCATCCGTACCAGCGGAGAAAATCGGCTTAGCAATTTTTGGCTCTGGCAGAGTGCTTACAGCGAACTATACTTTACGGATGTCCTCTGGCCTGATTTCGGGGACCGGGATTTTGAAGAGGCCCTGGAGGCCTACGGAAAGAGAGAACGACGTTATGGCGGAACAGAACCAAGCGCCCCTTGATTTTCCCAGAAAACCTTCGAGATTCTTGCTCCCTCAGCTCTGGAAACGTTCGTGGGGTGCGGGGCTCGTAGTTGTTCCCATGCTCTGTGCTCTTTGGCTGGGGGGGCTTTGGTGGTTTGGTTTTTGTTCCATTCTTTCCCTCCTTTGTCTTTTCGAATACTACCGAATTTTTGAGAAGAAAGCCCATCTTTCCAAGGGCGTAGGATTACTGGGAGCCCTTTTCTTCTATCTTCTCCTCTTTTTTCAGGGGCCGGTCTCTCAATATTTGCTCTTGTTTTCCATGGTGGCTTTCTGTCTTTTTACCGTGGAGGTTCTGCGAAAACAGATAACCCAGAAGAGTAATGCCTTTGCCAATGTGGGAGGCGTTCTTTCGGGGCTTTTCTATACGGTAATTCCCTGGGGGCTTCTGGTGGAAATGCGTTCCCAGCCTTGGGGGATGGTACTCGTACTAACGCTTCTTTTTTCTACCTGGGCTTGCGATGTCTTCGCTTATTTCGTAGGAAGCTGGTGGGGGAAACGGCCTTTTTGCAGTAACGTAAGTCCCAAGAAATCCGTGGAGGGTTTTGTGGGAGGCTTTCTGGGGTCGCTTCTCGTGGCTTCTATCATGGCTTTTGCTCTCGCTCTTCCTCCCTTTCCCATTCTTGTCGTAGGCCTTGTTTGCGGTACCTTCGGCCAGATGGGAGATCTTGTGGAATCCATGCTCAAGCGTGAGGCGGAGGTTAAAGATAGCGGTTTTGTGATTCCTGGCCATGGAGGAGTTCTCGACCGCTTCGACAGCCTTCTCATGAGCTCCGTGATCATTTACCTCCTTTTTGGAGTGGTATGGCAATGATCCCTGAAAAGGCCACTCCCCTGAACATTGGCATTATCGGCGCTTCCGGCAGCGTGGGATCTTCGGTGTTGGGAGTTATTCGAAGTTTTCCCGGACTTTTTCGGGTGCATTCCCTGGCGGGAGGAAGTAATGCGGTTTCTCTTGGAGAGCTCTGCGAAGAGTTTTCTCCCTCCTATGCTACTCTCTGGCATAGAGAAGCCAGGGATTCTTTAGAAAAGAGCATTTCTCATCTTTCCACGAAAATTTTTTCGGGAGAAGATCCCTTGCTCGCTCTGGCGGAAGACCCCGAGGTGGATCACCTCATTTTCGCTTCTTCCGGCACAAGAGCCATTCCCGCCTTGCGGCGTGCCTTGGAGCTCGGAAAAATCGTCTCTCTCGCCAACAAGGAAAGTATCGTGGTAGGAGGGCCCTGGATCATGCCCCTCGTAAAAGATCTTTCCTTTCTCCGCCCTCTGGACAGCGAACATAACGCTCTTTGGCAATGTCTCAAGGGAGAAGATCCTGCCTGGATCAGCAAGCTGGTGCTGACCGCTTCGGGCGGGCCCTTTCGAAAAGCGTCCATGGAGGAGCTTCGAACCGTCAGCGGAGCCGAGGCCTTACGGCATCCCGTATGGAACATGGGGAAAAAGATTACCCTTGATAGCGCTACCCTCATGAACAAGGGGTTCGAGGTTTTGGAAGCAAGCCAGCTTTTCCGGATACCCCTTGAAAAAATCGAGGCCTGGGTGCACCCCGGGTCGAGAGTACACGGAATCGTGCATTTTATCGATGGATGCACGAAATACCTGGCCTCCTCTCCGGACATGCGTATTCCCGCGGCGGTAGCTTTATCCTGGCCCGAACGGATACCTTTTCTTCGGGAGCATCCCTCGCTTCGAGCCGAGGAGCTTCCGGGTTCCCTGGAATTTTTCGAACCCCGGAAGGATCGTTTCCGCTGTCTTTCCCTGGCCTACGAAGCGGGAAAGCGAGGAGGAGCCTATCCGGCTCTTCTCGTGGGAGCCGATGAAGTGGCGGTGGAGGCCTTCCTCGATGGAAAGATAGGTTTTCTCGACATTCCCCGGATTTTAGAAGAGGTTCTTGAGAGGTACTCCGGAGGGGCTCCATCCTCTTTGGAAGAGGCGATCGCCTTGGTGGAGAGGGGAAGAGAGATGGCCAGCGAGGCGGAAAAAAAAGTGGATCCCCCCAATAATACAAGGTGCTTTTGATCTTGCAGGTAAGGAGCTGAAAAATTGTCTTTTCTAGCCTTTGTAGTTGTACTGGGAGTTTGTGTTATTGCTCATGAGTGGGGACATTTTATCAGTGCCCGGATTTTCGGAGTGCACGTGTTCGAATTTTCCTTCGGCATGGGACCTCAAATATGGAAAAGAAAAGGAACTCGCACGGAATGGTCTCTCCGGATTTTTCCCATAGGTGGTTTTGTGCGCCTGGCGGGAATGGAAGGAAAAAACCCTGAGATCGAAGAACCTTATGAAGAAGGCGCGGGATTCTGCGATAAGCCTGCATGGCAGCGTTTTTTCATTCTTTTTGACGGAGCGGCGGTCAATATTCTTCTCGCAGTCTTTCTCACCGTGCTGCTTCTTTCGGGGCATGGCGTTCTGGATCTTTCTTCTCCTAAAGTGGGTGGGGTTATCTTCGGATACCCCGCTCAGGAAGCGGGCATTATGGAAGGGGATACCATACTTTCCATAAACGGCGTGTCCGTTGCCTCTTGGGAGGAGATGGCCCGGGAGTTCCGTGCTCAGGGCGTGGAGAAGCCCGTGAGCGTACGAATAGATAGAAACGGAGAGATCCTTGCGGTCTCCGTACATCTCAAGAAAGATGTTGAGACGGGACATCCTCTTTTCGGAGTTCGTCCCTCCTGGAAGCGGTATTCCTTTTTCTCCGCCCTGGGATATTCCTTCCAGTACATATGGGAGATGACCAAGGGCATTCTGGGAGGAATCATCTCTCTCTTTTATGACGAGACGGCTCGCGAATCCGTAACCGGTCCTGTGGGAATCGCTTCCATGGCAGGGCAGGCGGCACGGCAGGGTTTTTGGTCTTTCCTCTCTTTCCTGGCGATTATCAACCTTCACTTAGGTATTCTCAACCTCCTCCCCTTTCCCGCTCTTGACGGAGGGCGTCTCGTTTTTGTTGTTGGGGAAATGATTTTTCGGCGTAAAATCCCTCTCAAATATGAATACTATATTCACCTTACGGGATTTGCTCTTCTCCTGGCTCTTATCGTACTCGTGACATGGAAAGATTTGGTTCGCATCTTTTCCTGATTGGGAACATTGTTATGAAAGAGCCCTGAATCTGGATTCTGAAAAATTGAGACTTTCGCTTTTTCGCCGGAGAAAAGCGGAAGTCTTTTTTTGGCTGTTAGTTTTTGGTGTTAGAATATGTTCTGTTTCTTGGGGGATATAGCGTAAAAGAAGCTGAGGAGGCGAGGGTTTATGAGTTCCCGGACTGTTCGTATAGAGGACCTTACCATTGGAGGCGGTGCTCCGGTACGTGTGGAGAGCATGCTGACCTCTTCCCTGAATGACCTGGATTCCTGCATCCTTGAGACGGAAAGCCTGGCCCGGGAGGGATGTGAGCTCCTCCGGGTGGCTTTCCCCTCGAAAGAGCAGGCCCCGGCGCTGGAGGAGCTGCTGCGAAAATCTCCGATACCTCTCATGGGAGATATTCATTTCGACGAAGAACTTGCAGTGGAGGCTTTGCGAAGAGGTTGTCCTTCCATTCGCATCAATCCTGGAAATATGCGTAAGGGAATTTCCCGGGTAGTGGAGGAGGCACGTAAACGAGGAGCGGTGCTTCGAATAGGGGCTAACGGAGGGTCGCTCAACGGAGAGCAATTGGAAAAAAACTCGGGCGATATAGCCCTTGCGTTGGTGGCGGCAGTAGAAGAACAGCTTGCCATTCTTGAAGAAGAGGGATTTGAAGATATTATTCTCTCCGCCAAGGCTACTCATATAGACCATACTCTCCGAGCCAATCAGATTCTCGCGAGCCGTTATCCCTATCCTCTTCATATTGGCATTACCGAAGCCGGATCAGGGCTGGGGGGAATCGTAAAAAGCGCGTGCGGCCTGGGGCTTCTTCTTTCTCAGGGGATTGGGGATACCCTTCGGGTCAGCCTTACCGGGCCTTCTCCCGAAGAGGTCCGGGTAGGATATGCGGTGCTTGGAGCTCTGAATCTTCGTCGCCACGGGGCATCTCTCGTTTCATGTCCTACCTGCGGCAGGCGAAAAATCGATGTGTTCTCGGTAGTGCAATCTCTTGAGCCGCTTTTGAAGGATTTGCCGGGAAACCTTGAGATAGCGGTGATGGGATGCGAGGTGAACGGCCCCAGAGAAGCGGCCCATGCAGATATGGGAGTGGCAGGTACTCCCTCTGGAGCGGCTTTCTTCGCCAAGGGGGTTCCTGTGGGACGTATGGACGGGCAGGATCCCGAAGAGATTGCCCGGGAGCTTTGTAAAATTGCCCGGGATCTTTGCAAAAAAGAAAATTCCGAAACATAGTTTTTATAACAGGGCCGAGCGTCAAAAGAAATACCTTCGTTGTGAAGGTGGAGGAGGAACAATTGTGAAAGTCTTTGAGAAACGTTTGAATGATGTTTGGTTTACGGAAAAACAAACGCCGAATATGAATTTGAGCCTCAAAATAACGGAAATTCTCCGAAACATGGAGACCCCTTATCAGAGTCTTATGGTAGCGGAGAGCCTTGAGTACGGGCGTTTTCTCGTGCTTGACGGAGCCATTCAGATTACCGAGCGGGACGAATTTACCTATCACGAAATGATGGCTCATCTTCTTCTTTGTTCTCATCCCGATCCGAAAAGGATTCTCGTGGTGGGCGGCGGAGATGGAGGTATCGTGCGGGAGATCGTGAAACATGATGTTCCGGAAGAGGTCTTTCTCGTGGATATTGACGAAGAAGTCACCCGAGCCTCCCGGGAATTTTTCCCCTCCGTCAGCTGCGGTTTGGAGGACCCCCGGGTGACGGTACTGCATCGGGATGCCCTGGAGTTCATGAAAGAGCGGAGTAACTATTTCGATATTATCATCGTGGATAGTACGGATCCCGTGGATTTTGCGGCGGGGCTTTTCCAGGCTCCTTTCTACAGGGATGTCTTTGAGGCCCTTAGAGAGGACGGCATGATCGTGGGGCAGACGGAATCCCCCTTTGCGGAGGAAGATCTCCTTCGGGATACCTACCGGGAAATGTCCTCGGTTTTCCCCAGTGTTTACGTCGCCTGGGGAGCCATGCCCACCTACCCCACGGGTATGTGGACCTATATGGTGGGATCCAAAAAGCCGGATCCCCGTAGACCTTTGCGGCAGGTTCCCCGGGAAACCCGCTATTATTCCGAGAAAATCCATGAATTTTCCTTTGTTCTGCCTCCCTTTCTGAAGAAAATATTGGACCCTGCGTAATCTTTCTCCTCATGTTCCTCATGTCTTCTCTCGGAGTGCCATGGGGAGATACTTTTGCAAAAGAATCACACGGAAAGGAGCTCCTTTATGCTTTGCGTATCGAGCGAATACGGCGCATTGAAAAAAGCGGTGGTGCACCGTCCCGGAAAAGAACTGGATCGCCTTACTATTGATAACAAAGACGACTATCTCTTTGACGACATCCTCTGGTTGGAAGAAGCCCGGGGAGAATTTGACGCCTTTGTCCATGTACTGGAAAAAGAAGGGGTGGAAGTTTTTTTCTTCGAAAACCTCCTTCGGGATATTCTTCGTTCGGACACGCTCCGAGGAGAGATCCTGGAAGAAACCCTGGCTCTGGAGGCCCTGGATCGGCGGCTTGCTTCCTATCTTCAGGGATATTGTTTCGAGCTTTCTTCGGAAGAGTTGGCCCGGGTTCTCCTGGCGGGGATAACCAAAGAGGAGATTTTTTCCGGAGCCCGGCATCTGCGGAGTGTGTGTCTGAAAATGATGGGGGATCAGGATTTCGTTATCCGTCCTTTGCCCAACAGTTACTTTCAGCGGGATCCCTATACCGTGGTGAACTCCCTGGTCCTCGTGAGCGCCATGCATTACGAGATACGAAAAAGAGAAGCCCTGTACTGTAAATACGTTGTGGGACATCACGAGCTTTTTCGGGAAGCCAGGATTCTCTGGGGTGGAGAGCCCGGAGATACCTGCTCCTATACCGTGGAGGGAGGGGACATTCTCGTTCTCAACTCCAGCGTGGTGGCCATGGGAATAGGAGAGAGAACCACTCCTGCCACCATCCAGATTCTCGGAGGCCGCCTTGCGGAATATGGAGGTATACGCAGGGTCATGGCGGTGGAAATTCCCAAAACGCGTTCCACCACGCATCTCGATACGGTCTTTTCCATGGTGGATAGGGATACCTTTGTTATGTATCCGGGTATTGGAGAAAGCACCCGGGTCTTGGAACTTCGTTACGACGAAGGAGGAAATCTTCTGCATATCGAGGAAAAAAGAGGTTTGAAAGAGGCCCTTCGGGAGGCTTTGAACCTGGATAGCCTCAAGGTGGTGGAAACCGGGGGGGGCGATGTCATCAAGGCTTCCCGGGAACAGTGGAACGATGCCACGAACTGTCTGGCCCTGGCTCCGGGAAAGGTGATTTCCTACAACCGTAATACGAGCTCGAACGAAGCGCTTCGGGAAAAAGGACTGCGGGTTATCGAGATATCCGGCAAGGAACTCGGCCGGGGACGCGGAGGTCCGCGGTGTATGGCCAACCCGCTTTTTCGAGGTTGATAAACTAAATTCTTTTTGTAGTTTATTCCTGCTTGTCGAACTCCCCTTTTCTTTGGTATGATGGGGCGCATCTCATGATGTCAGGGAAGTGCTCATGGCTTCCGCCAAAGGAAAGGGGTTTTCCTTATGACCTATACGCCTTCGGATTTTGCTGTTTCTTCGGAAATCGGCCGGTTGAGAAGAGTTATGCTTCACCGTCCGGGAAAAGAGTTGGAGCGCCTTACCATCGATAACAAGGACGATCTGCTCTTCGACGACATCCTCTGGGTAGAGGAGGCCCAGAAGGAACACGATGCCTTTGCGGACCTCCTCAGGGATTACGGTGCGGAGGTGGTCTATTTCGAACGCTGTCTGGAGCAGGTTCTTCGGGATGCCTCGGTACGTATGGCTCTTCTTGATGATGTGCTTGCTCTGGAGGCTCTCGATATCTCCCTTTGCTGTTCTCTCCGGGATGCCCTTCAGGATGTCCCTTCGGATAAACTTGCCTCTCTTCTCATTTCAGGAATAACCAAGAAGGAAGCTCTGGAGCTTTTCGAAACCTCCCAGAGCCTGGTGCTCCATGTCATAGGGGATAACGATTTCATCATTCGCCCTCTTCCCAATCTCTATTTCCAGAGAGATCCCTTCTCTTTCGTAAACAACGGCGTGGTGATAAGCTGCATGAACTATCCTGCCCGGCAGAGAGAACCCCTCTACGCAAAATATATCTTTACCCATCATCCTTACTTCAAGGGGCTGAATATCTTCTACGGCACCGAACCCCGGGATGTCTATCCCTACACCATAGAGGGAGGGGATGTCTTGGTGTTGCGGCAGGATGTGGTGGCCATCGGCATCAGCGAAAGAACCCGGGCGGGAACGGTGCAGATCGTAGGAAGGCGGTTGGCCCAAAAGGCGGGAGTACGCCGGATTTTAGCGGTGGATATTCCCAAAACCAGGGCCTCCATGCATTTGGACACGGTCTTTACCATGGTGGATCGGGATGCTTTTACCATCTATCCGGATCTTCGGAAAAGCGTCCGGGTGGTGGAACTGCTTTTCGAAGAGGACGGAAAGCTTCTGGCCATCAAAGAACATGAATCCCTGGAATCGAGTCTCCAAAAGGTGCTGGACCTCGAAAAAATCCGTTTCATCGAAACAGGAGGCGGTAATCCCGTTATGGCGGCCCGGGATCAGTGGAACGACGGCACCAATACCTTTTCCATCGCCCCGGGAGTGGTGGTGACGTATCGAAGGAACGTGGTCTCCAACCAATATCTCCGGGATCAAGGGATCAAGGTGCATGAAATTCGGGGAGCCGAGCTCGGCCGGGGCCGCGGGGGCCCTCGCTGCATGAGTCACCCCCTCTTGAGAGAACCTCTGTAAGAGGTTTCCGTTTTTGTGCTTCCCCGGAAAAATTGCTCTCGAAGCTTTCCGGTAAGCTGTTTAAAACCGTTCTAACGGAACACTTTGAACACATAAGAAGGGATGGATTACAATGCCTCAGAATTTGAAGGGAAGAAGCTTTTTGACGTTGAAGGATTTTACCCCCGAGGAGATTCGGTATCTCCTCAACCTTTCGGCGGATCTCAAGGCCAAGAAACGGGCGGGAATCCGGGGGAACAGCCTGGAGGGAAAGAGCGTCGCTCTTATTTTCGAGAAACCCTCCACCAGAACCCGCTGCGCCTTCGTGGTGGCTTGCGTGGACGAGGGAGGATATCCCGAGTACTTGAGCAAGAACGACATTCAGCTGGGCCATAAGGAAGATGTAAAGGACACCGCCCGGGTACTGGGACGCATGTTCCACGGTATTCAGTTCCGGGGTTTCAGCCAGAAGGTCGTGGAGGATCTCGCCAAATATGCGGGCGTTCCCGTGTGGAACGGTCTCACCGATGCCTACCATCCCACCCAGATCCTGGCGGATTTTCTCACTCTTCAAGAGAACTTCGGGGACCTTCGGAAGGTCAAGCTGGTCTATACCGGAGATGGCCGGAATAACATGGGGAACTCCCTCATGATCGGTGCCGCCAAGGTAGGGATGCATTTCGTCATCACCGCCCCGGAAAGCCTCTTCCCCGAGAAGGAGCTCGTCGAAGAGTGTCGGGAAATCGCCAAGGGTACCGGAGCGGTCCTGGAGTTCGAAGTGGATCCCTTCAAGGCCGTCAAGGATGCCAGCGCCATCTACACCGATGTATGGGCTTCCATGGGAGAGGAAGATAAGATCGCGGAGCGTAAGGCTCTTCTGGGGAATTACCAGGTGAACGCCAAGCTTATGGCGAGCACCGGCCGGAAGGATAGCATTTTCCTCCACTGCCTCCCCGCAGTAAAGGGGAATGAGGTTACCGAGGATGTCTTCGAATCGACTCAGTCCCTGGTCTTTGACGAGGCGGAAAACCGGCTCCATACCATCAAGGCGGTTATGGTGGCCACGGCGGGGAACATCTAAAAGCGGGCCATTGGTGGCTCATGAGAAGTAAAGCCCAAGGGCATGACCAGGGTACAAGCTGGAACTAAAGCCTGGGCTTGAAATTACAGAAAAGCTGGCCTTCTCAGGGGGCCAGCTTTTTCGTGATCTCTTCGTGCAATCGGAGCCAGGCTTCCGTGCTCAACTCCTCCGCCCGTGAGGAGAGAGAGATCCCTGCGGCGGTACAGGATGTCTCGAAATCTTCTTTCGAAGGGAGATATCCCTTGAGATTATTGTAGAGAGTTTTGCGGCGCTGAGCAAAAGCCCGGCTCAGGAGGGTGCGCCATGTACGGACTCCGGGAAGTTCCCGGCGTTGCTCCAGTTGAATGTGGAGAATGGCGGAATCCACCCGGGGGCGAGGGTAAAAAGCCTGGGGGGGTACCGAGCGGAGAACGGTGACCTTGCCCATGGCCTCCAAGGTTATTCCCAGGGGATACCGTTCCTTGGTTTTTGGTGCCGCTTGCAGGCGGAGAGCCGCCTCCTTCTGCACCATGAGGAGAATGCTGTAGAGCCCTCGGGGAGCGAGATCCTCCAGAATCTTCCAGAGCAGGGGAGTGGTGATATGGTAGGGAATATTGGCAATCATCTGGGTGGGAGATGGCTCCAGCAGGGTGTAGTCGAAACGCACCGCATCCCCCCAAAGAAGAGAGAGACGGGGATTTTTCTCTGCCAGGGGTTCCAGATAGGGGCTCAAACGCTTGTCCACTTCCAGGGCGTATATTTTTTTCGCTTCCGTTTTTTCCAGGAGTTTCCTCGTGAGTACTCCCTGTCCCGGCCCCACTTCGAGACAGCAATCTTCGGCTTTCAGAGCGGCCTGGTCCAGCATGAGATCGATGTAGTTGGTGTCCATGAGAAAATTCTGGCCGATTTTTCGGTTGTGCTTGAACGAGGAAGGTTTTTTGTCCATGATTCCCCTGCTTTCCTTGTAAAGTGGGCTTTTCCGAAAAACCGGGAAAAACCTCTAAAGGGTAAAGAAAAAGGGAGAAACTTCCTGAACGGAAGTTCCTCCCGGTGTTTTCTGGTCGGGACGATAGGATTTGAACCTACGACCCCTTGCGCCCCATGCAAGTGCGCTAACCAGTCTGCGCTACGTCCCGAAAACGAGAGTGATTATAAACGAACCCGAGGGGTTGGTCAATAGCAAAGCCGCCTTTTTTCCGTTTCCCGGAAAAGAATCGTAAAAAATTCGTAAAAAAGAAAGCCCTTCTTGTGTTTGGGTTATACTAATGCCATAATTGGAAAGGCTTCCGCCCCGATCTGCCTGGGGAAAGTGTCGTAAACGAAGAAGGAGGGATTGTCTTATGAGAAGGGGAAAAAATTTCATTCGAAGAGCGGGCATGGCTGCAGTCCTGTTTGGTTTCCTTTTGGGAACGGGCCTTTGTGCTTGCGAGGCCGCGGACTCGGAAAACGGCCTTAAAGCTTTTGAGCTTGTAGGTGCTTTTTTACAGGAAGACGAATGGTTTCCCACGAGAGTGGAGGGAAAATATCTTTACAAAATGGGTTTCCTGGGAGATAACGGAGATTTGCGCTGTTACGCCCAGGTTCGGGTAGACGAGGAACAGCTCATTTTCTACGCCGTAGCTCCCGTAAAAGCTCCTGAGGAAAAAAGGATCGCCATGGCGGAATTTCTCACCCGAGCCAATTACGGTCTTTTTATAGGTAATTTTTCCATGGATTTCAACGATGGAGAGATCCGTTACAAGAGTAGCCTGGATTTCGAAGGAGTGGAGCTCTCCAAGCCCCTCATCATTCATGCCATTTATCCGGCGGTACAAACCATGGATAACTATCTTCCGGGAATCATGAAGGTTATTACCACCGACGAGGCCCCGAAAGACATTATCGCGGAAATCGAAGGCTAGTTTTTCCGGGAAAAGAGGTTTCCCCTCTTCGCATAGATGGTTTTCTCGGAATTCTGGAGGAAGGATTCCCTTTTCTGCGCTGAATTTCCCCGAAGTACCCCTATGGGGGTGCTTCGGGTTTTTCCATCTCTTTCCGGAGAGATCTTTTCGGAAATTCGGGGCCTTCACTCCCTGAAAGAGCGTTTTTCTTTTTCTCCTGAAAAGGTATAATGTCCTTTCTAGCGGAAAAGCCCAAAAAATGGGTAATAACATGGAAAAATCTGTCGGAAAGATAGAGAGGATAAGGAGCCCCGAGAGTATGAAACGAACCTACGGCGACATTCTGCTCACCCCCTCTTTCGAGGGGAAACCCTTTAATTTCGATGCCTTTCCCGGGAAAAAAACGGTGGTGGAGATTGGGTTTGGCAACGGAGAGTTTTTGATGCGCCTTGGCGAGGAGTACCGTCAAAATCCCGTGGTGGGGGTGGAGATTTCTCTCGCCTGTATTCATAAGGCCCTCAAAAGAATCCGGCAAAAGGAGATTCCCAACGTTTATCTACTGCACGGGGACGTACGTTTTCTCCTGGGAGAATGTTTCAGAGAAGAAAGCATGGCCTGCATTTATATGAATTACCCCTGTCCCTGGCCCAAGCAAAAACATTCCAAGCGCCGGGTGACTACCCGGAAATTTGCGGATATCCTGGCGGGGGTTCTCGTAAAAGACGGTGTTTTTTCCTTTGTTTCCGATGAAGCCTGGTATGCCGAGGAGGTACGGGCACACCTGGGAGCGCATCCGGTCCTGGAAAGCGGAAAGGTGCTGACGGAGCTTCCGGATCATCTTGAGACGAAATACGGAAGAAAATGGCGGGCTTTGGGGAAAAACTCCTATCTGGTGCGGGTATCCAAAAAGGCACCCTGGCCTCACGAAAGACAAGGTTTAAAGGAGAGAATCATGCATAAACGGCTTGAGGGAAGCCTTCCCCAGGACTATACCGAAATTCGGCGGCTTTTCGACGGAGCCTCCGGAGGCGATAGCGTTTCGGGGTGGGTTTTGAAAGAGGTCTTCCTGGGAGGGGAGGGAGAGGCGCTGCTCATGATCATATCTTACGATGAGGGATATCAGCAGCGTTTCTATCTTCGCCTGGTCCCCCGGGAAAAGGAGACGCTGCTGAAATTCGATCCCGTTACGACTCCCTGCAGAACGCCTTCGGTACTTCGGGCTTTCGATGAAGTGGCCCAAAGGTTTGATACATTTCAAAGACAGAAAGGCAGTACTTCGTTGTGAAATCACGCATCCGTCCCACCTCGGGAAAGGTAAAGCTTGCGCTTTTCAGCACTCTCGGTGCCTTGGAAGGGCACTCCTTTCTGGATCTTTTTTCCGGTACCGGGCAGATTGCCTTCGAAGCGGCCCGGCGGGGAGCTTCTCCCGTGGTGGCGGTGGAATTGCTCCGTGAACAGCGCAAGACGCTTCTCCAGGAAGCCAAGCCCCTGGGGGTGGAAATCCTCAGCTCCGATATACGCCGGGCGGTGCAGTACCTTTGCAGAAAAGGGAGGTCTTTCCACGTGGTATTTGCGGATCCTCCCTATTTGGAGGGGTGGCCTCCGGTGGTGATGGAACTTGTATCCCGTCACGAATCTCTTCTGGCCCCCGGAGGGGTTCTGGTGCTTGAACACAGCAAGAGGGAACCTTGTCCCGAGGGCTTTCCGGGAATGAAGCGCCGGGAGAAACAGTACGGTGAAACTCTTCTCACCTATTTTTATGCTCCTTCGGAGGAGGGAGAAGAGTTTGAGGGAGGTGAGGAGAGGACATGATTCGTGCGGTCTATCCGGGATCTTTCGATCCTTGTACCAACGGTCACATTTACATTGCCGAACGTTCCGCCGCCCTTTTCGATGAAGTCGTTTTCGCCATTTTGCACAATCCTCAGAAGGTTCCTACCTTTACCATCCAGGAAAGGGAGGCCATGGCCCGGGAAGCCCTGAGCCATCTTCCCAACGTCAAAATCCTTTCTTTCGAAGGGCTTCTGGTGGATTTCATGCGAAAACAGCAAAGCAAAATCATTCTTCGGGGACTCCGGGCACTTTCGGATTTCGAATACGAATTTCAACTCGCTCAAATGAATCGGCAGCTTGCCTCGGAGATCGAAACTCTCTTTATCGCTACGGATGCGCGGTACTCCTATCTTTCAAGTCGTTCCATCAAAGAGGTCTTCCGGTTCGGAGGATCCGTGCAGAAGCTGGTACCTCCGGGAGTTTACCGGAGGTTGCGGGAGAAATTCCCTCTTCCGGAGGAGGATTTTACGGAATTTCTATAACTCTCTGGTTTTTTTCCCGTCCTTTTTCCGAAAGGGGGACGAGAATTTCCCAGAGTGCGGCACATCGGTGTTCGTATTTCATCACTTCATAGGCGAAATTTTTTTGGTCTCTCCAGGCAGCTTTTGATACAATGGGGAGATGTGCATGAGTGCGCATTCTCCTGAGAAGCTTTCGCCCCCGGGACGAAAAACCGAGAACCCTGATGTAGGGAGGCCCCAAGCGTTGGGCGGCGCGGTTTGTCCAATGATCCAGCCCCAGAAGGATATGCGCCGCATGCCGTTGAATCCTGGTGCGGGGATAACGTTTGGTGCTGCAGTTTTCTACGAAATTTTCCCAGGAATCGCTCTGGAGCCCGCTTCGATAAATTCGGTTTTCCAGGCCCTCGCGAATTTCCGCGAAGGACCCCAACGCTTCGGGGGGGCGGGAAAGAAGCAGGATTTGAAAGGTTTTCCAGAGAAGGTCGAAGTTCTTGATGCATCTTCCTGCTTCAAGATCCCGGGCAAGCAACGAAGCCGATTCCGGCGGAAGAAGCTCCAGGGCCTGGTTCGTTTTTCCTTGGAAAAGGAGCTTCCGAATGGCGGTGGCGCTTGCGAAGGCTTGAGGTCGCGGATCGTGATAGGCTCCGCCTTTTCGTCGTATGGGAATCAACTTCAGGGGGTAGTTTTTTTCTCGAACTCGCTTCGCATAGCCCAAAGCCAGTATGTCGTTGGGACCTCCTAGAGAAAGGGTTCCTTTCTCCCGCAGGGAATGCTCCAGGGCGCGGCTTTTGGCTTCTGCATAGGAATACCCCTGGTTCAGAAGGCTCCGAAGGTGTTCCTTGAATTCCCGGGGTTCCTGCAATAGAATATCCACCAGCGATTCCAGAGGAAGGTCGGGGCTTTCCATGCCGAAAGCAAGATGCGTAACTACTCCGGTGGCTGCCAGAATGTCTACTCCGGCATTTGCGAAAACCTCCGCATTGTGACAGGAAAAAAGGGCGGGCAACTCCAGCACGAGATCGACCCCGGATTGCAGCGCCATGGCAGTGCGGGTCCATTTGTTCACGCAGGCGGGCTCTCCTCGCTGGAGAAAATCCGAG
>DAIPKP010000238.1:0-1563 GCA_036769705.1 Synergistaceae bacterium
GCCACACCTCTGGACAGGGTAAAAACCGCCCGGGAGGATCTCTCTTTTATGGATTACGAATTTATCCATCAGGAGGTAGAACAGCTCCCCCGGGAGAAACGGGGAGCTTGAAGGCTTGAGCCCCCCTCCAGGAAATCCCTTTGAGCTTTCGAAAACGCCCCCGGGCCTAACCATCGGCCTCGGGGCGTCTCTTTTGCTTTCCTTTTGGATGCATTCCGGGCACATTTTACAAAATCACCTTTGACACGTATATATACACGTGCTACGATGGGGCCATCAGGGCCGGGGGTGGAGATTATCCGAAAAAGATACAGCTCCAAAGACCTCATGAAAATACTTCGACGGGACGGCTGGAACCTCGTAAACGTCGAGGGGGACCACCACCAATTCAGGCACCCTGCAAAGAAAGGAAAGGTCACCGTCCCTCATCCGAGAAAAGATATCCATCCGAAAACAGCCTCAAGTATTCTGAAGCAAGCGGGGCTCAAGTAGCCCCGCAACACTTTACAGGGAGGTGCACTTTATGCAGGACACCTATATTTTCCCCGCCATTTTTACTCACGATGAAGACGGATACGCCGTGGAATTCCCCGATCTCCCCGGCTGCGTTACCTGTGCGAATACGGAAGCTCAGGCGATCAGATGTGCCAGAGAGGCCCTTGCGCTGTACCTGTGGGATAGCGAAAAAGAAGGAGAATCCATCCCCGAGCCGTCCTCTCACCAGAGCGTTACCAAAAACCTTCAGGAGAACGAATATGTCGTTTCGGTAGACATCTTTATGCCTCCCTTCCGTCACGCCAGAGAGAACCGGGCTACCAAGGTAACCACCACCATTCCCTTCTGGCTAAAAAGCCAGGCGGATCATGCAAAACTGAATTACTCCGCCCTGCTTCAGCATGCCATCAAAGAACAGCTCGGCATGGAAGAAACCCGGCGTTAACTCGTCAGAGACAGCTCCCGGATAGGCATAACCACCAGCCGGTGGCCCTGGGGTTGCCACGAAAAAAACCACCTGACCGGGGGCGGTGGCAATCCCTCACCCCACAAAAGACATTGACATAAAAAGTCTCAAGAGTATAGCGAAACAGGCGGGGATTGATCTTTAATCTCTGCTTCGAAAAACCTCACGAAAGGAGTGCTTCGTATGCAGGATAGATATGATTTTCCCGCAGTGCTGCACTACAACTCAGATGAGCGTATCGGCATATATTTCCCGGATCTCCCGGGTTGTGTCAGCCAGGGAGAGAACGATGCCCAGGCAATCCGGCGTGCCACGGAATCCCTGGAGCTTCATCTTTTCGGCATGGAGGAGAATGGAGAGCCTATTCCCGCCCCATCGCCTCTCTCGACAATAAAGCTTGATAGCGACGAAAAAACCGTCATGATTACCGCCATCATGCCCCTCGTGCGAGAGGAGATGGAAAGCAAGGCCGTCAAAAAAACCCTGACTATCCCCTATTGGCTTAACCGGGCTGCCGAAGCAAAGGGGGTCAACTTTTCCGCCCTGCTTCAGCACGCCATCAAAGAACAGCTCGGCATGGAAGAAGCCCGGCGTTAACTCGT
>DAIPKP010000239.1:0-1561 GCA_036769705.1 Synergistaceae bacterium
TCCGGGGAGCAAAAGCCCGGGGGCTCCACCGTCTTTTTATGATTTCCGCAAGTTTCACCGTGGTTCGAGCAGGTTTTTCCATGTATATCCTCCTTCTCTCATAGACAAGGTTTTTCCGAAAAACCCGATTTGCCCCTGCTTTTTTACAGCGAAAACACGAGGCGTTTTGCGCGACTTTTCGGCCTCCCTCGCTCGTAGCATACACGCTATCATGCTAATGCCAATGCTCCAAAAGGAAAACCTCCTGAAAAACACGAGAGGGAAAGAAGTATTTAGGTCTCCCTTCCCCTTCTTATTCCAAAGAAAGGTTCTATCATGGTATCATTATTCGTGTTTTTTTCGAAGGAAACCCCTATAATTTTCACGAAAACATCCATGGAGGTGGATAGATGACACGCCGCGAAAAATCCCCGCAGAAGTTTTTCAGTCTTCCGCTTTTTCTCTCGCTTCCGCTCGTAATCGTTCTTCTGTTCCTGCGTGGGTCCCGAAGCGCCCCTCCGAATCTGAGCCCCTTCTGGATGGTTTCTCTTTTCTGGTACAGTATCCTTACCAGCACCTACGCCGTATTGGTATATAAAAACATGCGGGAAAAACTTTCGGCCCTGCAGCTTCAGGCCCAGGGAATTTTGGTGCTCACCCTCACCTTGTACCTGAACGCTCCTCCATCCATCGCCTGGATGGGAGCGGCACTTCTGATTATCGGGATCATCATTCAAGAGCATCATTACGCCCTTCCCTCGGGAATCTCCGCTCCGGCACAGAAAAAAAACGCCTCCCCCGCCCCCTCCTCCGAAGAGATGCTTACGTCGGTGGTTAAATCCCTGGTGGATAATCTGGGACTTCCCGCCTTTCTCACCACTCTCCAGGGAAAGATTTTCGAAAAGAACGATACCTTTACGGAATTTCTCAAGAAGAAGAATATTTCCGCGGAAAGCCTTACGGTGCTCCAACGGAACGCCATGGACGACGAAGGGGTGATCCACGGTCCGGAGAACACCTTCTGGACCCTGGGGATCACCCCCTTCGAACATATGTATCTCGTATGCCTGGAACCTTTTCTTCCCGCCGGAAAAGCCTCTCCCGAGACTTCCGGATCCTCGGCTCTCGCTTCTCCGGTGAACGCCAAGGGGCTTTACGTCTCCTCCTACGCCCCCATCCGGCTCAAGGAGGAACTTGAACGGGTCCAGCGGTATCGGCGAATTCTTTCGGTGCTTTTGATCTCGGTAGAACTCACGTCAGGAAACCGGACGGTTTTCGAGGAGGAACAGGAGCGGGCTTTTTCCATTTTCTGCGCTATCCTTAAACATACCATACGCACTTCGGACGTGGGCATCGAACTGCCTCGCTCCCGGGTACTGGTGCTTCTTCCGGAGACAAACAGGGAAGGAGGCAAAACCTTCGTCAAAAGGCTCCAGGACAGAATCCGTCAGGAAGCCTACGAGGGCGAAGGACAGGCGGCTCCTCTTCTGCCTCCTTCGGAGGAGCTGCATCTGCATCTGGGATATGCCCTAGCTTCGGGAAATACTCCCACCACCCCGGAGGAGATCATGGAAGAGGCGGA
>DAIPKP010000240.1:0-1557 GCA_036769705.1 Synergistaceae bacterium
CCCATCTCGTGGCGATAAAAAAGGCATTTCTTCAGGAGGCAGAAGCGCATTTGCTTCAGGGAGAAAGCAATCTCGAACGCATGCGGGGACTTTATCGGGACAAAGTGATTTCTCCTCAGCAGATGGAACAGGAGGAGACGGGGTTCCAGGTTCTTCAGGCCCGATGGAACGCTCTGAAAAGCGAGCTTGCGGAAGCCCGGAGAAAGTTGGAGGAAACCCGGATTGACGCTCCCTTCGACGGAGTGATTACCCGGATTTATGCGGAGCCCGGAGAACACCTTTCTCCTGGAGCTCCTCTGGTGGAGATTGCCAACCGCAACGTGGAACTGCACGTTGCCATACCGGAATCTCTACTCGGCTCGGTGCAACCCGGGCAGAGCGTGGATGTTGTTTTTCCTCTTCTGGAGCATCGAAAAATTACGGGAATTCTGGTTTCTCTGGGAGATGCCCTGGGAGACGATCAGAAAGGAGCCCTTTTCCCCGTGAATATAAAACTTCCTCAGGAAGTTTGGCTTCGCTCGGGCATGACCGCCGAAGCAATTTTCACCTCCCCCCTGGAGGGAGATCTTCTCGTGCCTGTATCTGCGGTCTGTAATGGAGATGGTGCGGAGGATTTTCTTTTCGTGGTACGTCAGGGAGTGGCCCGGCGTGTTCCGGTGTCCCCCTTGGAGATTCTGGGAGATTCCGTGACGATTGCCGGAGAGGTTCGGGAAGGTGAGATGGCAGTAGTGGGAGGCCATGCCTTTCTTGAAGAAGGCGATTCCGTGGAGGTACGGCCATGGAAGTAATTGTAAGGCTTCTTCCCCAGCGCAAGGTGATCTACAGCATGTTCGTCGGAATTGCCTTGTTGGGGCTTCTCGCATGGTTTTCCATGCCCCGGGAGGAGGACCCTCCTCTATCGTACCGGGCGGGAATGATCCAGGCGATTTTCCCCGGGGCCCATGCGCTTGCGGTGGAGAGGCTTTTGGTACTTCCTTTGGAAAGACAGCTTTCCCAGGTAAAGGAAATCGAGAAAATCAAGGTTACCGCTCGGCGGGGAAGCGCACTTTTCCTCGTGCATCTTCGGGATAGCGTAACGGATAGCCCCGCTGCCTGGGATGAAGTCCGCCGGGCCATGGAAAAGGCGAAACCCGATCTCCCGGAAGGAGTGACGAGGCTTACTCTGGATGACCGCATGATGGATTACGAATCCGTGGTGGTGGCGGTGGAGGGTACCGAAAATTTGCTGGAGCTTCGTAAGGGAGCTCTTTTGCTGGAAAAGGAACTTCTCAAGGTGCCTTCGGTCTCCCGGGTGCTGCGCATCGCGGACCCGGGAAAACAGGTGACCATCGCTTACGACGATGCCACGGCGGGACGTTTGGGATTGAATTTCTCCGATCTTCGCGGGGTTCTTATGGGACAGAATCGCATTCTTCCCGGAGGGAATCTCGTAATGGGAGAGAAGAACGCAGCTCTTCAGCCTCGAACGGAGTTCGAGAGCCTCGAAGAAATCGAAAACGTCCTGGTTCCTCTTCCCGCCGGAGGCAGTATTCCTTTGAAAACCTTTGCGAAAGTTTA
>DAIPKP010000241.1:0-1548 GCA_036769705.1 Synergistaceae bacterium
GGGTTCACGGCAACTTCAATCCCCGGGACAGAGTGGTGCTTACCATCAAAAAAGGATTGCCGGGGCTCCATAACTGTTCTCTCTCCCGAACCTTCCGCAAGGCCTTCGTCTTTCCGGACATGGATCCGGATATCGTCTTTGCCGCTGGCGGAAGCTATCTTTCGCCCCGGGGATCCCTGCGAGTTCCCATCGAAGGAGTGAACGTGGAAACCCTGCGCCTTACCTCCTGGAAAATGTACGAGAACAACATCCCCCTGGCTCTGGGCATGGATAATTCCTGGCTTGACATGGAGCTTTCCCGCCGAACGGGAAGCCGGGAGTATCACACCAATGCCAAACGGAACGAAAGTTTCCGGCTGGCGGTGGATCTGGAGGAGTTCCTCAGCCCGGATCACGGCGTTTTTATCGTTCAGGCTACGGATGTTTCGGGAAACAGCTGGAACGTTCCCCGCATGATGGTGGCTCTTACTGACCTGGGAATTACCGCCAAGGTTTTTCCCAAGGGGATTTTCGTATGGGTGAATTCCATTCATGGTGCAGGGCCCGTGGCGGGTGCCACGGTACGGATTTACTCCCGTTCGAACCAGCTTCTGGGAACCCTCACTACGGACGAGAACGGAGTGGGACTTATCCGGAGGGAAAAACCCTGGGAGGAAGATCTCCTTCCCTGGGTTATTACGGCATCCTTCGAAGAAGATCTTTCGTACCTGGTGCTCCGGTACGATCTGCTTCAGGGAGGGGATTGGGAGCTCGGGGGAAGACCTTATCTCGATGAGGGGTACGAGGCTCATGTTTTCACTCCCCGGGGAGTTTTCCGTCCCGGAGAGATGGTGGAGCTTACGGGGCTTGTACGGAACCAGGATTTTCTCCCTCCCGGAGAATTCCCCCTGGAATGGTTCCTCTTCGATCCCAACGGAAGAAAAATCTATTCTCAAACCGCCTCTCTGACGTCTCAGGGCTTTATCACCCTGGCATATCCTCTTTCCGATGCCTCTCCCACGGGGGAATACCGGGTTCAGCTTCGGGTTCCCGGCGAAGGAGGCTCCAAGGTGGGAGAGCATTCCTTCCTGGTGGAGGATTTCGTGCCTCCCCGGATCAAAGTGACCGCTTCCACGGAACTGACGGCTCTGGGGCCGGAAGAATCGGTAATCCTGGATATCTTCGGAGAGTATCTCTTCGGAGCTCCCGGAGCCAACCTCGCCACGGAAGGGGAAGTGCGCTTCGTTCCCCGGCCTTTCAGCCCGAAGGGATACGGAGAGTACGTATTCGAAGATCCCGAGGAGAAACTCAATCCCTACAGCGATTTCCTGGGTAACGCCACGTTGAACGAAGAAGGGGCGGGATCCTTTACCTATCAGGTACCTCCGGCTTCCACTCTTTCCAAGCCGGGAGATCTCGTTTTCCGCCTGGGAGTTATGGAGGATGGAGGACGCATGGTATGGGACGTGCTTTCCCTGCCCTATCATCCCTTCTCCCGGTACGTGGGAATCCGGCCTCCCCGGGGGCAGGAGATGCGCCCTCATCAGGAGCTGGAATTTCCCGTGGCGG
>DAIPKP010000100.1:0-7506 GCA_036769705.1 Synergistaceae bacterium
ACAAGGATGCCCAGAGACTCGCTCACACCCTGAAAGGGGTTTCCGGCAACATCGCCGCAGCCTCACTCCATGCCGCAGCGGCAAAAATAGAAGAAGCCATAAAAAATCCCGAAGTTGCCGGCATGACGCTTCTTGTGGCCGATTTGCACCGGGAGCTGCACCGGGTGCTCGGAGGCATCGAAAAATTTCAAGCGGGAAAAAAGATCCCCCCCGAAAAAACGCTGGTTCCCGGAAATTCCGAAGCACTTCTACGCAACCTGCGCCAACTGGAACCTTTTTTGCATAAACACAAGCCGAAACAGGCTAAAGTGATACTTGCCGAAATCAATACCTACTCCTGGCCGGAAGAGCATCTCGAAGAGCTGGACAAAATCAATGTCTTTACCGCAAAATATGCCTTCAAAGAAGCGGAAGAAGTTCTGTCCGGGCTGGTGAACAGGCTGACAAAGGGGGAGACACCTCATGAATGATCTTTCTCATTATTCCGTGTTACTCGTGGATGATGTCGAAGCGGAAATAGACATCCTGGTGAATGCCCTGGAGGATGATTACGAGGTAAGCGTGGCCCTGGATGGAATCTCCGCTCTCGAGTATGTGGAGGAGCAGCTGCCGGACCTCATTCTTCTGGACATCATAATGCCCGGCATGGATGGCTATGAAGTCTGCGCCAGGCTGAAAGAAAATCCTCGAACCCTGCATATTCCGATCATCTTTCTCACCTCCAAAACCGAAGAGCAGGACGAGGCCAGGGGACTCGATCTGGGAGCGCTGGACTACATTACCAAACCCTTCAACACCATGCTGGTCAAGGCCCGTGTCCGCAACCACCTTTTGTTGAAACACCATCAGGACAGCCTGGAGGAGATGGTTCGGGAGCGGACCAGGGAGTTGCAGTTAACCCAGGATGTCACCATCGAAATCATGGGAACCCTGGCGGAATACCGGGATTCGGAAACGGGAGGACATGTCAAACGCACCAAGGAATATATAAAGATCCTGGCGGAACATCTCCGGAACCATCCCGGGTACGCTCACTTCCTGAACGATACCAATATCGACCTCCTGTATAAATCCGCACCTCTCCATGACATCGGAAAGCTGGGAGTTCCCGACAGCATTCTTCTCAAACCGGGAAAACTGACGATCCGGGAGTTTGAAGAGATGAAAAAGCATTGTCTCTACGGGCTCAAGACAATGCAGATTGCGGAAGAGAAGCTCGGCTCCCGTTCGTTTCTCAACCTGGCGGGAGAAATCGCCTATTCCCATCATGAAAAATGGGACGGAACCGGATATCCCGAAGGAAAACAGCACGAAGATATTCCCCTCTCGGGGCGCCTCATGGCCATTGCCGATGTTTACGACGCCTTGATCAGCAAGCGGGGCTACAAAATGCCCTTCAGCCATGAAAAGGCGGTAGAGATCATACGAGCGGGAAAAGACCGGCATTTCGATCCGGTTATAGTAGATGCCTTTCTCGAACTGGAGGAGAAATTTCGCCGGATTGCCCTGGAGTTCGCGGACCACGAAGAGGAGCGGAAGAGCCTGGCTTTTTCTTCATGAGGCACGCCCCTTTATGCAACCGAAGGGAACCCGTTGGATCGACACAATCCACAAAGGCCCGGGAAATTTCCCGGGCCTTGTCTTTTATGCCGCAGTTTACCGGGGAAGCCGGATTTTCCGAAGAAGGAGAGGCCAGAGCAGCAGGGCCGCCACAGGAAAGGCGAAGGCGAGAAATCCGAAGGCTCGGGGCGGTTGCTCCCAGGGCATGGTAACGATCCACATGCAGCAGGCTCCCACCATGTACTGCACGAAGACCAGGATGGAGGAGGCGGAACCGATATCCCGTTCCACCTGCTCCAGAATGATATGGTTGCTCAGGGGACGGCTCATGCCGTAGCAGAAGGTATAGATCCCCACGCCCACCGCAAAGCCCACCGGATGCAGATGCCCCCCCAGCAGAAGTCCCGCTCCTCCCGCGGCAGCCCCGGCAATGCAAAGGGTGAGCAGCGGAAGATCCCGGATTTTGCCGTGAAGCCGGGTACAGGTAAAAGCGCCGAGCATGGAGATAAAGGCGTTCACCCCGAAAAAGGCGCTGAACTGATTGGGGCTGAGCCCGAAGAAGCTGATGTACACCAGGGAAGATACCGCGATATATCCGAAAAAGGGACCTCCCAAAACCTGCATGGAGAAAACCGCCAGAATGTACCGGAGATTTTTGAGAATCCGCAGATAGGGGCGGAACATGGAGCGGATTCCCGGAGCGATGGGCTCCTCCAGGGTTTCCCGATAGAACAGGGCGGCCCCCAGGCAAGCCAGCACGAGCACCCCCTGGGTAAGGAAAATAACCCGCCATCCCGTGAACTGCAGAAAGAGGGAACCCAAAATGGGGGCGAGCATGGGAACGATGGAAAGCAGTATGGCGATGTAGGCGAGAATGAGCTTACGACGATCTCCTTCGTAACGATCCCGGCAGATGGCCATGCTCATGGAGGAAGGAGCCGATGCTCCGAGCCCCTGAAGAATCCGAAAGAAGATAAGGTGTTCCGCCCGGGTTCCCAGAGCGCAGAGAAAGGAAGCCAGAGCGAAAAGGCTCATCCCCGCGAGAAGCACGGGCTTTCTTCCGAATCGGTCCGAGAGGGGACCGCAAAAGAGAAGCCCCACGCTGAAGGTAGCGAACCAGAGCACCAGGGAGAGGCTGATGAGGCTTTCGGAAACCTGCCATTCCCGAGCTATGGTGGGAATCGCCGCAAGATACATATCCGTGGCCAGGGGCGGTATGGACGTGAGGGAGGCCAGAAAAGCCACGTAGAGTTTTTCCCGCCCTTCCGATGAGAGAGATTGGATATTCACGAGAGGCTCCTTCCATGAGCAGGCATTATCTGCTGAACGATTTTTTTCGAGAATCGGGAGTTTCTACTGCGCATCCCGGGCTATCCACCGGATACCTATTCGGGCTACCTCTTCCCCTGCGGCGTTTTCCAACCGGTGAAGGGTTTTATTGTTCTCCAGTTCCCGGGCGAAAGAACGAATTTCCTCCCCGAAGGCGACCTCCTTGCGGAAGAGAAAATCCACCTCTCCCGGAAGGTGGCGGAAGGGGATTTCCCGGGGGAGGGCCTCCACCGCCCATCCGAGATAGACTGCGTTGTTCACGTGACCGTTCATGTCGATCTCGGTAATTCTCGGAGTGGTACTCCACTCCCAGGAGGGGTTCTCCAACCTGGAAAGAGAGGCGAAACCCTGCGGAAAGAGGCACTCCTCCCGCAGAGGATAGGGCTCCAGGGCCTTATCCACCGGCAGAGCCTTGCGTTCCTCCAAATCGATAACGCACCAGGCGCTGGTTCCTCCTCCAAGCACTTCGGAGCCCGAAGAGAACTCCACCTCCCGATAGGCGAAAATCCGTTTTCTTTCCCGGGGCCAGGTACGCAGCGTCAGAACTTCTCCGTACCGGGGGAAACGCCTCATGTGGAGATGAAACTTCGAGAGCACCCAGCCCAGGTTCCGGGGATAGAGATGAGAAAAACCGCAGTTCAGATTTTCCGCGTGATGGCTCGCAGCCTCCTGAAAAAGATTCATCAGCGTGGTGGCAGTAACCCTTCCATCGGCGCTCACTTCATAAAGCCGAAGAGGGAAATTTTCTTTCCATTCCTGAACGACCATAGGCACCTCCCGTATCTTGTTACATCAAAATTTTCCCTTCTCATGTATAGTATAGCCATATTTCCCTGCAGAAAAGGAGAAAATGATGAAATTTCTGTTTTACGCCCTTTACGGCTGTAATCTCTTGCTTCTCCTGGGAGGTCTTCTGCTGCCCTCCTCGGTGGCGGTGCATTTCTCCCTTTCCGGAGAGCCGGATCGATGGATGAACCGGGACGTCTTTCTTCTCTCCTGGGCTCTCTACTGCAGCTTCATGGCTCTTCTCTTCGCCCTGGGAGCTTCGGGAAAGATGCCTCTTTCTTCCCGGTTCTGCAATATTCCATCAAAAAAATACTGGCTCAACCCTTCCCGAATCGACAAAGCCCGAACCATGCTCAGCCGGCTTCTCTACGAAGGAGGTGCGGGGCTCTTTCTTTTCCTGGGAGGACTCTTTCTGCTTCTTCTCCAGGCTCACGCAAAGCAACCTCCTCTTCTTTCGCTTCCCCTCTTTTTTCTTCTTCTGGCAATTTTCCTGGGAGGACTTCTTTTCTGGATTCTTCGTTTTTACCGCGCCTTCCGCCCTCCCAGAACCAACATCGAGGAGTGATACTTCATGACGCATATCGCAGGAATCTATCTCTTTCCCGAAGTGGAAAACCTCGATTTCGCAGGCCCCTTCGAGGTTTTTTTCACCGCCGCCCGCATGTATCGACGCGGACATCCCGAAGAGGAACTTCTCTTCCAACCCCTGCTCATTGCGGAGAACCCCGGCCCCGTAGCGGCTCGGGGAAATGTACGGGTGCTCCCCCACCATACCTTTCAGGATCATCCTCCCCTGGATATTCTTCTTGTTCCGGGAGGAGTGGTTTCGGAAATCATGGAAAACTCCGGAGCTCTCGAATGGATACGAAGGGAATCCGCCCGGGCAACCTACACCGTTTCAGTCTGTACCGGGGCGTTTCTTCTGGGAGCCGCGGGGCTTCTGAAGGACAAACGGGCGGTAACGCACTGGGAGGACATGGAAGATCTTGGAAAGCTCTTTCCCCATCTCCATCTGGCTCGGGAAGCCCGGTGGGTGGACGAGGGAAAGGTCATCACCGCTGCGGGAATTTCCGCAGGAATCGACGTGGCGCTTCATCTCGTGGAACGCATCGGAGGAGAGGAGCTAGCCCTCCGCACCGCCCGGCAGATGGAGTACCGCTGGAATCGCGAATAAAAAATCCGGTTTTCTCTCGACAAGAGACCTGGGCCGGGGAAAACTCCCCCTCCAGGTCTCTTGTCGAACTTAACAGATAAAGGAATAGCCAGGGAACACAGAAAAATCTATGAGTTTAATTTCACCAGGCCATCTTCCGCAGCTTTGACAACCTGATACGCTACGGGAGAGGCGGTAAGATGCGGATGCGTTCCAAACTGAACCGCATAGAGCTCCGAGGCGGTAAGACGTTTCTGAATAGCCAGGCCAAAGATATTCACCATTTCGCCGACGCTTTTGCCCCCCGCCAGCTCCGCGCCCAAAATGGAGCCCCTGTCTCTGGAGAAGATCAGCTTCACCTTGACATTACAGGTATCCTCAAATTTTCCCGGATGCCGATCGACACCTCCGGCACTTCCCGTAACGATATCAAACCCTTCTTGTCTTGCATCCGTTTCGGTCAATCCCGCCACTCCGAGGGAAAGTCCCGCAATATCCGTGGAATAAATACCGATATTGCTCTTGCTTTCCTTTACGATTTTGATGCCGAAAAGATTCACCCCTGCTACGCGAGCCTCGAAAGTTGCGGTGGATGCCAGCATTTGAGCCCGGGGTCTTCCGGTAAAGAAATCCTTGGGCTCCGCACAATCTCCGATGGCAAAAATATCCGGATGCGAGGTGCGCATGTATTCGTCCGTCTGGATTCCGTTTTTCCCCACGTCAATGCCAGCCTGAGTGGCAAGGCCATCGTTCGGAGAGTATCCTATGGAGAAAATCACCATGTCCGCCTCGATGGTACCGGATTTTTCAAGGACCACTCCGGTTACACGGTTTTCTCCTTTTACTTCCAGGATTTTATCGTGAATCAGCTTCACTCCGGCTTTTTCCAGCCGCTCTTTGACCATATCCCCGAAATCGGGATCGAAGCTCTTGCGCAATATACGGCTTCGGTAGAGAACGGTAACGTTTTTTCCGAGCTTATTGATTTCATCCGCCACTTCAAGAGCGATAAAACCCGCTCCCACGATAACAACATCCCGAACTTCTTCGAGCTGCCTCTTCATTTTTGCCAAATATTCATAACTCTTCGGTACGGTAAGAACATTTTCAAGATGACACCCGGGCACCTTGGGAAGCATGGGTCTCGACCCCGTAGCCAGGATAAGTTTATCGAAGCGAATGGCCTTTCCTCCTTTGGTAAAGACGGTCTTGCAATCCAGGCCAACTTCCGTAGCCTCATCGATCAGAAGATCGATTCCGGAAGCCTCCAGGGCTTTTTCCGCAGGAAGTCTGTTATCATCGATAGTATCAAGGGTTCCGAAAATATAGGGGATTCCACAGGGAATCATGGAAATTTTTTCGCTGTCGATAACAAGCATATCCTTTTCGGGATACATCTTCTTCGCAACCGTAGCTGCGGTAAGTCCCCCCGCACTTTTTCCAATAATAATCGCATCGTAGCTGGATTTGACCATGTCGCCCCGTCCTTCCTTATCCATAAAACAAGCCAACCCCTTTCATATTATATGTTTCTCGCAAAAACCCGAAAGATAAAAATTTCACAAAACGAGCCGAAAAAAAAGCGTGGAAACGCCAGAACCTCGATTTTTCGCAACCACTCCCGGCACAAGCCCAACCAATCTGCGTCCAGGAAGCGATTACACGCATCTTTTGAAATAAAAAACCCAGGGAATGTTGCCGTTTTCGTTATAAAGCTAAAACTATTAAATTTAAAATTTCTACTTTTATTATAGCATGAGGTTGAAAGTAGGGTCAAGTTGGACTATTCCTTTTTTTGCTATACGAAACATACAATTTTGCTCTCCAAACTTTTTAGGTTTGGAAAACTTCCGCAACGGACTTTGTTTTTCCGCTTTCCCCTGACTGGTGTGGAACCTCTGCAAAGGGCTTTCCTTACCTTTACGGGGTTCAGTTTCGGGAAACGGAAAAAGCCGCCCCTCTTCCAATGGAAGAGGGGCGGCTTTTTCAAAAAATTCCTCTCGCAAAAAGAAAAGAATTTACACTTTGAACTGGCTCAAATACTCCTGCATCTTCTCCATACCCTCCAAAAGAATGCGGGCCTGGGAGTTGACCGCCTCGAAGGCTTTCTGGGTTTCCGTGGTGGATGTGCGGATTCCTCCGATGCTCTCCACGATATCCGAGGTTCCTCGGGCAATGCTGTCGATGGCATTGGCCATCTCGCTATTCGCATGGGATTGATCCTGGGCTACCTGGGCGACTTCGTTCATCACCGCATCCACCGCCTTGATCTCATCCATGCTGGACTGCAGCGTTGTCTGGAGGTGATGCGCCTTCTCCACCACTTTCTGGAGCGTGACCTCCTCTTCCTCGGTGGCCTGAATGGATTCTTTGGCATAGGACGTGAGAGTTTCGATGAGATTGGCGATTTCCTGAGCGGCATTGTTGGATTCCTCCGCCAGTTTTCGAACTTCCTCCGCCACCACCGCAAAGCCCCGTCCCGCTTCACCTGCTCGGGCCGCCTCGATGGCGGCGTTCAGAGCAAGCAAGTTCGTCTGGTCCGCAATGCCCGTAATGGCTCCCACAAAGCCCGTAATGGAATCCACCGCCCCCGCGAGGGAGGACATTTTCTTCCGGTTTTCCTGGGAGAGATTGCTCACGGAGCCGATTTCCTGGATAACATTGTTCATCTGGGAAGA
>DAIPKP010000242.1:0-1542 GCA_036769705.1 Synergistaceae bacterium
GATCTTTTCTCTCTTCACAGAGCGGTGCAGACGAATGTTGTGCAAGACACCTTTTCTCCCCTGGGGGCCTTCAAAGTGGAGCCCAACGGATGCTATGTGCGGCATGATGATGGCACCTGGGACTTTCACACCTATCCTGCTCCAGAGAAGATCCCCCTTCTCATGGGAGTATGGTTAAACATGCTGAACGCCTTTCTCGGAAGAGAGGAGCCCCCTTCCCTTGAATCTCTTGTTTTGCAGCATGCCAAGTGTCATATTGGGTTTGTTTCCATCCATCCCTTTGCGGATGGAAATGGAAGAATGGCACGGCTTTTTGCCAATCTGCCTCTTGTGGCTCAGGGAATCATTCCTATCCTGATTTTTCGTGAGGACAGGAAAAGATACATCGACCTCCTGGCAGCATATCAGGAAGAGACAAAAGAGCCGGGCATCTCTTCCCTGGTTCCGGAAAATGATGTCTTCAAAGCTTTCACCGGATTTCTTTGGGACTCCCTCCGGAAGTCCTGGGAAATAACGGCCCCTCTTTTTGCCTTGCAGGAGGAACGAAACAGAAAACGTTAGGAATGCTGTTGCATGCGTGTCCCTCCAAGTAACACGGCAATATCACTCATGAGCAATACCTGGGCTTCTCCTCTCCCTTCTTTTGTTCTTCCCATCAGGATTTCCTCAAAAAACTTTCGGGTGTGGCATGAGGCATCTCCCCCACACCACACCCGAAGGTTTTTCAAAGACCTTTCTCGGAAGATCTTCTGTGTTTTTTGAAGCTCCCCATCATCCCATAAGGGACTCCATGGCGTTTGCGGTCTCCTCGTCGTCACAGGAGGCGTATTTGGGCCTCTTTTTAGGCTCTTTCTGCGTACCTTCTCCTCCTTCGCGGGGTTGCTCTTTCCCTCCTTCCTGAGGCTCCTTTTCCGTCTTCTCGGTTTCCTCCGGAAGCGTCGGAACCTGGGGGACCTTCGGCACCTTGGACTTCTCCGGGGACTTCTTCGGAGGAGTCTCCTTTCCTTTCCCGGGATCCTCCCGTTTCGGCTCCTCTTTCGTAGTCTCCGGGGCTTGCCTCGGTTTTTCAGAAGGAGTTTCCACGAAAGGCACAGAGGGCTTCTTTTTCTCATTCCCCGGGCTCTCCCCCATGTTGCTTCCGGAATCCTTCGCATCCGTCTTTTCGTCCTTCGGGGGAATCGGTACGGTGTTCGTTGGCTGCGGTACTTTCCCGACGCGAGGAAGATGCTCGCCGCCGCCCTGGAAGCTTTGGAGACGGGAAATTCCCTCATTCTGGCAAGCTCTATTTGCGGCAATGGCAAAACCCATTTGGCGATTTCCATTCTTCATGCCTCTTTGAATCAGGGAAAGCGGGGACTCTATCTCTCGGTTCCTCATCTTGCGGAGGTATTGCGAAACGAGGTCTCCGGGGGATATGTCGGGGAAGGAGTCTTGAAGTTCATCGGAAAAGCGGAGGTCCTGGTGCTGGACGATTTCGGGAAGGCCAATCCTTCGGGATTTTTGGGAGAGCGCATGTATGCCCTCATCAACAGCCGCTATTTG
>DAIPKP010000243.1:0-1533 GCA_036769705.1 Synergistaceae bacterium
GGAGACGGGGTGCTTGGATTTGTTGTTCTGGGTGGGGCCGACAAGGTTTTGGATTCTTCGGGGCTGGCGGATTTTTACTGCTGTAGTTCCGAGAGCCTTTGGGAAGAGACTATGAAGAAAAGTTTTCAAGCATGGTGCGATTCCCGGCTTAAGAGGGCTCAGGTTTATTACTCCAAAGAAGATGTGGCGTTTTTTGATGAGCATCTTCGTGAACTGCTTGATTATGGCTGTGCGGATCTTTTTCAGCTTTCGGATTTTCTTGAGACCTTGCCCTTTGAAAATGCCCAGGATGGGGGGGATGCCCGACGTATTTTTCTCTCCAATCTTGATAGCCTTGGACTTCCCAGTTTTTTGGGGCTTCTCGAGAGAAAGGGAAGGAGAAAGAAGTCTTTCCATTCGTATATCGGAGACGCTAAAAGTTTTTTCCGGTATGACGCATACATGGAGGCGTCGAAGCGAAAAAAGGCCCTCAAAGCCATCGAAGATTTTTCTGAAAAAAATACTACGCTGCTGAAGGAAAATGGTTTTTTTACCGAAGAGAAGCGAGGCCCCGCCTTCGGCACGGATGTAAAGTTTGTAGAGGCCCTCAAGAGCTATGTGGAAACCGAGGATAATACAGCGCGAAAGGGGCTTTTACAGAGTGATTTTGTGGCAATATCGGATGAGATCCTGAAATTTAAGCCTATTCGAAAGAGACGGCGCAAAGAGACGGTTTCCAAGGTTGCCGGAAGCCCCATAGAGGCGGTGTTGACCGCTCTTTGGCTCTCTCTCAAAGACTATAAGAACGAGGATGAGACTTCTTCCTTTCCCTGCAAGGTTTCTTTCCTGGGTAAGCTTTTTAAATATCACGATATTGCGGAGGATTCCTCCACCACAGCAGCTTCTCAGGAAAAGGCTTCGGGGTATATCAAGAGGCTTCTTGGGGGGGTAGATGCTCTTGTGGAAGAACATCTTCTTCTGGATTGCGGGGGGCCGGAGCCTTGTGAGGTGACATCGGAACTTCTTTCTGAGGATTTGGAGTTTGGGGCTGCAAAAAATGCGGAACCCTATTTTGCCTTTCAGGTGTGTTTGTTCTCCGAAGAAGACGAAGAATCCTGGGAGTACAACTTTGCATGGCGTCTTCCCGAAAGTAATTCCTTTCGGATTGCTCAGGAACTGCTGGATTGGGCACTCCATTCCCTGAAGACGAAAAAAGAGATGGTAGATATGCTCCCCGTCTATCATTTGCCCTACTACGAAGAACTTCTTCTCGCAAAGGATGACGAAGAGACCCGGCAGGTTCTTCTGTATGCTCTTCGGGATAGGAGCGCAGGAGTGACGGACCTCCTGACCTCTGCATGGCGTTCGAACAGAGATCCCATGTTGAAGCCTATGGAGCGGCTTGCGCACGCCTATTGCTTATGTATCAAAAAAGCTGCTCAGGAGGGCCTTTTTTCCATATGCCAAAAACCCGCTGGAGAGAGAACCCTCGGTTCTCAGAAGACTCCGTGGCAGGATGTACGGGATTGTTACCAGGAAGCGGGGGTAGATTTT
>DAIPKP010000244.1:0-1530 GCA_036769705.1 Synergistaceae bacterium
AGCGGTGGGGGGTATATTCCTCTCCGTACGTTATACCCTCTATCCTCAACTTGGCAATATTACCATCAAGGCCTTTGTGGCTGCCGTTATCGGAGGGCTCGGATCTCTTCCGGGAGCCGTGGTGGGAAGCCTTATTCTCGGGCTTTCGGAAATGCTTACCGCGGGTTTTCTTTCCAGCCAGCTTCGGGACCTCGTAGTCTTCTCGCTTCTCGTCATCACTCTCGTCGTCCGTCCTACCGGCCTTTTCGGTAAAGACGTGGGAGAAAAGGTCTAAGGGGAGGGAAAATATATGTCAGCCTATACTGAAGGTATTTTCATCCTTCTCATGATCAACGGTATCGCCGCCATGGGAGTATCGATTCTTACCGGATTCACCGGTATCTTCACCCTGGGTCATGCGGCATATCTCGCCATCGGTTCCTATACTACCGCCATTCTTACCCTGGATTACGGAATACACTGGTTCCCCGCCATCATAGCCGGAGGCATTCTCGCCATGATCCTGGGATACCTCATCGGCATTCCCACTCTCAAGCTCTTCGGGGATTACTACGCCATCGCCTCCATCGGGCTTGCGGAATCCATCCGCCTTATCATCGAAAACTGGCAATCTCTTACGAATGGGGCCCGAGGCCTTCCGGGAATCGACACCTTTACCACTCTTCCGGTAACGCTAGGATTTTTCGTGGTTCTCGCGTTTTTCGCCTTCAACCTCATAAACGGGCGAATAGGCAGATCCTTCATGGCCTGCCGGGATGACCACATCGCTGCGTCCCTTCTGGGATTCCATACCGCTCGCTACCGGGCTTTCAGCCTCGCTCTTTCCGCCTTTTACTGCGGTATCGCCGGAGGCCTCTACGCAGGGTTCATTTCTTTCATTCAGCCCATCATGTTCGATATGCTGAAATCCACGGAGATGACCGCAGTGGTGGTTTTCGGCGGCCTGGGTTCCATGAGCGGCTGCCTTTTGGGAACCACCATCATCACTCTGGTCACCGAGCTTTTCCGCCCCATTTCTCAGTATCGTATGCTCATTTACGGACTTGTGCTGGTGCTCGTCATGGTTCTGCGTCCCGAAGGGCTTATGGGCCAGAACGAACTCAACCGGGCTCTTTTGCGCAAAATCTCTTCCCGCATACGCAAACCCAAGACTACAGGAGAGAGGGGGTAACCGCCGATGCCTGCAGCAGTTGTTGATCATCCCGTATTGGAACTTGAGAGTGTCAATAAATTTTTCGGCGGGGTCCATGCAGTAAACGACATGTCCTTTGCCATTCAAAAAGGTGAGCTCGCCGGTCTTATCGGCCCCAACGGGGCGGGGAAAACCACCATTTTCAACCTTATTACAGGAGTTTATCCCCTTTCAAGCGGTCATATCGCCTTCAAGGGCAAGGACATTACGAATCTGATCACCCATAAGGTTATCAACGGCGGTGTTGCCCGGACCTTCCAGAACCTTCGGCTTTTCAAGGGAGCCACGGTGCTTGAGAACGTCATGACCGCCTGCCAGCAGCACCACAAATACAGCTT
>DAIPKP010000101.1:0-7381 GCA_036769705.1 Synergistaceae bacterium
TATGCCGTTGTGAAGAGGTCACCCTGGGCGAGATCCGGGAATGGATCGCCAAGGGGTATGACACTTTCGACGAACTCAAGCGGGTACTCCGGGTAGGCATGGGCCCCTGTCAGGGCCGAGGATGCCGGGAAATCATTTTACGGGAAATCTCCAAGATGACCGGAACTCCCTATGCGGAAATTCCCCAGGGAACCATCCGTCCCCCCGCAAAACCGATAAAAATTGGAAGCCTTGCGGAAGGAGGAGATCGGTAATGACCTGGAAAAATACGGCGGATTACGTCATCATCGGCGGAGGCGTTCAGGGATGCGCTCTCGCGTATAATTTGGCCAAAATGGGCGCCAAAGACGTGGTGGTTCTGGAAAAGGACACCATCTCTTCGGGGTCTACCGGCCGTTGCGGCGCAGGAATTCGGGCCCAGTGGGGCACCGAAATGAACTGCCGTATCGGTATGGATTGCCTCAGTAAATTCGAAAATCTCACCGAAGAGCTCGGTATGGATGTGGGGCTCAACCAGTGTGGTTACCTCATGGTGGCTTACCGGGAGTCGGAGTTTGAAACTCTCAAGGAAAGCATGAAACTTCAGAACCGCTTGGGAATCAACACCCGGGTGGTCACCAAGGAAGAAGCCTATTCCATTTGCCCCGGTCTTAATGCGGAAGATGCGGTGGGCTTTACTTTCCATGACAAGGATGGCCATGCGGATCCCTTCCTTACCACCTTCGCTTATCAGGAAGCCGGTAAACGTTTAGGGGTAACTTTCCACAAGTTTACGGAAGTGACGGGTATCAAGGTGGAAAACGGCAAGATCGCCGGAGTGAGCACCACCAAGGGCGATATTGCCGCTCCCGTGGTAGTAAACTGCGCTGGCGGATTTTCCCAGCATGTAGCCAAAATGGCGGGGTTGGAACTTCCCAATTTCTCCGAACGCCACGAGATCATTATTACGGAACCCGTGGAATTTGGAGTCTGCCCTCCCATGCTCATGAGCTTTACCGGAAACTACTATATCCAGCAGCGGCCGCATGGCTCCATTATCGGAGGCTGCAGCCCCGAAGGGCATCCCGAAGATTATAAATACGGAAACTCCTGGCAGTTCCTGGAAAAAATGGCCAAAACCATCCATAAACTCCTTCCCCGAACCAAGGGAATTCGTATCGTTCGCCAGTGGTCCGGCCTTTACAACATGACTCCGGATCGACAGCCTATCCTTGGAGAGGCGGAGGATATCAAGGGATTCTTCCTCTCCGTTGGATTTTCCGGGCATGGCTTCATGTTCGGTCCCACCACGGGAGAGCTTATGGCCCAGCTTATCCTTGGCAAGGAACTTTCCATACCTATCGATATGCTGCACTATCGCCGTTTTGCCACGGGAGAGCTTATCAACGAGCCCGCAGTGGTGTAAATTTTTCCCCCTTGAAAAAAAACGGGAAGGTGGCTATAATACCCTTCAGTTTTCGCGGAAATAGCTCAGTTGGTAGAGCATCAGCTTCCCAAGCTGAGGGTCGCGGGTTCGAGTCCCGTTTTCCGCTCCACGAGTGTGACGGGAAGGGCTTTTGCCTTTCCCTTTTTTTGTAGCCTTGCAAATTTTACAAAATTGCAGTAAGAGCCTACTTGTATGCATTTTTGGAAAATTTTTTGCTCTTTCGGCTGTCAAAAAACACTTTTTTGGCCTTTTTGGAGGAAGAGGGGAAATCCGTTTTGCGATATTTTTCTCAAGCGGAGGCGATCTTTTGTTTGCCATAACTGAAATATGGTTTTACAATTGTCAAGGTTCCATATTATTGACCGGAAGGAGGTGACAGCGTTGGCGCGCTCGAATGTAGCTACGGAGATCAAAAAAGCTGAAGAAGAAGCAAAGGTTCTCGTTCAGGATGCCCGGAGTGAAGCCCGTAAAATTGTGGCCTCCGCTAAAAACCAGGCGGAGGAAATGGAGAAAACCGCCCGACAGGAAGCTCGGATGCACTACAGAAAAAGCATTCAGCAGGCGGAAATTCAGGCGGAAGACGCAGCAAAGAAAATTCTTGAAAAGGGTCAGAAGGAGGCGAAAGTCTTCGTCTCCGAAAATGCATCGCGTGTAGGAGCTGTCGCAAACTGGATAGCGGAAGAGGTGATGGCGCGATATGACAGTAGCCGCAGTAAGTAAGATCGGACTGGCGGTTCACAAGGAATCGGAACGAGCGGTTCTTGCGGCCCTTCAGTCTTTCGGGCTCTGCGAGATTGTCGCTCCCCGGGAGGAGGACGCGGAAAATCGGGATCAACGGCAGAAAACCTTTGCCTATGGTTTCGATGTGGATGCCTCGTCGGGGGATGCCCGTTACGCTTTGCGGGTTTTGGAACCCTACTATCAGGATTCGGGGGATCTTCTGAGCAGAATGCTGGAGCTCCCCGAAAGAAATTCCGTTGCACAACTCCGCCGGACATATGAAGATTTTCCTCTACAATCCCTGGTGGAGACTCTGCGCCAAAAAGAGAGGCTCCTTGCGGAGAATCGTAGTGAGTATTCCCGGAGCGAGCTTTTTCAGTCCGTTTTGGACTCTCTTCTCTCTTTTCCTCATGAACTTTCCCTTATTACCCGGGGCACCGAATACGTTCGGGGCGTTTTGGGAACCCTTCCCGGGGATAACGTAGCCAAGGCGGAGGAGGGGCTTCGAAGCGTTTCCTCCTATTCCGAGGCCTACGCTTACGATTATGGAGATTCTAAGAACGAAAAACTTTTTGTGGCTCTTTTTCCTCGGGAAAACGGGGAATCTGCCACGGAAGTTCTCATCAAGCTCGGTTTCGTCCGTATGGATTTGCCCCAGGAATACGTTTCCCATGCGGAACCCGAAAAGGAAAAACTTCTTCGGAAGCTCGAAGATCTCCGTTCTCAGGAAGAATCCCTCCTGGAGGAATTTCGTTCTCTCGCTGCGGAACACGTGGAGCCTCTTCGAAAGGCCGTGGATTACCTCGGCGTTTTGAAAAGCCGGGACGAGGTCTCGGAAAACGCTGCCTCCACGGAGCGTACCAAGTACTTTTCCCTCTGGTGCCCCAAGTCGGAGCTGCCTCTTCTTCTCAAGACTCTGGAGAAATTCGAGAAGGAGATCGACCTTGTGGCGGATCTGCCGACGGAAGAGGGAGAAATTCCTCCTACCATCCTCAAAAACCCCCGATGGGCACATCCCTACGAGCCCCTCACGAATCTTTACGGAGCTCCGGGATACGGAGGCATAGATCCCACGGTTTTCTTCGCTCCCTTCTTTTTCCTCTTCTTTGGCATGTGCTTGAGCGACGGGGGATACGGTCTTGTTTTCGCATGCATTTTTCTCTGGATTTTTCATACTTACCGAGTGGAAGGAGAGAAGCGCAAGTTTTTCTCGCTCCTCTTCTGGGGATCCGTTTCTACGGTGGTGGTGGGAGCTCTTACGGGATCCTGGCTTGGGGACATGTTTGAACAGTTCCCCTTCCTGAACTTCATGGTTCCCCTCAAGGAGAGCCTGGTGGTGCTCAATCCCATGAACGATCCCATATCGTTCCTGATACTTTCCCTCATTCTCGGGGTGGTTCAGGTTCTTTTCGGCCTGGGAATCGCCATGGCGCGTAATATTCAGGAAAAGGATTACATTGCCGCTGCGGGGGATCAGGGAGGCTGGATGGCTCTTATCGTGGGACTTCTTCTTCTGGGTCTGGGAACCGCCGGAATCGTTCCTTCCGCCATACTTGTGCTGGGGGAAATCCTTTCGGCCCTGGGGGCGATTCTCCTGGTAACGACCCAGGGGAGGGAAAAGGACGGAATCCTTCGTAAGGCCGTCTCCGGAGTTTTGAGCCTGTACAATATCACCGCTTTTCTCGGGGACATCCTCAGCTACAGCCGGCTTCTTGCCCTGGGACTCGCCACGGCGGCGGTGGCCATGATTATCAACACTCTTACGGTGCTCGTATCGGGCATTCCTTACGTGGGGTGGATCTTCGCCATCGTGCTTTTCCTGGGAGGCCATATCTTCAGCCTCGCAGTAAATGCGCTGGGGGCCTTCGTACACTCCCTCCGTCTCCAGTATGTAGAGTTTTTCAGCAAGTTTTTCACCGCTTCGGGGCGGTTTTTCCAGCCCTATCGTTTTTCCACGAAATACACCACCGTTACGGGTGAGCAGGAATAGTTCTTTGCCTTCAATCCGCAACGTACGTGGGATTTTTAAATTCTTTTCTTTGAGAGGAGTGTTTTGCTAGTTATGGAAAACATCATGGGAACAATGCTGGCGTTGCTCGGTGCTGCTCTTGCTGCAGGTCTTGCGGGTTCCGGATCCGCCATAGGAGTTGGTATTGCGGGAGAATCCGGTGCGGGAGTCATGACCGAGGATCCTGGAAAATTCGGTTTGGTGCTTCTTCTTCAGGCTCTTCCCGGAACCCAGGGAATCTATGGGCTTCTTACCGCCTTTTTGGCGATCCTCAAGGTGGGTCTCCTTGGGGGCGGTGGGGTCTCCGTCTCTCTCTGGCAGGGGCTCGGCATCCTTTTCGCCTGCCTCCCCATAGCCATTGCAGGGTATTATTCGGGTATCGCCCAGGGCAAAACATCGGCTTCCTGTATCCAGATGATTGCCAAGCGGCCTGAAGAAACGGGAAAAGCGGTTATTCTGCCCGCCATGGTGGAAACCTACGCTGTGCTGGCTCTTTTGATGAGTGTTATTCTCCTCAACGGAATCAAGATTTAACCCGTTAGGGGGCTGGGAATATGGCACTTGCGGATATTAAGGAAAAAATACTAGCTGAAGCGAAAAAAGAAAAAGACTCTGTCCTGGGAGAAGCCAAGAAAGAACAGGAGCAGATTCTCGCAGGGGCAAAGAAGGTTGCGGGAGCCACCAAAAAGGAAAATGACGAAAAGCTCCAGAAGGAAATTCCTTTGGTGGTAAAACGCCGAGAAGCCGTGGCGGGATTGGATGTGCGCAAATACATGCTTTCCGCCAAGCGGGAGCTCATTGAAAAGGCTTTCGAGGCTTCTGCCCAGAATATCGAGAAACTGCCCAAGGAAAAATACCTCGCCTTCATGAACACGCTTCTCGAAGGAGCGGTGGAGTCCGGCAACGAAGAAGTGCTTCTCGGTGAAGAGGAAACTCTTCTGGACGCTTCTTGGATAGAGGCTTTCAACGAAAAAACAGGAAAGAAGATTACCCTTGCCAAGGAAAAGACTCCCCGGGGAAAACGGGGGTTTGTTCTCCGGAACAATCTTATCGAAGTGAACTGCACCATCAGAACGCTTCTCCGTTCCGTGCGAGATGATCTGGAGGCAGATGTCGCGAAGCGCCTGTTTGCGAACCTCTAGAAAGGAGGGTTGAGACATGGATTCGACTCTCTACGGATATGCGAACTCCAGAATAAAGGCCATGGAAAACGCCGCGGTGGATTCCGGAGTGTTTCAGAGGGTTCTGGAAACCGAAAATCTCTCCGGAGCGCTCAAGGTCCTTGGAGAAACCTCCTACTCCTCATGGATCGGGGATATGGAGAAGGAGAGCGATTTTGACAAGGTTATCGATCGGGAACTTCAGGCGTGTTATGAAGCTCTTTCGGCCTTCGTGCCGGACAGGAGATTGATAACGCTCTTTCGTCTTCCCTACGATTTTCACAACATCAAAGTGGTTCTCAAAAGCATGTTTCTGCAAAAAAAGGGAAAACCCCGCCGCTGGGATCTTCTTACCTCTCTCGGCACCGTTGCGGGGGACGATCTCATAACGGCCATCGAATCCGAGGATTACCGCATGCTCCCCTATGATTTGGGGCCCACGCTTTCCCAGTGTCTCTCTCTCTGGGAGCAGGAGGAAAATCTTCTGGAAATTGAACGGCTCCTGGATGAACACCAATTCGCTACCATGTATAAAATTGCCGCATCCACGGAGCTTGCAGGTGTAATGGAATGGTGCCGCAATAAAATCGATGCGGAAAACATACGCAATCTTTTGCGGCTTCGCCGGCTCAACTTCGATGCCGGGGCCGCTGCGCCCTTTTTGCACAAGGGAGGAATCGTGAGCGTGGAAAGGCTTCAGGGGCTTCTTTCGGAACCCCCGGATTCCTGGGAGCGCCTTCTCTCCTATGCGGATGTGGCGAAAGCTCTTCGGGAAATGGAAGAAACTTCAGACCTGAACGCTATGCTTCTCTCCCTGGAAACCGCCCTGGACAACTATCTTTTCACTCTCCTGGCGCGGTATGCCTATGATTCCTTCGCTCCGGAAAACATCCTGCGTTTTCTGTGGCGGAAAGAGCTGGAGGCGAAGAACCTTCGTATCATTTTCGTCTCCAAATCCAACGGTACTCCCGTAGGAAAAACGAAGGGGATGTTGCGTCATGTCGCATAGTGAACGGGTGGCAAAAATGGCTGCTTTCGGAGATTATGAAAGCGTCCTGCCTTTTCAGGCCGTAGGAGTGGAACCCTTTTTCCGGGAGTCCGAAGAGGATATCTCCGGTCGGATGCGGGAGCTGGCCATGCGTTATGCGGTAATTTTCGTGGTGGAGGATCTCTTCGAGGAACATCAAAAGCAGATCCATGAACTTAACGAAGAGTTTCCTGTAAGCATCATCCCCATTCCGAACGTTTCCGGATCTCGGGGATTGGGCATGGAGAACATTCGCAGTAGTGTGGAACAAGCCATAGGAATGGATATTTTTTCCGTAGGTTCCTAAGCCGGCACACCTGCCGATTTTACAGGACTTTCATTTGGAGGCATGAATATGGCAGCCGAAAAGAAAATTGTACAAGGAAGTATATCCAAGATTTCAGGCCCCCTTGTGGTGGCTACCAATATGGCCGGAGCCCAGATGTACGAAGTGGTGCGTGTGGGAGATATGGGCCTTGTGGGAGAAATTATCGAGCTGAAGGGTGACACCGCATCGGTACAGGTATACGAGGAAACCTCGGGTGTCAAACCCGGGGAGCCCGTGGTTGGTACGGGAATGCCCTTGAGCGTGGAACTCGGTCCGGGACTTATCGAGCAGTTTTTCGACGGTGTGCAGCGTCCTCTCAAACTCATCGAGGATGCCGCCAAGAGTCCCTATATTTCCCGAGGGATCAACGTTTCCGCCATCCCCCGGGACAAGAAGTGGGATTTCGTTCCCAAAGTCAAAGAAGGGGATTCCGTCGAGGAAGGGGACATCCTCGGAGTGGTACAGGAAACCGTTCTCATCGAACACCGTATCCTGGCTCCTCTCGGAGTTTCGGGCAAAGTGGTCTCCATCAAAAAGGGATCCTTCACGGTAGAAGAAGTCGTCGCGGTAATCGATGACGGCAATCAGAAACATAACGTCACCATGCTGCAGCGCTGGCCCGTGCGTCAGTCCCGGCCGGTGGCCAAAAAGCTTCCTCCCAACATCCCTCTTACCACGGGACAGCGGGTGGTAGACATGTTTTTCCCCCTTA
>DAIPKP010000245.1:0-1516 GCA_036769705.1 Synergistaceae bacterium
CCGCCCCAGTTATCTGCGGATAGAATCCTTTCTCCGCTCCCTTCCCTCCCGTCCCGTTCTCGGAGCCTTTACCGCCACCGCCACTCCCCGGGTTCGGGAGGATGTGGTCCATCTTTTAGGGCTGAAAAAGCCCCGGATCGTTACCACGGGGTTCGACCGGAGCAATCTCTATTTCGAGGTGCGCTCTCCGGAGGACAAGTTCCAGGCCCTTGCGGCGTTTCTCCGGGATCGCCCCCGGAAGAGCGGCATCATCTACTGCCTTACCCGCAAGACCGTGGATACCCTCTGCGAAAAGCTCTGCTCCCGGGATTACCAGGCGGTCTCCTATCATGCGGGGCTTACCCGGGAGGAGCGCCAGGCCAACCAGGAGCGCTTCCAGCGGGACGATGCCCGGATTATGGTGGCCACCAACGCTTTCGGCATGGGAATCGACAAGTCCAACGTGCAGTACGTGCTGCACTACAACATGCCCAAGGATATGGAGAGCTACTATCAGGAGGCGGGGCGAGCGGGGCGGGACGGGCTTCCCGCGGAGTGCGTGCTTCTGCACGATTTTCAGGATCTGCGGATCAACACCTTTCTCATCGAAAAGGGGCGGGAGAACGAAGAGCTGGATCCGGAAGATCTGGAGCGTCTTGAAAAAGCCCAGAAGAAGCGCCTCCGCAGGATGGTGGAGTACTGCCACAGCTCGGACTGTCTCCGCCGGGAGATTCTGAGCTATTTCGGCGAAAATCCCCCCGTATCCTGCGGCAATTGCGGTAACTGTTTGCGCAGGGTGGACCGGGAGGACGTCACCATCGACGCCCAGAAAATTCTTTCCTGCCTAAAGCGCATGAAGGAGCGTTACGGCCTTACGCTGCTGATGCAGACCCTCCGGGGAAGCCGCAGCAAAAAAGTGCTGGAGCTGCAGTTTGACAAGCTTTCCACCTACGGTATTATGCGGCATGAGAGCGAGAAAACCCTGCGGCGGAAGATAGATTTTCTTCTGGGGCGCGGATATATGGAGTTTACCGAGGATGCCTATCCGGTGCTTCAAATTACCCCCTCCGGGGGGGATGTGCTCTTTCGGGGAGCCCGGGTGTACATGCCCCGGGCGAAGGAAGAGGCCCTTTCCGTAGTGGGGCAAACCGAGGGCCCTCTTTCGGTGCTGTCGGATGCGGAGGAGGAGATCCTTTTCGAAAAGCTCCGGGATCTGCGCAAGGCCCTGGCGAAGGAGGAGGGAGTGCCCGCCTTCGTGATCTTCTCGGATGCCACCCTGCGGGATCTCTGCACCAAGAGGCCCCGGAACGCGGAAGAGCTTCTCGATGTGGAGGGCATAGGTTATTCCAAGAGGGCCAAGTACGGAGAGGCCTTTCTGGAAGCCCTCCGGGAACACGCCAAGGCGGGGTAGGGGCGGCAGGTTTGGCGAATAGGGTCCATCAGGGCAGGCACGGGGGCCTGCCCCTACCATGCGGTTATCATTTTGAAGAGATGGGTATGACCCCGGTTTTGGTAGGGGCGGGGCCCTGTCCCCGCC
>DAIPKP010000246.1:0-1515 GCA_036769705.1 Synergistaceae bacterium
TTCGGGAGATCAGGTTGTTGGGAAAGATGTCGATGGCGATGTTGTACTCTTTTACGGTGTCGTTGTAATACTGCCGGGCGAAGGCGATCTTGTTTTCCGTGGAGGCCAGCTCCTCCTGGAGGGCGAGAAAATTCTGGTTCGCCTTGAGATCCGGGTAGTTTTCCGAAACCATAAGGAGGGAGCGCAATGCTTGGGAAAGCCGGTTTTCCAGGGGAAGCGCCTCTTCCGGAGAGCCCGCCGCATGGGCGGCGCTCCGCAGGGCGGCGATTTTTTCGAAAAGTTCCCGCTCGTGGGCGGCGTATCCCTTTACCGTTTCCACCAGGTTTGGTATCAGATCGTACCGTCGTTTCAGCTGTACGTCGATCTGGCTCCAGCCGTTTTCAACCCGTGCCCTTTTCCGGACCAGGGAGTTGTAGATATAGATTCCGTATATTCCCGTGAGTAATAGCAGCCCTCCGAAAAGATAGAACGCCTTTTCCATTTGTAAGCCCTCCTGCCTTGATTTTCCTTTCCGAAAAATATGACTATATACGCGAGTATGAAGGAGAAATTCGCAAGAGCATAGGGGAAAAATCTCTTTTATGCAATATCCGGAAAGAACCCCGGGGTGTACCCATGGCAAAATTCTCCGAAGGAGGAGAAAAAGTTTTTGTTTTCCCCGAATGATGAGTAACACAGGGATGCTTTTTTGTGGTAAAGTGTTCAGGTTTACGTACTTTTTGTTATGAGCATATGCCTGTAACTTGGAGAAGTTCGTATAAGGGAGGTGAGGGCTTTCCGGGAGAGTGTGCCAATCCGCGCTTACGGCTGGTGGAGATGTATTGTGTTTTCTGGAAGGGAGTTCTGCCTTATGAAGAATAAGATTCTATTGCCGGTTTCCGTGCTTATCCTTATCAGCGGAGCCATGTTCTCCTCTCATTTCGGCGTGGGAGATCTCATCTTTCCCCCTATTCTCGGAAGGGATACGGGAGCTTCCTGGTTTACCGCCTCTTTGGGGTACATGATTATCAACAGCCTCGGAGTGTGGCTCGCCTATCTTGCCTGCGCCCATCAGAACCAGTCTCTGGGAGCTCTTGCCACGAGAACCCTGGGGAATTTTTTCGGCAGCATCTATGCGGCGATTCCCGTGCTTATCACGGTGTTTTTCATTCTTCCCCGGGTCGCTTCCGCCACCCACGAGATGGCTGTACTTCCTCTTTTTCCTTCCGTTCCTCTCTGGGCTACCCTGGCAGCGTTCTTTCTGCTGAGTTTCTACATCGCCTTCACCCGGGCCACGGTTATCGATAAGCTGGGCAAGCTTCTGGCTCCAGCTCTGATTCTCTTCGTGGTACTTCTGGTGGGCAAGGGAATGATGAGTCCTCTGGGGACTCCGGTGGAACCCGGTTCCACCACAGCCCTCAAGGAGGGTATGCTGAACGCCTATAACACCATGAACGCCATCGCGGCGCTTCTCTTCGGAGGATGGGTGCTTCACGAACTCAAGATGCGGGGTATTACCACCCGGGAGGGACAGGA
>DAIPKP010000102.1:0-7321 GCA_036769705.1 Synergistaceae bacterium
GTAGGTTCCAAGATCCTCCAGGTAATCCCCGGTGATGCCGAGCTTTTCTCCCAGAAAGCGGGCATAGGAACGGATTCGGGCAAGATGCTCTCCGGTCTCGTCGTGATAGGCCGAAGAGACCATCTGAAGGCGCACCGCCATGTAATGAAAAGACTTGTGCACCTCCTCCACCAGCATACGGGAACGGAGAATACCTCCTACGTGGGGCACGAAGTGGGCCATCACGTTATGAAGCTCCTTCCGGAGCTCGTTGTCCTTTTTGTTTCCCTCCGCCAGGAGCACCGCTCCAAGGAGAGCGCCGAGATAGGTAATGGGAAAGGAGTGCCAGACTTCTCCGGAGGAATGCACCACCTCGGGATATCCCCGAAGAGGGTGCTGTTTCAAAGCTGCTTCCAGCTCTTTACGTATTTCTGGACTCCCTTCGAAGGCCAGGGTTACGGGATATCCATTTTCCATCATCACGATCCCTCCGGCTTTGGCTTTGCTGAAGGAAGTCATGCTCTTGATGAGAGTGGCCGCCGCCTCCCTGGGGCTTCTCGCCTCCACCGCAGTCTGGGAGAAGAGGGCAAGCTCCTCCAGCCGCTCCAAGGCCTGCCGGAGCTCCGTATTGGAATATACCAGCTCCTGCTGCAGCGCCGAGGTCTCTTCATAGAGGGCCGCCAGCTCCTGCCCCTGGCTGGCCACGCTGTCCATCATTCCGGAAAAAGCCCGCACCAGGGCCTGGCTTTCCTTGAAATAGCCGAAATCCTGGGTAAGCTCCCGCTGATAACGGTAACGAATCTCCGCGATGGCATCCAGAGGAGTGGCAGCCTCCTGAATGGAGCGATCCAGATGGCTGAAGATTTTGGCGAGATCGGAAAAATCTTCGTAGGTTTTGCGGAAAAGACGGCGGGCAAAAAGAAGAATAAGCAGGGTAGCTATCAGGAAAACGCTTCCCGCCCCGGCACCGAGAAGGAAGCTCGTCCGATACACCCGGTCCACCCAGATTCCCGTGATGTAGAGCAAACCGGGAGCAAGATCCTGGGTACGTATCTCCACGGGCCATCCGGCAATGTGGTATTTTTCGTATTTTTCGAAGTTCTCCAGGAAGCTCCGGGGCACCACGCTTCCCGAAGGAAAAAGGCCCCGATCGTTTCGGGCGGTAAACACTTCGCCTTCATCGCTCACCAGGAGTCCCCAAAAACCTCGCTGCCGTTCTTCCTTTCCGGGAGAAAGAATTTCCGGCACCAGAAGAGATCCCACCAGGTACCCCCTCTCTCGGGAAGAAGCAACCATCAGGCTGAGAGAACCCCGAGAGGAAAGAAGCGGAGAAAGATGCCACTTTCCGTCCAGAAAGTTTGAAGGCAAAACTACGCCCTTGAGATTGGGGCCTGCAAAAACCCGCTCTATACGGCAGCTGCGGGAGGTTTTTCCGAGAAAGCTGAAAAATTGGAGAAAGAAATCCCTATCTTCTTTCCGAGGACTCGATGATTCGCAGCAAAAGAAGCGATCCAAAGCACTTTTCCTGGAGGCAAGAAGCGTTTGAATCTCCTCCCGAAGGAAATCCGACACCAACTGGGAATCTCTCCGAGCTTCCTCCAACACCACCCGCACGGAAAGAACGGAAATAAAAATCGCGATAACGAAAGCGAAAAGAAAAAGAAGTCCGAAAGTCCGCCGCTGATATTCCAGTAATCCCGGCATTTTTTTCATTTCGCTCATCGCGGCGACACCTTCTCATATCCCCGGGGACCAAAACGGTACAGGTAATAGGCAGCATGGGCATCTCCGTAATGATCTATCTCGATCTCCCCAGCAAGCCCCGAAAGCTTTCGGTATTGGGCAAGGCTTTGCCGCAATTCTTCGCCCCCGGAAAAACCGCTCTCCTTCAGAGCATCCAGAAGAAGGGAAAAAGCGAGATAGGTGTTGTTCACCAGGGTATCCACTCCCGGGGCGAAGCGGCTCTCCCAGTAGCGCACGAAGGGATGTTGTTTGTTCACGAGAAAGGGAAAGAACGTGTCTGCTCCGAGAACGGAAAAATCCAGGGGGAAATCCTCGTTCTTCTCGGGAATCATCCCCGCCAGGGACCATTGGGAAAGGACAATTTGCGAGGAGGGCCAGAGATAGCGAGCCTTCTGAGCGATCCAGAGGGAATAGACCGGAGGCCCCACCACCAGAACTCCCCTGGGAGCGGAAAAAGGATTTTCATCCCGAAAGGGTTCTCTCTCCATGAGGCTCAGATCGAAAAACTCCCGGGCCACCCGGGGCTCTCCCCGTTTCTTGAGATCCCACACGAAGGGAACCACGTATCCCGGATTCCCGGAAAAAGATACCAGGGCAATTTCGGAAATACCCTCGCTCCCGAAGAGGGAAATGATCTCCCGGGCATCTTCGGCAGTGCTGGAACGCACCCGAAAGAGCCAATCATCCTTTCTGGAGAGAAAAGAGCTGGAAGCGGAAACCGCCACCAGGGGGAGCTCATAAAAAACCGCTGCGTCAAGGCCCTCCATGACGGAGCTGGAACTGGAAAAACCAACGATTCCCAGAGCGCCCTGTTCCTTCAGCTCTCCAAGCGCCACGGTGGGATCCATCAGATAGGAAGCGGTAACCAGGCGAATTTTTTTCCCCCGGGTATTTTCATTGTGCCAATCCACGTAAGCCCGGGCGGAGCTGAACATCCTGGATTCCATGAATTGATTTTCGGGGTTCGTGCTGTAGGCAAGGCCGATGACGATCTCCCGGGGATAATGGGGAAACCACAGGAAGAGGATTCCCCCTCCAAGGAAAAGCGCCCCCAGGAGGAGAAACGATTTTTGAGGAAGAAAGGCCCTCAGGATTTTCTGATAAAATTGTCCCGGAAAAGATCGAACATCGGTTTTCATGGCGAAACGATGCGGAACCTCCTTGTTGTTCACTCTGGAGATGCAACGAACTCCTGCAAAAAATCTTCCAGAGATCGGGAGCCGAAAGAAAGGAGAGATTTTTAATGAAACTCGTATATACAAAGATGCAAAGATGCGTCCTTCTTGGATTTTTTCCCCTGTTCCTCCTGCCGGGAATACTTCTTCCCGCATATCCGAAAGAGGTATCTTCAGCGGAAACAACCGCATTGTTCTCATTATACTCCATAAAGGAGGGGGAGCGGCAAGAAGCAAAAAAATTACAACAGGCCCTTGTGCAGGAAGCCCCCGCCCTGGAAGAGCGGGCTCTCTGGGAAAAGCTCTGGGCCCCTCTCGCTCCCCGGGAAAAAGCCGCCCTTGGATTGCGGCTCATGGAGCAGATCTATCCCCTCCGGGGAGATCCGGGAAAGTGGGAGGAAATTCGGGGTTTCTGGCATCCTTCGATGCATCCCCGCTCCCTGGCGGGGCTGGACGCTTTTTTCGTTACCCTCCAAGCCCTGCTGGAAATGGAAGAACCTCCCGCCAGCCTGCTCGCCTATCTTCTGCTCAAGGAGTTCTGCACATCCTCCCGGGCACGACAAATTGCTCTTCGGGAAGGACCGGAAATATACGGTTTTCTTCGAGAAGAACTGGAAAGCCAAAACCTCGCTCCCCCCGGAGGATGGCCCCGGTGGAAGGGAAAGGGAACGCTTCCCCTGGCCCGGCCCGTTCGGGGATACGTAACCGTGGATACCGCCCTGGCCCGGAGGATGACCTTTCTCGATGGTTACGGAGGCATCGCCTCGGGGCTGGGAAGATATGCCTGGGACAGGGAAACGGGCAGAATCTACCGGGTAATCTACCGGGAGGATCGGCGCATCTTCATTCCCGGTTCTCCCTAGCGGGGGGGTAAATTCCTTCCATAAAAATTACAACGGCGCGCTTTTCCGGCTGAAACAGCCGGAAAGCGCCGCCCCTATCCCTTGAGGCTCACCACCGCAATGCCTGCCATGATGAGCAGCATGCCTCCGAAACGCAAAGGGGAAAGGAACTCCCCGATACAGAGGGCGGAAAGGATGAAGATCAAAAGCAAGGCTCCTCCCGTCATAAGAGGATAGGCATAGGAGAGCTCCAGGGAAGAGAGAGCCACGCTGTACAGCACGAAGGTGAGGGCGAAAAAAAAGAACCCCACCACCACCAGGGGGTTCAGGGCGATGGCAAGCAATGCCGAAAACAACCCTTCTCCGATGGCCTCCCCCCGGGAGGCCATTCCCATTTTGATAAGTACGTTGGCCCCGGCATTGGAAAGAATCGCCAAGCCCAAAAACAGTAGCCCTCGCTTCTTCAAGAAATCCACTCCAAACATAATAGTTTTTTTCGTACAATCCTGGCCTCGGAAGCCATTTTTCCGTTATACTTAGCATATCATGGAGAACGAAAAAAAACTTTGCCCAAATTCCGATCTTCCCGAACTTTCGCGTCCTCTTCCGGATCTCACCAAAATATTCTTTTGGGGAGTTCTTTTTTTGGCTTTCGGAGGAGGCCTCTTTTTGCGCTGCGCCCATCTCGATTGGGACGGCCTCCGCTCCTATCATCCCGACGAAATGAACCTGAGCTTGGCGGCGAAACGCATCGATTTTCCCCAGGATCTGGATCCCCGGTTTTATTCCTATAACGGCTTGCCTATCTATCTTTCCCGCCTTACGGGAGAGATCCTGCGCTCCTTTACGGGAGATTCCCGGTGGACCGAAAGCACGGGCTTCCTCTCCTACCTCGCCCGGTGGACCGGAGCGCTGCTCTCCTCCTTTTCCCTGCTCCTCTTCTACCGTCTGGGAAAATGGGGCGGAGGCGATTTCGGAGGCCTCGGGGCCCTCGTGCTGAGCGCCTTCTCTCCGGGGTTCATCCAAACCGCCCACTACGGGGTTACGGAAAATCTTCTTCTCTTCGAGATACTTCTTATCACCCTGGTTACGGGAATTCTGATCCGCAGCGAGAAGCCCGCTCCCCTCAAGGGATGGGCCCTTTTAGGCTTCCTGGGAGGTCTCGCCCTGGGGACCAAAACCACCGCCGCCGTGATGGTTCTCTTTCCCTGGGTACTCCTTCTTCTGCGCTATATAAGGGGGGATTCGCCGAAACACCTTCTCCGGGGGCTTCTTCTCTGCGCTTTCCTGGGGGGCGTGACCTTTCTGGCGGTAAGCCCCTACTCCCTGCTGCGATTCCAGGAATTTCTCCGGATCATGCGGTACGAGGGAGGCATCGTGAAGGGCACCGTGGAGGTACCCTATACACTCCAGTTTACAGGCACCTCCTCTCTTCTCTGGATCAAAAATCTTCTCTGGCACCAGGGCCCCGCCATTACCCTGCTGGGGATTCCCGGAGCGGCACTCCTGACGGTAAGCATGCTCCGCCGCAGAAGTTCCCCGGAGATCCTGCCTCTTCTTCTTTTTTCCGCTCTCTACGCCCTGCTCATCTGGAACTGGCACGCCAAGTTCATCCGCTACACTCTCCCCCTGGCGCCGGGGCTCATTCTCGGAGCCTCCTGGCTTCTCGCGGTTCTCCGCCGAAGCTTTCCCAAAACCGGAAAGGTCCTGGCGGTGCTGGCCCTGGGAAGCACCCTCTTTTGGGGAAGCGCGGTGGGAGCCCTTTATTGGTATCCGAGCACCCGGACCGAGGCCTCCGAATGGATACACGCAAACCTGCCTTCCGGAAGCCTGCTTCTCGTGGAGTCCTGGGATTACCATCTTCCGGCTTCGGTACCCGGAAAAAACCGCTCTTTCCAATTCCGGATTATTCCCGCTCCGGACAGGGACACCCGGCAGAAGGCGGAACAGCTTGCGGCCTTTCTGGAGGAAGGGGATTATCTTATTCTCGCAAGCCGGAGAAACTGGGGAAATCTCTCGAAACTTCCCGAAAAATATCCCCTCATGCATCGCTACTACCGGGCTCTTTTCGACGGATCCCTGGGATACGAGGAGACGATTTCCTTCGCCTCCTATCCCGGATTCGGCAAATTTCGTATTCGCGACGAAAAGGCCGAAGAGACCTTTCGGGTCTTCGACCATCCCACGGTGCGGATTTTCCGCAACCGGGACCATACAAACAGATCCGCCCTACTGGAGGTGCTTTTACCATGAACGTTGCCGTTATCGGCGCCGGAGCCACCGGACTCACCGCAGCCCTGGAACTCGTAAAGGCGGGATATGCCGTAACCCTTTTCGAGACCCACCCCGTGCCGGGAGGCATGGCCCGAACCTGCATGGTGGGGGAAGAACCCCTGGAGATCTTCTACCACCATATCTTTACCAGCGACAGCGCCGTGCCGGAGCTTGCCCGGGAGCTGGAACTCGAGAAGAATCTCCGGTGGATGCCCCCGAAAAACGCTCTCTATGCGGGGAAAAAGCTTCATCCCTTCACATCCCCCGGGGATTTGCTCCGTTTCTCCGAGCTCTCTCTTCTGGATCGCCTTCGCATGGGGCTTTTCGTACTGCGCACCCAGAAACGCTCTTCCTACGAGGGATTGGAACATCTCACCGCCCGGGAATGGGTGCTCCGGGAGACGGGGCCCAAGATCTTCGCCATCTGCTGGGAGCCCCTGCTTCACTCCAAGTTCGGCTCCTCCGCGGGAGAGGTAAGTGCCACCTGGCTCTGGAACAAGATCAAGCTCCGCAGCTCCTCCCGGGGCAAGGGACAGAAGGAGGAACTCCTGGGATATCTCGAGGGAAGTTTCGGCACCCTCTACTCCCGGGCCCTGGAAGAGCTGCAGCGGCGAGAAGGCATTACCTGCATGGGCACGGAAATCGGAGAGATCCGGTCCCAGGGAAAGGGCGTCCGCATCACCACCTCCCGGGGGCACAGCGCTCTCTTCGATAAAATCCTCTACACCGGATCGCCCCGGCAGCTCGCGGATCTCTGCCCGGATCTCTCCAAGGAGGAGAAAAAACGATACAGGAGCATACAGTCCATGGCCAACCTCTGCCTTATGCTGGAGATGGAAAAGCCTCTCTCGGAGTATTACTGGATATCCATCGCCGACAAGGGGCTTCCCTTTGTGGCGGTTATCGAACATACCAACTTGATCCCCCGGGAACGCTACGGATGCAACGTACTCTACCTTTCCCGGTATCTCTCTCCGGAGCATTCCCTTTTCAAGGCTTCGGATGACGAGGTGCGGGATCTCTTTCTCCAGGGACTGGAAAAGATTTTTCCCTCCTGGAACCCGGAAAATCTTCGGGATTTCCGACTTTTCCGCTGTACCGACACCCAGCCCGTGGTGGACCGGAAGTATCCCGAGAAAATTCCTCCGCACCGCACCTCGGTCTCCGGGCTCTATCTGGCTTGTATGGATCAGATCTTTCCCGAGGACCGGGGGCAGAACTACGCCATCGCCATGGGACGAAAAGCCCTGAAAATTCTCGATCTGGACCTAAAGGATAGAAGGGCCTAGCCATGTTCACCTTCTGCAC
>DAIPKP010000103.1:0-7307 GCA_036769705.1 Synergistaceae bacterium
GACACGGAAAGAAGCGGGGGTTGACGTACGGTGACGGATAAATCCATACTCGAACGGAAAATGACTGACAACGGCAACGGCACGCCGGAGCTCCCGGTGCGGTCGAAAGGTTTTGAAACGGGGGAATTTCTCCAGCGAAACGTGGTTCCCATCTTCTTTCTCATCATCTGCATTTTCGGAGGGTACTACAGCGGATTGCCCCTTCCCTTTCTGATCAACGAAATCATTACCCGCATGGCCCGGAATTCCTTCCTCGTCATCTCCCTCATCATCCCCATCCTCGCCGGAATGGGATTGAACTTCGGCATCGTGCTGGGAGCCATGGCGGGACAGTTCGCTTATGTCATCACGGTCAATTTTGGCATGGCGGGGCTTCCGGGATTCCTCTGGACGGCGGTGCTCTGTTTCCCCATGGCGGTGGTCTTCGGCTGGCTTACGGGGATGCTCTTCAACAACGCCAAGGGAAAGGAGATGATCACCGGTATCATTCTGGGATTCTTTGCCAACGGAATCTACCAGTTCATCAGCCTTTACGTACTGGGAAAATTCATCCCCATTCCGGTAAAATCCATGCTCCTCTCCACGGGGGTGGGCTTGCGGAATACCGTGGATATCAAACCCATGCACTACGCTCTGGATAATATCTGGAAGCTGCGTTTCAAGATACCCGGGGTTATCTTTCCCATTATCGTCCCCGTGGTAACCCTGGTGGTGGTGGTCCTTCTCTGCGTGCTTTTGCACCAGCTCTTCAAAACCAAGCTGGGTCAGGATTTCCGAGCGGTGGGGCAGGATCGGCATATCGCGGCGGTGGCGGGCATCAAGGTGGACCGGGTGCGTATTCTCGCGGTGGTCTTTTCCACGGTTCTTGCTGGATGGGGACAGGTAATCTTTCTCCAAAACCTGGGGAACATCAACACTTACGGAAGCCACGTCCAGGTGGGAACCTTCGCGGTGGCGGCCATTCTCATCGGAGGAGCTTCCGTCAGCAAGGCCACCATCGGCCAGGCCCTTCTGGGGACCCTGCTCTTCCATACCATGTTCATCGTCTCTCCCCTGGCGGGAAAGAACCTCATGGGCAACGCCATGATAGGAGAATACTTCCGGGTTTTCGTAACCTACGGAGTTATCGGTCTGGCTCTCGCTCTCCACGCATGGCAAAGCCGGGCGAGAGCGAGAAAAATTGTCCGGGATGCGGCGGAATCCTCATAAAGAGAGACCTTTTACAAGGGACTTTTGGCATGGAATATGCATGTTTATAGAGCGCCGGGAGCATACCCCCGGCGTTTTTTTCTTTTTCCTCCTGGGTTATAATGGGAATGATAAAACGGTAATATCGGGAGGGAAAAGCATTGTCTATGGATTCGTACATGGATCGAGTGGCGGCTTTTCACCGGGGGTACGATCACCCCGTTGGAACTGGGAGTTTTGACGACCGTGAGTTGGTGGAGCTTCGTCTGAGGCTTATCGAGGAAGAAGTGCGGGAGCTTCGGGAAGCTCTGGAGGATCCCCGGAGAGATGATGCGGCGGTGCTCAAGGAGCTTGCGGATGTTCAGTACGTGCTTTCGGGATTTGCGGTGGCTTTCGGGCTTCCTCTGCCGGAAGCTTTCGATAGGGTGCACAACTCGAATCTCACGAAGTTCGTCAATGGGGTAATACAGAAAAGAGAAGATGGCAAGCTTCTCAAGGGGCCTCATTATCGCCCTCCGGTACTGGAGGATCTTCTGAAAAAATAAAATAAGGGGTCCCCGGAGGGTTTCCGGTTGTTTCCCGGGGGAAATCCGTAAAACCGATCGGAACGGATCATGGGAAGGTCGATTTTTTCCGGGAATCGAAAGAAAAAAAGGAGGGCAACCTTGGGAAAGTTGTATTTTCGTTATGGAGTCATGAGCTCCGGTAAAACCGCCCAGCTCATCGGGGTGGCTACAAACTATGAAATTCAGGGAAAACAAGTTCTCATCTTTACCGCCGCCCTGGATACCCGAGTCGAGCAGAATACCGTGGCTTCCCGAAACGGTCTCAGGGCCCGAAGCCTGAGCTTCGAAAAAAATACGGATCTCTATGCGGAAGTATTCAGCTCTATGTCCGAGGATTTGCACTGTGTTCTGGTGGATGAGGCCCATTTCCTCACGGCGGCCCAGGTGATACAGCTCAGCTCCGTGGCGGATAGCCTGGGGATTCCCGTGATCTGTTTCGGCCTCAAGAACGATTTCCGGAACCGGCTCTTCGAAGGGGCGGAATATCTATTGCTCCATGCGGATAGCCTGGAGGAGATCAAAACGGTATGCTGGTTCTGCAACCGCAAGGCCACCATGAATTTGCGGCTCAGCAAGGGACAACCGGTTTACGAGGGGGAACAGCTTTTTATCGGGGGAACCGAAAGCTACCTCCCCGTATGCCGTCGTTGCTATCACAATCCACCTCTCTGGAAGCTGAAGAAAAAAGCCCCTTCCGGAAAGCCGGATGCCCGGAGCTGATTGCGGGTTTCCCGGAGAAAAGAGGCTCTCCTAGGTTCGGGGCTGCTCCGATTTCTCCGTTGTCTTTTTTTCTTCCCGGAGCACTTTGTCGAAAGTTTTTCGCTGACGGAACTCCTCCCTCTTTCCTACGTTCCACTGGGAAAGAGGCGTGAGAAATCCCACTACCCGGGAAAAGATCTCACAGGGGGTTCTTTTTTTCTTTTCCTCCACGTAAGACACCTCCTTTTTCTTCAATTTCGAGGCCAGATCCCCGAACGCTCTGCCGGGAGGAGAAGATGCCGCATCCCCTCCTCTTGGCTCCGTACATGAAATGATCCGCCTCCTGCAGAAGATCGTAGAGGGAAACTCCCGGAGCATAGAACGCTATTCCCAGGCTCAGAGAAACCCTGTCTTTTTCGTCCTGCTGGAAAAAGCGTGTGCTTTTGGCGCTTTGGATAATCCGTTCTCCCAAAGCCAGGGTTTCCTCTTCCGAAGAGGGAGTGGCGATGAGAAATTCGTCTCCTCCCCAACGGCCCAGAAGATCTTCCTCCTTCAGGTGGTCCTCCATAATCTTCGCAAAGCCTCGAAGCACTCGATCTCCCACGAAATGCCCGTATTTATCGTTCACTTCCTTGAAATTATCCAGATCCATCATAAGCAGCGAAAGCGGGATCTCTCCCTGCAAGGCCCTGGCATAGAGTTCCTTCAGGCGTTTTTCCATGCCCTGGCGGTTCAGCACTCCCGTGAGAGGATCCGTATGGGCCATGCGTTCCAGATCCTTTTGTTTGCGCAGATCGATAATGCCTTCCAGCATCATGGTCTCCCCTTGAATCTCCACGGGCACCGCGCTTTTGAGAACCCGGATTTCCGAACCGTCCCGTAAGAGAAAGGGCCTTTCGGTCTTATCGAAAAGGTTTCCCTTGTCCCAGATGGGGCACTCTCCCTGAGGGGCGGGGCAGAAGGTTTCCTGGCAGGATTTTCCCAGAGCCAGAAACTCTTCCAAACTTTGATAGCCTGCCAGATCCAGGGCCGCCTTGTTGAGAATATGTACGTGCTTGTCCCTCCGGATTACCGCAACTCCGAAAGGCATGGCGTCGATAATGTGCCGCAAATTCGTAAGCTCGTCCTGCATGTGGCTTATTTTCCGTTCTTCCCGGCTCGAAAGAAGGCAGCAGAAACGGGGGGGAAAGTTGCTTTTTTCGCTGCTTCCCAAAGGAAAAAGCTCCATGCGCCATTCTCCCATTTTTTCTTCCAGCCTGGCGGAAAGGGAGGGAAAAATACGGTGTTCCCCTTGCCGTAAAAGAGAAGGCCAGTCCATCTCCGGAACAATGTCCTTTATGTTCCCCTTTTTCGAAGCTTCGGGAGCGAAGCTACCGCAAATGGAGCCATCCTGGGTGAGCAGAAAAACACAAACCGTCATTATCAGATCTTCCCCTCGAAAAACATGGTAAAAATGCAAGTTTTTGAGCTTCTTCAGAAAGACTTTTGTAACGTCTTAAGCCTTTTTTGTTTTTTCCTGGATCCTGTTTGCCCCCTGAGAGGCTTTTGAAAATAAAATTCTTTTCAAACTGAATTCTACAACGAAAAGGTTTAAAATACCAGCTTCTCTGATCGGTTACAGAACTGTTTCAAAAAAGCAAAAGCTTCGAATCTGCCAACGGCGTTGAAGGGCCGCAAGCAAAGGACTGTTGCGAAGCTGTTACATAGCCGCAACGGAACTGTTGCGGTCTCCCGGTAGACTTGCACGAAAACGGAGCTTTGCCGCACATCCCCGGTTTTTTGCAAAAACTTCCGGGTTCCGCAAAAAGGTTTAAAACTTTATGGAAAAGGGGCTTGGTGATGACGAAAAAAAACGTCGCCGTCATGAAGGGGGATCGCCTTCCCGAACTGCTCATTACGCTTCTTGCTTCATCGGGAGTAGCCATTATCCTCTTCATACTTTTCTTCCTGCTCCGGGAGGGGCTTCCGCTTCTCCGGGAAGCCTCCCTCGGGGAAGTGCTTCTCGGAAACTATTGGTATCCCACCTCGGAGCCCCCGGAGTTCGGCATGTTGCCGCTCATCGCGGGCTCCCTGGGGGTTACCTTGGTAGCGTGTTGCATCGCTCTTCCCGTAAGTATCGGGGTGGCGGTATTCCTCTCGGAAATCTGTCCTTCCTCTCTTCGGGAGTGGTTCAAGCCCATGCTGGAGGTCCTGGGTTTTTTCCCTTCCGTGGTGCTGGGCTTTATCGGCATGGTGGTGCTCGCTCCCTGGCTTCAGGAGACCTTCACTCTTCTTTCGGGATTGAATATGCTCAACGCCTCGGTGCTTATGGGAGTCATGGTCATTCCCGTGGTGGCCTCCCTGGCGGAGGATAGCCTCGGATCGGTTTCCAAAGATCTTCGGGATGCCTCCTACGCCTTGGGGGCGACCCGATCCGAAACCATCTGGCGGGTGGTCATTCCTGCAGCGCTTCCGGGGCTTCTCCAGGCTTCCCTGCTGGGCGTTCTCCGGGCGGTGGGAGAGACCATGGTGGTGCTCATGGCGGCGGGGGGAGCTGCCATAATTCCCCGGTCGTTTTTCGATCCCGTGCGGCCCCTCACCTCCACCATCGCTGCGGAGATGGGGGAGACCCCCGTGGGATCCACGCATTATCATGCCCTCTTCTTTGCGGGCATTCTTCTTCTCGCCCTCACTCTGGGAATTAACGGAATCGCTCTCTGGATCGAGAAAAAGGGAAGGATGATGCGCTGATGATGTCCGCACGAAAAAGACGGGATCGCATAACCACCTGTTTCCTCTGGGTTCTTATGGGAAGCATGATTCTCCTGCTGGGGGGCATTCTGGCCTTTCTCATCTCCAAAGGAGCGGGAGTGCTGAGCTGGGAGTTCATCTCCCAACCTCCCCGGGATTCCATGACCAGGGGAGGGGTGCTGACTCCTCTTATCGGAACCTTTCAGCTTATCGGGGTTTCCATGTTTTTTTCCTTTCCCATCGGAGTGGCCACGGCGATCTATCTGGTGGAATACTCCAAGGGAGGCCCCTTTACGAAATTCCTGCGCCTGGCCATACGAAGCCTTGCGGGGGTTCCCTCGGTGGTGTTCGGCCTTTTCGGGCTCTCCTTCTTCTGTATTTTTCTCAGGTTCGGCTCCTCTCTTCTTTCTGCGGGGCTTACCCTGGGATGCCTGGCTCTTCCGGTGATCGTGGGAGCTTCGGAGGCCGCCCTTCTCTCGGTGCCCGCGGATTATCGGCACGCTTCCTACGCCCTGGGGGCGACCCGGTGGCAGACTATCTACAAGGTGGTGCTTCCCGCGGCGTTTCCCTCCATTCTTACCGGAGCCATTCTCAGCGTGGGACGTGTGGCGGGGGAGACGGCTCCCATTATCTTCACCGGGGCGGCCTTTTTTATTCCCTCTGCGGCGAAAAGCCTCTTTTCCGAGGTCATGGCTCTTCCCTATCACATTCTCGTTCTCGCCACGGCGGGAGTGAACATCGAACAGACCCGGCCCATTCAGTACGGAGCTTCCCTGGTACTGCTCATCCTGGTTCTCGGAGTCACTCTTGCGGGCATTCTCCTGAGAGCCCGGCTGCGAATGCAGCGCCGCTAACCGGAAAATCCCGAAGATTAAAGGAGGACGTTTTCTTGGAAACTCTTTCGAAGTTGTCCGTCAAGGATCTGAACCTGTATTACGGAGAGCATCAGGCTCTCATGAACATCTCCTTTTCCATGCGGTCCAAGGCGGTAACCGCTTATATCGGCCCTTCGGGGTGCGGCAAAAGCACCCTGTTGCGTTGTCTCAACCGGATGAACGATTTCATTCCCTCCTGCCGTGTCGAGGGGAAGGTTCTCCTGGACGGCGAGAATATCTACGAGGAGAATACGGACTGCATCGGGCTCCGGCGGCGGATAGGCATGGTGTTTCAGCGCCCCAACCCCTTTCCCGCCTCCATATGGGATAACGTGATTTACGGTCCCAGGCTTCACGGAGTGAAAAATCGGGACATCCTCCGGGAGACCGTGGAAAAAAGCCTTAAAGGAGCGGCTTTGTGGGACGAGGTGGCGGATAAACTTCACTCTCCGGCCCTCTCCCTTTCGGGGGGGCAGCAGCAGCGCCTCTGCATAGCCCGGGCCATTGCGGTGGCTCCCGAAGTGCTTCTCATGGACGAACCAACCTCGGCCCTGGATCCGCTCGCCACAGCGCGAATAGAGGAGCTTGTTCGCGAATTAAAGAAAGAATATACTGTTATTATCGTGACCCACAATATGCAGCAGGCCGCGCGAATTTCCGACGATACCGCCTTCTTCCTCATGGGAGATCTGATAGAGTTCGGAGAGACCCGGGATATTTTCACGTCCCCCCGGAACCGGAAAACCGAGGATTACATCACCGGGCGTTTCGGTTAGAAAAGATGTTTCCATGTTGCGTACGTGCACTTCGTACTTTCGAGGGATATGCGAAAAGAATCTTTTTGGAATTTCTGCGATCTCCCGGAGGAAACTGTGCAAATCGAGAACAAGAGCGCCTTTTTAGGGTGTCCCTTGATATGGAAGGAAAAGAGGGAGCGATTATGAACGGAATCAACGTCCGTCGGGCCTTCGATCAGGAGCTCAAGGTCCTCGAAACGGATTTATTGCGCCTGGGGACCCTGGCGGAGGATGCCATGAGCCGGGCCGTATGGGCCCTCAAGGAACAGGATGTGGAGCTGGCCCGGGAGGTGATCGCCGGGGATGATCGGCTGGACGATCTTACGGTGAAAATCGAAGGAGCGGCGCTGCAGATTATCGCGCGATACCAGCCGGTGGCTTTGGATCTTCGAACCATTTCCGCCATTTTGTTCATGGCGGTGGATCTCGAACGCATCGGGGATCATGGGGTA
>DAIPKP010000247.1:0-1490 GCA_036769705.1 Synergistaceae bacterium
GAGAGCCGTCCGAGAGATCCGGGCTCATGGTTTTGGAGAAAAACCCTCCCGGCGGTGGAACGGTATCTCTGGACGAGGACAAACAAGGGAAAATATGATCTAGACCTATCTTCCTTGAAGGACGGCTTTACAAGGCTTTTAGAGCGTGGGGTTGAAGCCTCTTCTGAGAATAATGATAGTCCTTTTACCCAGGGAGAAGCCCGGCGTCAGGTGCGAAGAATGTTGTATTTCTTTCATGATTTTCAAAAAAAATCGGGGCCGGGTTCGGAAATCAGGAAGGATGGGGAGAGATATCTTCAGCAATTTCTTGGATCGGGAGCTCTTTTGGAGTGGCTTTCCTGGCAGAAGGATGCGGAAAAACAACTTTACGGGGCGAAAAAGGACACTCTGCGCAAAAAACTTTACCATGTCATCCAGGAAGAGTTTACGGGAGTTCGGCTTCCCGAAGAGGGAGGTTCGAGGGGTGGGCCATCGTACCTCTATGTGACGCTTAATCGAGGAAAGCATGCCGTTCGTCAAAGTGCCCAGATCGTGCTCGCCGAGGTGGATTTTTTCAAAGAGTTTGATCTTGTCCTCAAAAGAAACCAGGAAAGAAATCAAGAGCGGCGGGATCTCGTTCTCCTTGGGAAAGGACGGCTTGAGGGGATCCGCATGATTTTGAATCTGCCCTTTCTTGATTACATGTTTGCTCGAAATTCGGGATATTTGAGTGAAAGTCTGCAAGCCGTTTATGGAGAGAGGCTGAGTAGACTGAAGAACGAGATCGTCTCCCGTTGCCGCAGTGGAGAGCAAAAAGAGGTCCTTTTGGTGCGGTTGCAGACAAATCATACCTTTCTTCGGCAATGTTATGCGGTAAATAAGGGAAGACTGGAGGTCTGGAATGATTAATTCGTATCCTGAAATCTCTTTGGCGACATCGAAAAAAGGAGATGCCGATGCTAATCCTGGAGTGCGTCTCTTCGGGAAACGCTTCTTCGCAGACCAAACAAATCTGGAGTTTTTGGTGGAATTTCTTCTTGTGGGAACCTCTAAAAGGAGGATAAGAGGCTCTGGAGAGAAAAAAGAGGATGGAGGAGGAGCGCGGAAACCCTTCTTTCTTCCTTCGGAAGCATTTTTGCCGGAGCTTCGGAAATTTCCTCTGGAATATGCTCCAAAGGCCCGGCTGAATCTCAAGCTTTTTTCCTTTTTCGGAGCATCCCGGGTGGATAGCCGTCATGAGATGCATCGAGAGCACCTTCAAGAACTCGATGAGGTTCTTAAAGAGCGTATTGTTTCTCAGGAAAACCCGGAGAATGTGGCAAAGACGCTGGAGAGCCTTTTTTTGGGATTCCACGGTGAGGGGGGAGAACGTATCTGGTGTGCTCAGTCCTTTTTGCCCCTGCGCCCGGAGCTTGTTGCGGCGGAATCTATGTGGAAATCCCCCAAATCTAAACGAGATACGACTGATTATTCTTTTTCTCAAACAGATCGCTTATTTTTAGCTCGAGGTG
>DAIPKP010000104.1:0-7178 GCA_036769705.1 Synergistaceae bacterium
GGAGGAGGAAGAACGCCAGCGCCTGCTCTACGTGGGAGCCACCCGGGATTCCAGCATAACCGCAAGAGTTCGGGAGAGAGGCTTGCCTTCCTCCTCCCAGGGTTCGGGATAGGCGCTGGGAGCGACGCCGAAAACGGAATCTCCCTGAAGGGAATCCGATCGCCTTCCCCGGATACTCTGCTCCAGCCCGAAGAGAGCCACCACGGGGAACTCCAATCCCTTGGAGGCGTGGATGGTGAGGATACGCACCGCCTCCGCCTCGTCTCCCCAGGGCTGGGCCTCCTCCTGCCTGGTGGGCTTTCCCGTGGTACTGCGCTCCAGCCAGGCGGCACAACCGAGGAGATCCGGGCCGAAGGCCCTTTCATACTCCCCCGCCAGCTCCGAGGCGAGCCGCAGATTGACCACTCCCCGTTTCCGCAGATAAGGCGGAAGGCTGCGCAATCCCTCGGGAGAGTGCAATAAATTGAGAAGCGCCCTCCGGGGGCCTTCGAAAAAGGCCCGCTTCCTCTGCAGCTCCATCCATGCGGCGGCTTCGGGGAAATCCCGTTCCAGCAACGTTGCGAGCGAAGACCCCTCTTTTTTATGGTACGATTCCAGCAGATCCCGCACCTCTTCCAGGGAGAGAGGCGAAAAGGGAGAGGAGAGATACCCCCCCAGGGCGAGATCGTTACGGGGATTTCCCAGGGCGTTCAGCCAGGCCACCGCATCGAGAATCTCCCCCCGGGAGAAATACTCCATGCTCTTTTCCATGCGCACCGGAATTTCCAGCTCTCCGAAAGCCTCTTCCAAGGCGGCGTATCCCGTACGGCTGGGAAGGAGCACCGCCATATCCCGAAACGTACATCCTCGGGAACATCCCGCCTCCTTGTCCCAGATGGGAACTCCCCGAAAGGAGAGAAAAAGCTCTCCCAGCTTTCGGGCAAGAAAACCCCGCCGTTCCTGAGTATCCAGAAGCTTGCCGTTTTCCCCCCGGGATCCCTTTTCGAAGAGATGGGTTATCGGGGGAAGTTGAGGAGCCTTTTCCCGTTCTTCCAGGAGATAGCCTCCCGTATCCTTTCGGGGGGTGCGGAGCTCTTCGTATTTCAGGGGAAGAGCTTCTCCAAGCCCCTCTTTCCAGAGATCCCCGAAAAAATTGTTGATGTGACCGAGAAGCTCCTCCCGGCTGCGGAAACTTTCGTCCAGCCGCAAATACTCCCCAGCCCCCTTTTGGGCCTCCTTCACGTAGGAAGCGAAGATGCGGGGTTCCGCATGGCGGAATCGGTAGATAGACTGTTTGACATCTCCCACGAGAAAGAGGCTCACCGGATGGAACTCCCGATTTTTCTCCAGGATGTTCCGGATAAGCCGATCCTGCAGAGGGTCCGTATCCTGGAACTCGTCCACCAGAAGGGCCTTAAATCCGGTGCCGCAGGAGGGATTGGCACGCACCGCCCGCTCCCCCCAGGCGATGAGATCGTCAAAGGTAAGGAGCCCTTCCCGGGCCCGGTAGATCTCCCAGCAGAGCCATCCCAAAAGGCCGAAACGAAGGAGCACTCCCCGGAGTTCTCCGTCCCTTTCCGCAATATTCGGGGAGATGAGCAGCTCCGCCAAAACCTTTTCCTTTTCTTCCCGGGCTTTGCGCCACTCCACCGGGGATTGCCCGAAGCTCTCCGCAAAGTTTTGGGAAAAACGCTTCCAGTTTTTTTCGTTTCCCGAGTTCCCGGAAAAACATTCCAGGATCTTCAGAAAGAACTCCGCTACTCTCCCCTCTCCGGGAACTTCCGGCCAGGCTTCCCGAAAGTTTCGCATTTTCTGAGCCGTCTTGTTCTGGCCTTCCAGAGGGCCGAGCTCCTTCAGAAGAACGAGAATCTTCTCGCCCTCCTTTTTCCATCGGGAAATCGCACGGTTCTCCATGGCCTTGTAGAGAGGATCCTCGAAGGATTTTTCGGGATGTTCCATGAGCTCTCTCAGCTCCCCGGGAGTTTTCCCCCGGCTTTTCCAGAGATCTCCCAGGGCCTTGCACCAGGAAGCCACCTCGGAGGGGCGGAAGTGGTTCAGCACCTCCACTCCCCGAAGATCTTCAAGAAGGGAGGGAAGTTTTTCGAAATATTCCGGATTTTCTTCCAGAATCTCCCCGGCAATCCCGGAAGAGGCGAGAAGGTCCCGGAACCAGGGGATTTCGAGAAAATCCAGGGCCCGGGTGAAAGCGTTCCAAAACTTTTCCTCCTCCGGAGCGGAAACCACCCGGCCTCCGGGAGGAAGATCCAGCGTAAATCCCGCCTCCCGGACGAGGGAAGCCGCATAGCTGTGGATGGTGGTAATCCGGGCCTCCTCGATGCGGGAGGCTCCCTCCAGAAGCCGGGCTCGGACCTCTTCTTCGCCGGCAGGACAGATTTCGCCCCATTTCCGGAGAGTGCTCCCGATACGCTGGCGCATTTCCAGGGAGGCCTTTTCGGTAAAGGTGAGGGTGAGAATTTGGGAAAACTCCGCCTGCCCCGTAGCCACAAGCCAGGCGAAACGCCAGGCCAGGGTGCGGGTTTTTCCCGTTCCCGCTCCGGCGCTTACCACCACCAGAGGTTTCCGAGCGGTCACCGCCTCTCTCTGAAGAGGCCGGGCTCCCTCGGAATCCAGAAAGAACAACGCTTCGGTATCATTCATCGGGGGCATCCTCCTCGGCATTTTTCCAATAGGCTTCCTCCCGGCGGCAGAGAGTCCGGTAGGGGCAGCCGCTGCAGTTGGAACTTTCGTAACGGGGAGCGTAGATTCCCTCCGCCAGGGAAGCTCCCCAGGCCTGAAGAACCTTCCGGGCCTCCTCCATTCCCTCCTCGGGAGAGAACACCTTGTTCTTTCCTCTTTCGGGAGTTCCCAAATAGAGATTTCCCAGGGCTTCGTCTCCCCAGAAAACCATTTTCCGGTCCCGGAGGCCGAAATAGAGCCATCCCTTTACGGGAAGCCCCTCCTCCTGAAGAGCCAGGGCGTAGGCTCCGAGCTGGAGGGAATTTTTATGTTTTTCTCCCTTGCCGAGCTTGTAATCCAGAATCACCAGGGCATCCCCTTCGAGAAAATCCAGCCGGTCCGCCCGGCCATAAAAGGGGATTTGCCAGGAAGGTTCGTGATAGCAGACATCCTTCTCGGTCTTTCGCTCTTTCAGGGACTTCCGAAGGCGCTGCTCCATTTCTTCAAGCACCGAAGCTCCCCGGAAAGCCTGGTACCGGAGCAGCATTTCCCGGCGCCGAAGAGCTCCGAGAAGTTCCGGATAGTGCTCCTTCACCAGAGGGTTCCACAGTTCGAGAAAGCGCTCTTTCGAAAGAGCCTCCTCCCGGGAGAAAAGCTTTTCCCAAAGGATATGAATCAAGCTTCCCGCCTTGCGGGGATCGTATTCGAACACCCCCGGCGGAGCTTCCAGCAACTTCTCCGCATAATACCGGAAGGGACATTCTCGAAAGGCATCCAGCCGGGAAAGGCTTCCCTTTGGGGATACCACCTCTTTGAAGCGTTTTTCCGGAAGAACCCTCTCTTTTCCGGGAAGATCCCCCAGAACTTCCACCTTTTGAAAATGCCATTCCCCGGAGGAGGGAAGATATTCTCCCAGGGTACGTTCCAATCGGGGCAGGGACTCCTCCATCCAGGAATTTTTACCCGTTCCAGCGGCGGCGAGAAAGGGGGATTCCCCCAGGGGCCTTCCCTGGGAATCCTGAAGAGGAGCGCAGCAGATAACTTCCCGGGAGGCGGTGGCAAGAATACGCCGAAAGAGGGCGTGCCGGGCCATGCGGCGTTCCGGCACCAGGGGAAGATGTGCCCGGGGGAGATCCGGGGCGTCCAGTTGTTCCAGGGAGGCTCGCTCCTCGTCCGAAAGAAAGGGAGCCTCTCCCAGGGAGCCCGGCCACCGGGAGGGAGTGACGCCCAGCCAACAGAGAGTGGAACATTCGAAAAGAATGGGAGGGGCATCCCGAAAGAGGAACATGCTGTTCCGGAGAGCCGGAGGAGGAAGCAGGGAAGTTTCTTCCGCCCAGATTTCGAGAAAAGTCGGAACTTCCCGTCCCTTCAGGCTCCCCTCGGCGGCCTCGCCCACATCGGGCACCAGCTCCTGGTAAAAAAGAATCTTGCGCTCCAGCTCCTGAAGCACTCCGTGCAGAGCCCGCACCAGAAAATCGAGTTTCTCGGAAGATTCCGCCAAAAGATGTCCTTTGTCGGCAATCCCCAGAACCGTGTGAAAAAGCTCCCTCGTTTTCTCCAAAATCTGCTTCGGAGGTCCCCCCCGAAGTAGGAAAGTCCCGTAAGCGTCAAGTCCTTTCCAGAGTTCCCGTATTTCCGAAGAGCCTTCTTTTTCGAGAAAACGTCGCCATTCGTCGGCCCCCCGGGGGAGGGCCTGCAGAGCCTTCTCCAGGGGAAAAGAGGTCCCTCCGAAGAAGGGATGCCCCATAAGCCGAGCGGTATCCTCTCCGGGCCATCCTTCGAGGGCCAGAGAGACCATGCGTCGGAATAGACCCCATAAAGAGGTGGAACTCAAAGGAAAAGAATCCGCCACCGTATAGGGAAGCCCGTATTTGTCCAGGGCCTCCTCCAGATAACGGCTCTCCTCCCGGGGAACCACCAAAGCCATCTTTTCCCAGGAGGGAAAGGGAAGCTCTCCGAAATGGCCCTTTCCCCGGCTCCAGAGCGCCAGCTCCCGGGCGAGCACCTCCGGAGTCATCCCCCGATCACCTCCGGAAAGGCGGTGGAGTTTTCCCGGATACGAGGAATCTTCCCGCCGCTCTGCTCCGCATTCCAGTTGGTCCGCCGCGGTATAGTGCCCTCTCCGGCTACGAGGATCCCAGGAGGGCAATCCCGCCCGGGGAACCCAGAGATGCACCTCTCCTCCCAGGGAGATGAGCTCCCGTACCAGCCGGAGCTGCCCCGAAGCGAAGGAGAGAAACCCGATAAAAGCCAGGGGAGTTTGCCGGAAAAAAGGAGAAAGCGCTTCCCTCGCCCGGGGAAGACGGAAAAGATCCGCCCCCAGGGAGGCAATCTGAGCGCTGTCCGCGAGATCGTGTTCTTCCAGATAGTTTTCGTAAGCCCCCAAAAGGCAGCAGAACCACCCCTGGGGATCTTCTCTCTTGCAAAGCTCTCCGGGAGAACAGGAACAGCCCCAGAGAGTACGGAGATGGGTAAAGGAAACGTCCTCCCGCAGCATTTCCCGCAGCATTCTCCCGGCCTGACGCACGAAACCGGGATGCCTCATTCCCCGGGGCAGCTTTTCGGAGGGGGCCCTTTCACAGAGCCCGCTCCAGAGGTGCCGGAGAATGATCCAGTGATCCGGCGGATCGATCTGGCGGCGCAGGGTGCTTTCGAGCCCCTCCTCCTCCAGCCGTTCCGCGAGAAAACGCACCAGCCCGCTCCAGGTATAAACGGAACGGGGCTGATCGAAAATTTTTCCTCCCCGGAGCTGCTCCAGAACCCAGGGGCGCTCTTTTCCCGAGGGAATGACGAAGAGGGTATTTCTCTCCCGGAGAGAGGCGAAGGAGGAATCTTCCCATATTTCATGCACCCGGGTATAGGAATGCAGAATCAACCCCATGAAAATCTCCTTTCCGCAGGGTTTTCTTTTTCTTTCCTGCTACATTTTTTTCGAATCCATTGTAAAGGGTTCCGGAAATTTTCGAAAGCCTCCGAGTATGCTTCCGCATCGTGAACGGAGTGAAATGACAGGGCAAAAAAACAAGGCGGAGCAGGTCCGCAAACCCACCTCCGCCGCAAAAACATGGAGTCTTTTTCTAAAAAATTCGCGCTTTTCTCCGAAGAAATTATTTCTCCTTCACCAGAGGAAGTACGATGCCTCCCTGGGGAAGAACGTAACTCCGGTAATTCGGACCGTGTTTCTTTTCCAGCAGGGAAAGAAGGCTTTCCAGGGATTCCACGGGAGAAAAGAAGCTCTTTTTCGCAAAGGTCTCGTTCTGGGAGCTGTAGAGATGCAGGGAATGACGCCGGGCAATGCGCCCCAAAAAGAAGAGCTTATGCGCTCCGAAGACGATGCCCTTCGTCATGGCCTCCTCCACTTCCGCAGGAGAAAGGTTCTTGTTCGCCCACTCCTCGTATACCGGATGGCCGTACCCCTCTTCGAGCTCCGCGAAGAGCACCAGGCTTCCTCCCTCCTTGAGAGCCCGGGAACTTATTTCCACGGCCTTGTGAGCCTGGTACATATTGATGTCCTTGGGATATCCTCCGGCGGAGACGAAAAGAACGTCTGCCTTTTCCTCCAGGGAAAGGCTGTTCACGTCGTAAAAGATTTCGGTGCCCTTTTTCCAGGCTTTTTCCGCATCCCCCGCCACCACCGCCACGATCTCCTTATGAGAATTGGCGATGCAGTTCACGATACAATCCAGAGGGCAAAGCTTGAGAGCTTCCACCATCTCCAGGCTGAGAGGATTGTCGTCTATCCGGGCGAGAGACGCCCTGGGATGCACCATCATGGCATGATTGCGCATCACCGTATCCCGCCCGGCGACTCCGGGAAGGATGCTTTTTCGTCCCCCTGCAAACCCCGCATAGTAGTGAAGCAAAACCTCCCCCAGGGCAATGCGGCAATCCGCTTTCGCCACCAGAGGGTTTATAAGAACCTCGTTTCCCGTGGAGAGCGTTCCCAGGGAAACGAGATCCGGAGCGTCACAGTCGTGATTTTCCACTCGGTAGGAAGCGAGCACCTCAGCTCCCACCACTCGGGCCTTCTCTTCCTCCGTAAGTCCTCGATGGGTTCCCGTAGCGATGACGATAACCACGTTCTTTCGGGCAACCCCCCGCTTTTCCAGCACCTCCAGCACCGGTGGAAGCATGCTTGCGGTGGGAGTGGAACGGGTGAGATCGTTTACGATAATGGCCACGGTGGAAGGTTTTTTGGCTTCCAGAATTTCTTCGAGAGAGGGCCCTTCATCGGGGCGGGCAATCTTTTCCGCCACGGTTTTTTCCAGGGATTCCAGTTTTTGGGTCTCCTTGGGCTCCAAGATCCGGAGAACGTGTTTTTCCGGAAGATTCAGGGAAATTTTCTTTCGTCCGTAAGGCAGCAGGTATTCCATGCTCCCTCCTCCTTTCGGTTTTCTACGACTGAAACGACTTTATCCGTTCAAGATACTTTTTCAGGCTTTTGGCACTTAACTTCCGAATCTTCCGTTACAGCCTCGCCACGCCGCTCTTCCGGGCGGCTTCCGCCACCGCTGCGGCTACCG
>DAIPKP010000010.1:0-14334 GCA_036769705.1 Synergistaceae bacterium
CCGGGACATCTCCCGAAAAGAAGAGGCTCCCAGGCTGGAAGATCTCCGGGAGGCCTCGGAGGACGAAAGCCTTTCTCCCCCGGAGGCTGCTCTCTCTTCGGATCAGGGAGTGACCCCGGACATGATGGAACGGCTTCTGCATCGGCTTCACGATTTGCCGGGAGAGGCTCTCATTCCCCGGGGAGCTTACGAAAACGTGGAAAAGGACTGGTAGGGAGGAATGAAGATGGCCACAAAACGTGGAAAACCCTTAGAAATTCTCTCGGGAAAAACCCTTTTTTCGGTTTTTCTTCTTCTCCTTCTTCCCGCAAGTCTCTGCTGGGCGGCTCCCTCGGCAGAGGTACACCTGGAACGGAATCGCACCACTCCGGATCGGCCGGTAACGCTGGTACTTCGCATTACGGGAACCCGGGAGACCCCGGAGGTGATTCCCGGAAGATCCTCTCATCTCCGGCTCGTTTCCCGGGGACAGAGCAGCAGCGTGCAGATAATTAACGGAAGCCGTTCCGAGCATCTGGATCTTTACTATGCGGTGATTCCGGAAAAAACGGGAATCCTGGAGGTGCCCTCCCTGGAACTCCGTTTTCCTTCGGGAGCCAGGCTGCAGACGGAGCCTCTCTCCCTGGAGGTAACCGAGAGAAGCTCCTCCTCTTCCGCTCCATCTCCCAAGGGGGAAAAGCCCGGAGGGGACACCCCCGGAGGCCCTTCCCGAAAGGCCTTCGTTACCGCCTCCCTCTCCAGGGAGCAGGTCTATGCGGGGGAACCCGTGATCTATCGTTTTTCCTTTTTCCGAAGCCTCCCGGTGGGAGAAAGTCAGCTTTCTCCTCCGGATTTCGGAACTCTTCCCTGGGAAGTGCTGGAACGGGAAGTATACCGCACCGAAATCGAGGGCACTCCCTACGTGGTGACGGAGATCCCCTTTCTCCTCTTTCCGGTGATGCCCGGAGAGGCTTCCATTTCCTCCGCGGCCCTGGACGTGATGCTGCAGGAGGAAGGAACTTCCCAAAGCCCCTTCTCCGGCGCCTTTCCGGGGGATGCCCTGTTTCCCTCCTCCCTGGAGGATTTCTTCAACTTCAGCCCCTTTTCGGGACGCCCCTACCATCTGGAGAGCCAGCCCCTCTCCCTGGACGTTCTTCCTCTTCCCGCCTGGCAGGGAAGTCCGCCCTTCTCGGGGCTCGTGGGAAGTGCGGATATGCGGTGCCTTCTCGAGCCCCGGGAGGCTCAGACCGGGGATTCCCTTCAGCTTACGGTGTTGGTGCGGGGCAAGGGAAACATGCGGGATCTGGAGGCTCCGGAGCTGCTCCTTCCCGAGGGGATCAAGGCCTACGAAAATCCTCCCGAGGAAAGCCTCCGGCGGGGTGCGGAAGGGTACGAAGGAATCCGGGCCTTTTCCTGGTCCCTTATTCCTCTTCGGCCGGGTTCCTGGAATCTGCCTCCGGTACAGCTGGTTCTTTTCGATCCCCGGGCGGAAAAGTACGAGGTTCTGAAGGCTTCCATTCCCTCCTTTTCCGCAAAGGGAGCGGTGCTTTCCGAGGAGCCCCCCACCGCGGCTCCTTCGGCAACTCCTTCTCCTCCTCAGATCCGGGAAAGCTCCTCCCCGGTTTCGGTTCCGGAAAGCCTCCGGCTCCGGGAAGAGATTGCTCCGAATTTCGAGGAGATGCTTCCACCCCTGACGCCGGAGTGGAGAGCGGTGCTTTTCGCGGTTCCCCCGGTTTTTCTTGGATTGCTGCTTCTGCTCCGGGAAATCCGGCGCCGGAAAAACACGGTGCGCCGCAACCTTCTGCGCCAGTCCCGAAAAGCCCTGGCAGAAGCGAAAAGAGAGCGGGATCTCTCAAAGAAGCTGCTCCTGCTCCGCAAGGCCCTTACTCGGGGAGTTTTCGCAAAGATCGGCCGGCGGGGAGAGCTTCTTACCCGGGATCTGCTTTTCCGGCTGGAGAATAAGGAGCTCTCTTCGGAGGAGGTTCGGGAGATCCTTTCTCTTCTGGCCGCTCTGGAAGCAGGGCTTTACGGAAACCGGGACATTCCCGGAGAGATAAACGCTTTGGAAAAAGAGATGACGCGATTGATACGGAGGCTCTGGAAATGAAGAGAACGCGAAAAGGCAGGATTTCCCGGAAACATTCCGAACCGAGAGGAAGATCCGTGCTTTTTTCGGGAGGAGCGGGGGTTGCATTGTTTCTGGCACTCCTCCTTCTGCCGCTAAGCGCAGGAGCTTCTTTTTCGGAAGGAAGCTTTTCTTTCGATCCGGTTCGGGAAGCCTGGGAAGAAAAAGAGTATTCCCGGGGGGAACTTTTCCTGGAGGAGATGCTCTCCCGGGAAGGAGTTTCGAAGAGCGCTCTGTACTACGACCTGGGAGTTTTCAAGGAGGCTTCGGGCAAAACCGGCGAGGCTCTGCTCTGGTATCTTCGGGGAGCCCGGGAGGAACCGAGGAATCGTCTCCTCCGTCAGGGAATAGAGCGCACTCTGCCGGAGGGCAGCGAATTGCCCCTTCCCTGGCGACTGGCCCTTTGGAACCGGTTCCTGGGATGTTCTCTTACCGCCTGGCTGGGACTGACTTTCTGGTTTGGCTTCTGGATCGTTTTGGGGCTGTCGCTTTTTACCCGCAAAGCCCGTTTCCGCCTCTGGGCCAGGGGGCTTCTTCTTCCGGCCCTTCTTTTCGGAGGCATGGCTCTCTGGAATGCGGGGTTGGAGAAGTTCGTTCCTCTCGGGGTTCTTACGGAGGAGGAGGGGGTTCTCCGGTCGGGATATTCCCGAAACGCCACGCCTCTCTATTCTCTTCCCGAGGGAAGCGTACTCCGGATTCTGCAATGCCAAGACGGTTTCTGCCTGGTGCAGACCTCCCGGGGAAACCGGGGATGGATTCCGGAAAGGCAGATCCGGGACATACAAAAATCCGCAGATTTCGCAGAGGAAACAGAGTAAAAAAGGGGAAACTCTCCGTACCTCCGCATAATCTGCGGATTTTTTCGCATCTTTCCGGGATTCGAAGGAAGAGTTCCGGAGGGAAAGATCTCAAATATGCCGGTAGATGATCTCTCCCTGATACTCTTCGAATTCCGGCACGTAAAGCTGAGGAACCCTGCCAAAACAGACGTTCATGGCCTCGTAGAAGGAAACCATCTGCATATCCACTCTGCGCTGCCGGATGGCGTCCTTGGTGGGGATGTAGCGGATTTTCGCTCCGTCCACATCCATGACGGTAACTCCGGTTTTCCCCTCCAGCAGAAGCATGACCGCGGCTCCTCCGATCTGCTTGCCGAAGTTGACGTCGAAGGCGGAGGTGCTTCCGGAGCGCACGAGATGCCCCGGCACCACCTCCCGCACCTCGGGCAGTTCGTAGAGCCCCGAGACGAACATGCCGTGCCTTTTGAGAAATTCCGGAAATTCAGGATCCTTTTTGAGCTGTTCCTCCAGCTTGCGCCGCACGTATTTACCCGCTCCCCCCAGGCGGATATGCCCGAAGGAATCCTTGGTATCCTCCTGGGAGATGAGATCTCCCTTGGCGTCTTTGATTCCTTCCGCCACCACGATGGTATAGGTTCCCGCCCGGACGTCGCTGTTGAGAATACGCCGCATGTAGGTGCGTTTCATGTGGGCGTAGAGAATGTCGAAATCCACTCCGATTTCGGGAATAAGCACTGCGTCCGCATCTGCCCCCACGCCCCCTCGAAAGGCGGTGTGCCCGGTGTAGCGGCCGAAGACCTCCACGATCATGATGCGGTTGTGGGTTTTTCCGGTGGTTTTGATTTCCTCCACGAAGTGGGCGATTTTGTTGATCGCCGAATCGCCTCCCACCGAGTAGGTCTGCAGATCCAGATCCATGGTTTTGGGAGCGTGTACGCAGGGAATGCCGTTTTCCGCGAGGTCCACCATAACGCCTCCGGTATCGTCTCCTCCGGAGATCACCAGGCCGTCGATGGAGAATTTGCGGAGTCCGTCGAGAATGCGCTCATATTTATGGGGATTGTCCACCTTGGCGATCTTCACCCGGGAGTGTCCCGCCTCGGATCCTGCAAAGGAGGAATTTACGTTATCCGTGCGGTTTTCGTCCAGATGGACGATGCGATCCAGGTCCACAAGATTGTAGAGCCCCGCATATCCATGGGGGATGATATAGGCTCCCATGCCGTTACGATGAGCGAAGTTCGCAGCTCCCCGAACCACTCCGTTAAGTCCGCCGCAATCGCCTCCGGCGGTGATGATGCCGATATTTCTCATGCTCTTCGCCATGTCAATCCCTCCTTATCAGGATTTCTCCCATGTCGCCCAGGCCTTCCGGGCAAGGGAAAAGAGAAGTTCCGTCCCCGGCAGAAGTACCGCTTCGTCCACATCGAAGGTGCCGTCGTGATGCCCCGAAACGATGTCCGCTCCCAAAATACCGTAGCACGCCCGGCCTCCTCTTTTCTGGACTTCCTTCATGAGCCACGTTACGTCTTCACTTCCTCCGAATCCCTTGATGGCCCCTTTGAGAGGCGTAAACCAGGAGCTTTCCTCCGCCGTTTCCTGAAGAAGGCGCACCAAAGAAGAATCCGAAGAGGCGTTGACACTTTCTCCCATTTTGCGAAGAGAGCAGCTCACTCCATGCATGGCCCCGGCATGCTTCACTATTTCCTCCGCCCGGCGGTAGATGTATTCGTTCATCTCCTCGGTTTTTCCCCGGCATTCCGCTTCGAACTCTGCGGAAGGAGGAATGACGTTGCGCCCCTCTCCGGCCCGCAGGGTTCCCACGTTGAGGCGCACCACGCCGCCACCGTGCTGAGAGAGGGTGTAGAGGTTCTGAATCGCCGTGATGGCCGCCAGAAGAGCGTTGGCCCCTTCCTGGGGAGCTACCGCGGCATGGGCGGCACGTCCCTTGAAAATGGCGTCGAATTTAGTGGTGGAAAGAAAGTTGTTCACCCCGGGAACCAGGGTTCCCGAAGGATATCCCAGGCCCACGTGAAAAGCGAAAAGCATGTCCGCATCGTCGAGGATACCGCTTTCCGCCACCGCGCGCCCTCCCCGGACGCCTTCCTCCGCAGGCTGGAAGACGATTTTTACGATCCCCCCCAGCTCCTCCTTGCGGCGATGAAGAAGATGCGCCAACCCTACTCCCAGGGCTATGTGAACATCATGGGCGCAGGCGTGCATGAGCCCGGAGTTTTCCGAGGCGAAACCCTCCCGAAAAGGCTTGTGTTCCTGGCTTTCGGACTCCGAGATGTTCACCGCATCTATATCGAAACGAAAGGCCGTTACCGGCCCGGGGCGCCCTGTATGCAGCACTCCCGTGACCCCGGTGCATTCCTGAAGCATCCCCAGCCATTTCGGGTTCGCCCCTTGGGCCTGGGCCCGATGACGATGCCATTCGATACGTTTTTTCGGAGGCCTTCCGTACATAAAATCCCGATGCACCATCTGTTCTCCCAAATAGAGCCGAAATCCGAGGCCATGCAGCTCCTCCGCAATTTTCGCGGTACTGCGGAACTCGCACCAGCCGCTTTCGGGAAAGCGATGCATGTCCCGGCGCCACCGAATAAGAAGTTTTTCCAAATCCTTTTCCTGCTCCGTCACATTCTCAGCTCCTTCACTGAAAACCCTTCCGATTCTTTCGAAGCTGTTCTCCTACTCCGAGAGATCCGAGGCGAAGAAATCCTTCAGACCTTCCTGCGCCGCCTCCTCTTCGGAGAGAGCCTTTTTCGGCGGCAGAAGCACCGGTATGGGAGTCATCCTGGAGACGACTCCCAAGGAGGCCCATTCCCGAATGCGTTCGAGCATGTGCTCCGTGAGCTCCGTGCCCTGAGAAAGCAACGGCACGCCCTGGCGGTTCAGCAGATCCCTCACCAATATCATGCCTCTTTCGAGGTCTTGGGGAGATATTTTTTCGCTCTTTCCCTGGACTTCGTTCGCCAAGGCATCTTCGAGAAATTCCAGAAGTTCTTGGTTATACACGCCCTGGATTTTCTTCATTTCCGAAAGGGCCCTGAAGGCGGATCCGAAATGAACCGCCAACGCGCCGAAATCGTTAGCCATCTTGAGAATCTGGCCTCCCAGCACTTCCTCACTCCATCGATGCCAGGAGGTATTCCACTCGGGGAAATAGCGCTGTTCCACCAACATTTCCGGCACGTTCTCGAACCGGGGAATGCAGCGGATAACTTTCGCCGCAAGCTCCACGTTTCTGTCGCTTTCCCGGGACTGATCTCCCCGGAGAAGTTTTTGAATCCGCTCTTCCCGGAGATTCTTCGAGGAATCCTCCCGGGAGACGGCGTATCCCAAATTGGAAAGAAGCGCGGCGATCTCGTATTTCCAAGGCTTCGGCAAATCCATCCGGTGTGCCATTCCCCGGACGTACCGGGCCGCCCGGAGAGCCTGCCCGAAATCCTCCGGAGAGATGAGAGCTAAAAGTTCCGCCATGGCCCGGACGCTTCCGGTAACCGTGGAGTGCAGAAGATCCTTGAGATCCCGCTGGGCATCCCGCAAGGCAAGATGGGTACGGATGCGGGCGGTAACTTCTTCCAGCTGAAAGGGCTTGGTAATATAGTCCACTCCTCCGGAGTGAAAGGCCTTTACCTTGTCTTCCGCCTCGTTGAGGGCGCTCAAAAAGATCACGGGAATTTCACGAAGCACGGGATTTTCTTTCAACTTGGCACAGACCTCGTAGCCGTTCATGCCGGGCATGTTGATATCCAGCAGAATAAGATCCGGAATTTTCCGCTCCGCCGCCTTGAGAGCGAACTCTCCCTTGGGAAAGGAATAGACCTGGTATCCCTCCTCCCGGAGCATGTTTCCCAGAAGCTTCAGGTTCTGGGGAGTGTCGTCCACGATCATGATTTTCTGTTTCGATTCCATAGTACCGGTCATGCCTTTTCCTCCTCCCGCAAAACCCTGAGAATCCCTTCGTAATCAAAATTTTCCAGCATCCGGGAAAGGACATTCCCCAAGGGGGGATACGCCTTCCGGACCTCCTCCAAAAGCTCTCGGAACCGCTCCTCGTCTCCGAACTCCGTGGCTTCGATCAGGCTTCTCCGTAGCTCTTCGGGAAGCACGTCCCCCGAGGGAAATTCTTCCGCAAAAGGTTCCTCCAAGGTAATTGCCCCTTCCTCCGGGGAAAGCTCTTCGTAGATTGCTTTTAGAGAAAGGTGACTGGCCATCTCCGCGAAAAGCTCCTCCCTCCGGAAAGGTTTCCGCAAGAATCCGTTGATGCCTCTTTCCAGAGCCTCCTTGCGCTTTTCCTCCAACACGCTGGCGGTAACCATAATGATCGGCACCTTTTCCCCTCCGGGAGCCTGACGGATGCGGTCCGTGGCCTCGTAACCGTCCATATCTCCCATGCGATAATCCATGAGAATAACATGAGGATTCCAGGATTGAAAGAGTCCAAGCCCCTCTTCGCCTCCCTCCGCTTCGGCGGTGACGAACCCCGCCTGTTCCAGCATTTGTACCAGCATATCCCGGTTTGTGGCGTTATCGTCCACCACCAGGATGCGAACCTCCTGTCCCTGAAAATCGAAGCCCCGGATTTGTTTTTTCTTTTCCCCGGATGCCACCGGAAGGGTTCCGGTACAGGGAAAGGAAAAACGGAAAAGGCTTCCTCTTCCGGGTTCGCTCTCCACGGCAATATCCCCGTGCATAAGCCGGGCATACTGCCGGCTGATAGACATGCCCAATCCGGTGCCTCCTCCGTGGCGGATACCGCTGGAGGTCTGTTCGAAGGAGGAAAAGACCTTTTCCAGCTCCTCCGGAGGGATGCCGCATCCCGTATCCTCCACCTCCACCACCAGGAACATATCCCGCTTTTCCTCTTGCGAAATTTCCCGGTTTATCCGTACCGTAATACCTCCGGAAGAGGTGAATTTGAGGGCGTTGCTGAGCAAGTTGAGAAGCACCTGGCGTATTTTATCGTGATCCGCAAAGATCCAGGGAGGAACCTCCTCCCCCATGACGACCTTCAGGGAGAGCCCCTTTTCCTCCGCCCGAATCCGGAACATTCTTTCCATATCCCGGAAAAGGATCTGGATATTTCCGGCTTCCGGACGGAGGGTGATGCGCCCCGCCTCGATCTTGGACATTTCGAGGATGTCGTTAATGAGGGCCAGAAGATGCTCTCCGCTTCCGCTGATAATATCGAGAAACTCCTTTTGTTTGGGGGAGAAGCCCTTTTCTCGCTGCAAAAGCTGGGAGTATCCGAGGATGGCGTTCATGGGAGTACGGATTTCGTGGCTCATGTTCGCCAGGAAGATGCTTTTCGAACGGCTGGCGGATTCCGCAGTCTCCCGGGCCTCCACCAAGGCTTTTTGCATATGTTTCTGTTCCGTTACATCCTCTCCCATGCACGCGATCCGCAGCATTCTATGCTGGGATTCGTCAAAAATCGGCACCACCCAGAGATGCTCCACGTAGGCAGTTCCTTCGGGAGAGCTTCCCCGGCCTTCGCCTTTCCAGAGGTTCCCTTGCCGCAAATCTTCCAAAAGTTCCCGAAGCTCCTCCTCGCAGAGGGCCATGCGCTCCCGGAGATAGGTATAGAGGCTTTTCCCCTGCATTACCTCCTGGGAACATCCCGTCTTGAGCTGGAAGAAGGCGTTCACGTATTCGATGCTACCTTGCGCATCGCATACGATGATGGAGAGAGGGCTCTGATGAATAACCTCCGAAAGAATCCGCCGCTGATCTTCCTGCTTTTTTCGCTCCGTCACGTCCCGGACAAGAGCCTGTACCGCGGGAGCCTCCTCCAGAAGTATCGGTGAAAGCTGCACCTCCGCCCAGAAGGATTCTCCGTTTTTCCGCAAGAACAACCATTCGAAAATGGGAATCTCCTCCACGCCCTGCCGCAAACTCTCTCCGACCACCCTCAGAAAATCTTTGGAGTTTTTTCCTCCCGGCTGCAATTCCGGAGAAAGGGTTACCGGAGTCATGAGGAAAAAATCTTCCTTTGCATCGTATCCGAAAATCTGTAATGCCCGGTTGTTGCAATCGATAAAACGACCTTCTCGGATAAGCACGATGGCATCCCGGGAATATTCGAAAATACCCCGGAACTTCTGTTCGCTGGAGCGCACCGCCCGATCTCCCCGAATGCGGTCCGAAATATCCCGGATCATGCCCTCGTACCCCTGCAAAGCTCCTTCGGAATCCCGCAAAAGATGGCAGTTCACGGAAACGTTCCGGATCTTTCCGTCGCTTCCCTTGAGGGCAAGCTCGAAATCCGATACGGCTCCCTTCTCGAGAAGCCGATCCAGGAGCGCCTCTCTTTCGGAAGGATTTTCGAAGAAGATGCCCGCCTCCAAACCAAGGAGCTGTCCCGGCTCGTATCCTCCGAATTTTTTCACCGAAGGGCTGATCTCTAAGATAAATCCTCCGTAGTTGCACCGGAAATAGACATCCTGAAGGCTTTCGAAGATGCCCCGGTATTTTTTCTCGTTCTCCCGCACCGCCTTTTCCATGAGACGGAGCTCCGTTATATCCTGAATAGTGGCAAAAATCCGGCATGCATCCTCTCCAGACAGGTCTATGCGGGCCCGCAAAACGAACCATCCCATTCCCCGGTAGGGGCGTTTCATCCGAACTTCACAGGAATATTCCTTTTTGTAATTTCCCCCGGAGCAAGCCTTTTTCATTTCCTCGAAAAGATCGAGAAGATTCTTTCGATCCCCGGGGTAGATATAAGCGAGAAGATCCCCGAAATGTTGCACCTCCCCGGCTTGCAAACCAAATATGCGGTAAAATTCGCCGGAGATAAAAATTTCTCCGGAAAAAAGATCCATTTCAAAGTTTCCCAAATGCGCCAGAGCATTGGCCTCTTCCAAAGCCTGCCGGCTTTTTCGGAGAGCTTCTTCCGCTTTTTTCCGTTCTCCCATATCCACAAAGCTCTCCAACCGTAAAACCTGGTCCCGGTAACGGACATAGACGTAATTTCGAAGAACCGGGAGCAATTTTTCATTTTCCCCCCGGAGAAAGCACTCCTTTTCGGAGGTCATGTCGCCGGAAGAAGCGGGGTTCTCTTCAGAAAAAGGAATCCGTTGAACCAGCTCGGAATAGGGGCGTTCCGAAAAGAGTTCCTCCTCTTTTCCCAGGCGGCGCATAATGTATTCGTTGGCCCGGCAGATGATGTCGGTGCTATCGTCCACGAAAAGAAGCCCCACGGGAAGAAAGTTGATGACCATATTCAGGAAATCTTCGCTCTCCTCGAGATCCCGCCGCATGCGGTATTCCCGTGTCAAATCCTGAAAAACGCACAAAATTCCCTTGTCCGGGTTTTCCGGATCCACGCAAAAAAACCGGCAATGGACGTAGAGGCTCCGGTTCCATTGCCTCAGGGGAAAGTCTCCCTGGAACTCTCCTCCTCCGACCTTGATATCCCGGGAAAAAATTTCGTGAAAGATCTCGTTTTCCACGAGGGCAAAGAGGTTCGAGGAACGTATCTCCTCTCGTGATTCCCCCAGCATGAGACAAAATCGGGCATTGCAATCCCGGATTTCTCCTCCGGGGCTTATGAAGAGGACTCCCGAGTTGGTCTTGTGAAAAAGGGCGGAGAAAAGTTCCCGAAATCCTTCTTTCTCCGACCCCTGTTCCAGGAGTTCCTCACGGATTTTTTCCAGGAGTTTTTCTTGACGCCCCTGATTCCGTAGTTTGCCCCACATGGCCCCCAGAAGAAACAGGGCCATGACGAGGAGAAGCTGCCACAAGGCGGTTTGCCCGAACCCTTCCGAAACCAGGGGGGAAGAGAACCTTTCTCCGACAAGAGAGAGGACTCCTCCCACCCCGAGGAACAGAAAAAAGAGAATCGCAAAAAAAAGCCTTTTCTTCGAGAGCCTTGAAAACAGGGCAACTTTCCGGTGCAATGCGTTCTCCTCCCTTTCTTTTTCCCGATTCCGCCGAAAATTTCCCGCAACGAGTCAGATCGAGCTCTTTCGTACGGCCCGAGAATCTTCGCTCCCTCTGCAGGGCATGGTGTCACAAAAGGGAAAAGCCTTCCCGCCGTTGTGAAACACCTTTATTGACTCTATTGTACCTTCTTCCGGAAGAAAGCGAAAACCGGAGCACGAGAAATTCCGCAGGGAAAGTCGCGGGAATTTTTGCATTTTTTTGAAGCCCCGCCTTTTCCGAGGAAACCTTTTCCTCTACAATGATGTTCTTCATATGGAGTTTTCCAAAAGCCTTCCGCTTACATCTTCAAGAGAATTGCCAATCTTCGGGAAAGGAGATGCGCCATGAAATACCGAAGGATGTTTTCTTTTGTCTTCTTGTTTGCCTTTTTATTTCTCCTCCTCTCTCCGGCTTTTTCCTTTTGCGAAGAAAAGGTGGGCGGTACGGAAAAGGAGAAAGGAATCTCCTCATCTTTGCCGAACACTTACGATGAAAAAGAGACGGCAAGACGGGAAATCGGAGAGGAACCCCCGGAGGGATTCCCCGGGTTACTCCATGCGTGGCACATCCACAAAAAGGGACTGCTTCTCATTGGGGCCTCTATCGCGATGCTCTGCGGCATCATCGCTCTTCTCTCGGTAAACATCGTCAAAAGGAAGCGAGCGGAAGAATCCTATCGCCAAAAGGAGCTTCAGCTCCGCCATCTCAGCGACAACCTGCAAAAGGGCTTTATTTACCAGCTTGCTTTCGATTCCCGGGGAACTTTTCGGGAAGTACGCCATATCAGCGCGGGGATATCCTCGGTTCTCGGTTTTTCGCCGGAAGAAATCCATAGAGATCCCGCCATACTTTACAGACAGGTGCACCCGGAAGATCGCCAGCGTTTTATGGACGCCGAAGCGGAAGATCTTGCGGACCTTTCTCTTTTCGATTTTCAGGGCCGATTTATACGGCGGGACAACTCCGTAACGTGGCTCCACGTTATCTCCACGGGGCACCGCAACAAGGGAGGGCTGATCATACGGGACGGCCTCGCCATGGATATTTCCGAACACAAGCACCTTTTGTCGGAGCGGGAACGGTTGGCCACGGCCATACAGCAGACTCCGGAAACGGTGATTATCACGGACACCGAGGGAATTATCCTATACGTAAATCCCGCCTTTTCCGCCAAAACGGGGTATTCTCCGGAAGAGGTGGTGGGGAAAAAAGCGGACACCGTTTTGGGGAATCAGGAAAAGGATACACTTCTCCGGGCCATGTGGCATACTCTGAAAAACGGTAGCGTCTGGCGGGGGTACTTTCTCAACAAGCACAAAAACGGAACGCTTTTTACCGAAGACGCCACCATCTCTCCGGTTTTCGATGAACAAGGAAATATCGCAAATTACGTCTCCTTTCAGCGGGACATAACCCGAGAGCTCTCTCTTCAATCTGCCAAGGAGGATCTGGAAAGCCTTGTTTCCGAAAGAACCGCGGCGTTGCAAACCGCCATGGACGAGGCGATAGGCGCGAATCGTGCCAAAAGCGCTTTTCTCGCCAACATGAGCCACGAAATCCGCACACCCCTCAACGCCATTTTGGGATTCGCCTCCATTTTGGAGCGGGATCCCTCGCTTTCCTCCAAACAAAAGGATTATCTTCGCACCATCAACCGCAGCGGCCTTCATCTCCTGAGCATCATAAACGACATCCTGAACATGTCCAAAATCGAGGCGGGAAAGACCATGCTGAAGAAGAGTTCTTTTTCCCTTTCTTCTCTTCTGAAGGATCTCGAATCGACTTTTCGAAGCCCTGCGGAAAGCAAAGGACTTCTTTTTTATTTCGAGAGAAGCGGAGAAATTCCTTCCCGGGTTCTGGGGGACGAAGGCAAGTTACGGCAGGTGTTCGTGAACATCCTGGGAAACGCCCTGAAATTTACGGAGAAAGGGAACATCACGGTACGGATAGACGTTGCAAAAGACGGAGAAGAAGACTCTCTCCTCCTGGCGGGAGAAATCGAGGATACGGGCCCCGGAATTTCCGAAGAAGATCTCCGGCACGTTTTCGATGCCTTTCGCCAGGCCGGAAGTGAGCATCATGCGGGAGGAACGGGGTTGGGACTTTCCATCAGCCAGCACCTGGTCCGGCTTATGAAGGGGGAACTTACCGCCAAAAGCACCTTGGGAGAGGGAAGTTGCTTTTCTTTCTGGATACCTCTGCAGACGGATACAAGCTCCCGGGAGGAGGAAAACAGAAAGCCTTCCACGGTTTCGGGAATAGAGCAGGAAGGGAAAAACATAGGGATTCTTATAGCAGATGATGCGCCGGAAAACCGGCAGGTTCTCCGGGCCTTTCTGGAGCCCTTCGGCTTTACTCTTCGGGAAGCGTCCAACGGAGAGGAGGCTTTGAACATGATGGAAAACTGGACTCCCGACATCGTGCTTATGGATATGCGCATGCCCGTGCTCGATGGATATGAAACGATTCGGAGAATGAAGAGGGATCCGGAAAAAAGCTTCATCCCCGTGATCGCCGTAACCGCCCGAAGCTTTGAAGAAGAGGTGGAAAAAATCCTGGAAACCGGGGCGAACGATTATCTTCCCAAACCCTTCAGCCCGGAAAGCCTTTTTGCCATACTCGAAAAGCACACTTCGGTGCGTTTCATCCATACGGAAAATGCCCGGGAATCAAGTTCGGAAAAGGGTACCTCTCTCTCCCGGGAACAGTTGGCAGGCTTTCCCGAAAATCTTCTTGCCGCCATGCGCCAGGCGGTGCGAACGGGAGACATGGTGGCCCTGGAAAAACTCGTTGTCACCGCAGAAGGCTTCGATGTCGCTGCGGCTCAAGGGCTTCGGGAGCTTGCTGAAGAATACGATTACGAAAAACTCTCCTCCCTTCTGGAGTGAGGCCTCTTCCGGAAAAACGGGAACCGGAAAAACTTTTCCCTTAGCCAAAACGCTCGCAAATCTTCGCGAAAATCTCCTCCAGAGAGGAGAAAGCCTCCACCACCAGGGGGTCGAAATGTCTCCCGGATTCCCCTAAAATCAGGGCCCGGCTGTACTCATGGGGAAAAGGGCCTTTGTAGGGCCGCTCAAACCGCAAAGCATCATACACATCCGCCACCGCCATGATCCGGGCCTCCAAAGGAATTTCCTCCCCCGCCAGACCTTCGGGATACCCCGTACCATCCCATTTTTCGTGATGGTATTTCGTCAAGGCGATACCCATGTTGATAAAGTCATTAAACGGATATTTGGCACGTACTTTTTCCAAGGCTTGGGCTCCCCGGAGAGTGTGTGTTTTGATAATCTCGAACTCCTCCGGAGTCAATTCCCCCGGCTTCAAAAGAATGCTGTCGGGAATACCTATCTTTCCGATATCATGCAAAGGAGCGGCATGAAAGATATTATCCACGAAGGCGGGGGTGATACTCTCCGTATATCGGGGGTGCTCCATCAGTTTTTTGGCAAGAAGCCGGCAAAAAGTACGGGTACGATCGATATGGCGCCCCGT
>DAIPKP010000010.1:14434-38615 GCA_036769705.1 Synergistaceae bacterium
TCGCAAACCTCGAACCCATCCATGCGGGGCATTTTGATATCCAGCAAAATAATATCCGGGGGGCTCTCTTCCGCAGCCCCCAGCGCCGCCTCTCCCTGGAGAAAGGTCTTTATGCGGTACCCCTCGTCCCGGAGCATCCGGTCCAGGAGTTTCAGGTTTTCCGGTGTATCGTCGATTATCATTACCACCGCTGGTTTTGCTTGGTTCGCCAAAGCTTCAGTTCCTCCCTTCCGAAGATGTCCGTTCTTTCCATAGTTTTGCCGTGCAGGACGAAAAAACATCCGGGAAATATCATACCTCAAGGGGGGGAAATCGCCCACTCCCCGCGGCGTATGGAATAGCAAACACCCTTTTCATTGGGGATTTCCCCCCTCAAAAAGCCCCGGAGCTTTTCGCGCCGAAAAGGCCGAAAAGTGCCGGGCATGAACGCGGAAGAAAACACCTGAAGAGAAAAGACGGACGAAACAACGAAACCTCCGGCTTTTCCACAAGATTTTAGCGCAGCACCGCTCTGCAGGATTTATCCTTTCATTTGCAAGTTTTCCTCTCTCTCCATAGGTTCAATCCATCCCAGATCTCCGAGAATCATGTACATGCAGGGAAGGCCTAAAAGAACAAGAAGGGTAGAAGAGATGAGGCCAAAGGCGGTGCTGATAACCAGGGGTTTCAAAATTTGGGCCTGCAGGCTGGGTTCGAAGAGAAGAGGGATCAATCCCGCCACGGTAGTGCTCGATGTAAGCATTACCGCTCGAAAACGCTCCCTGCTCGCAGCAGAGGCGGCATCCAGCAGGGAGGAGTATTTCGTTCGGGCATTTTTGAGAAAGAGCACCAACAAAATGGAGTCGTTCACCACGACCCCTGCCAGAGCGGCAAATCCCAAAAAGCTCGGCATGCTGATGGGAACTCCCATGAGCATATGCCCCGAAACCACGCCGATGAGAGAGAAGGGAATGGCTGCCATGACGATCAAAGGCTCCGTATAGCTGCGAAACTGGAGACTCAGCAGGAAGAAAATCCCCAGAAGACCTATTCCCAAAGCAAAGAGGATGGAATTACGGACATGCCCCGTCTCCTCCAACTCCCCCGCAATAGCGACCTTCACTGCGGGATATTTTTTGGAAAACTCCGGAAGATAGCTACTGCGAAAGGTGTTCATGAGCTCCAGAGTGCTCAGGAAGCGGGAATCCACATCCCCGAAAAGGGTGACCGTTCTCATGTGGTTGTACCGGCCTATGCGGGACCATCCTCGGACCTCTTCCCAGGCAGCCACGCTTCGAAGAGGAATTTCGGTTCCGTCCTTGCGGAGGATCAGAAAATTCTCAAAATCCTGAAGGTTGTGTTCCTTCTCCGGATCCAGCTTCACCTGAAGCTCGTACTCCTCTCCTCCTCTTCGGAAAGTATAAGCCTTTATCCCCTGAAAGGCTCCCCGAAGCTGACTGGCCACCTCTTCTCCGGTAATGCCCATGCCATAGGCGGAAGGGTACATCCGCAGCCGCAATTCGGGTTTTCCCTGCCGGAGATCGTCCATAAGATTGATGACTCCCTTGTATCGATCGAACCATGTGTGCAGATCCAAAGCGGCCTTTTTGAGTTCCCGGAGATTCTCTCCTCGAAGACGAATTTCAATGGGGCGGCCTCCGGGACCGACACCGGGCTCTCCCAGGGTAAGCCCCAGAACATCAGGCATCTCCCCCATCTGACGGCGCCACTCCGCAAGATAGGCCTCTATAGTCCCCCCCCGTTCTTCCGGTGGAAGAAGATCTACCGTAATGGTAGCCACGTGAGGCCCTTTCTCAAAGGCTTCGCTGTTCTGGTTGAACTGCACATAGGCATTCTGCACCAGATCTTTTCCCGGAGGCTGATCCGCGGAAAAAGCCTGGTTGGTTCTCTCGAGAGCTTCCAAGATCCGATCAACCCGTTCCTCCGTTCGGGCGAGAGGAGTTCCTCCAGGGAGGAGAAGCCTGGCAAGCACCACCTGTCCTTCAAGCTCGGGGAACCCCTGAACCTTGATCTTCCCCGAAAATACCATGCCAAGAGAAAGAATAAAGAGCCCCAGGATGGCACCGAGAACGAAATAACGTCTTGGAAGCAGAAAATCCACGGTCTTCCCCACCACTTTTTCTCGAAAATGCTCAAGAAAACTCTCCAAGGTCCGGCGCAGGAGATTACTCCTTCCGGAAGAAGAAGCCTCCATGGCATGGTAGAGGTGCGCGGGGAGAATGGCGAAAGCCTCGATAAGGCTTATGGCGAGAACGAGCAAAAGCATAATGGGAACCACCCGGAGCACCCGGCCGATTTGACCGGTGATAAATCCCAGGGGCCCCAGCACGCAGAGAGTGGTGATAAAGGAGGAAATCACTCCTGCCGCCACTTCTCGGGTTCCCTCCACAGCAGCGGTAAAGGGATCTTCTCCCCGCTCCCGGTGAACTGCTATGTTTTCGGCGATCACGATAGCATCGTCCATGAGAAGCCCCAGGGCAAGAAGAAGCCCCACCAGGGTGAACATATTGATGGTCATGCCGAGGTGAGGAGCCACAAGAAAGGCTCCAAGAAAGGAGACCGGAAGCCCCATGGCCACCCAGAAGCTGATACGGATATGAAAGAAGAGCCACATGACCAGAAAGACCAGCACCAATCCCTGCACGCCGTTGCGAAGAAGGAGATCCAGCCGGTCCTTCAGGGCAAGGGATTCATCGCTGCTTATGGTAAAGTCCATTTGAGGGAATCGCTGTTTTTCCAGGGAGAGAAAAGCCTTGGCCCGTTGAGCCACCTCAAGGGTATCTTCCGCCTTGGTCTTGCGGATGTTCAATCGGGCGCAGCGCTTTCCCTCCTGAAGGATCTTTTCTTCCTCCAAGTCGAAAATATTTTCCAGAGTTGCCACATCTCCCAGGCGTAGCGCTCCTCCCTCCACATTCCCCCAAATGATCAAATTTTCGAGCTCTTGGGCGCTACGTCCCTGATCATCGAAGCGCATCAGGATATCCTGGTTTGAGGTTTCCAGAATTCCCAAGGGCTTGTTCTGACTTTGGGCCAGGATTGCCTCGGTCACCATGGGCACCGTAAAACCCTTCTGCCGCAATGCAGATTCTGAGAGGGTCACCCGGAGCTGCCGCGAGGAAAATCCTTCGATATCGATCAAAGGGAGCCCCGCTTCTCTCATGCGGTCCTTGAGATCTTCCGCATATATTTTCAGATCTCCCGGGCTCAGGGGGCCCGAGACGAGAAGGCTCATCACCAAATTCGTACGCCCCAGTTCCTGGATAACCGGAAATTCCGCCTCCTCGGGGAAATCATCCACTCCCCGGATACTTCTTTCAATGTCATTGAAAAAGGTTTGGAAGTCCCCTCCGTCACTCATCTCCACCAGAGTGATGGAAAGGCCTTCCCGAGAATCGCTTCGGAGTTTTTGAATATACTCGATATCCTCAAGAGCGTCTTCCACGCGCTGAGAGATAGCATCTTCCACATCCTCCGCCGTTGCTCCGGGATAGGGGATACGAATTTCCACCTCCCGGGGAGTAAATTCGGGCATGGTTTCCCGTACCATTCGAGGCCATGAAAGAAGCCCCGCTATCATGAAAAGGCTCATCAACAAATTTGCCGCCGTGGGATGCCCCGTAAAAAAGCGTATCATCGGGAAATCCTTTCCCCTTTGGCCTGCTCCAGTATTTTTTCCTGAAGAGCTTCGTCCCATAGAGGATCGACCTTCATACCTTCTATGGCGGGAGAGGGATCGGAGACAATAATTCTCCGGCCTTCCTCCACTCCTGAGGTAAGGACCACGAAATCCTCCTGGGCAAAGGCTACCTGAACGGGCAGGATCTGTAATCGATCCTCTTCATCGAGAACGTAAACCCGACTTCCCCATAAGGCGCTGCGAGGAATAATCAGGGCTTCGTGCCTGGGGGAACCGCATAGCTCGACTTCACAATACATGCCCTGCATAAGGGCAGGCCGCACTCCGGGAATGCCCTTTCCATAAGGGTCCTCCACGGTAACCACTACGTTCATGGCCTGGGTTCGGGGATCCACGGATTCCCGAAGGCCGTAAAATTCTGCGGGCCATGAGGATTCCCAGCTTCCATGACGCAAGCGCACCGTGGCAGTAACCTGAAGAAGCTCAGACAATCCGGAAAGAGGGATACCGGACTCCAAAACATCACGCTTTTCCGGGGGCACGAGACTACGCAACTGTGCCGGATGAAACCGGGCCTCAATTTCCACCGCCTGGGTGCCGTGCATCTCGAAAAGGGTTTCTCCTCCGCGCAGCACCTGCCCCTCCTCCAAATCGACCTTTCCCAGGCGCCCTTCAAAAGGAGCCCGTATAAGCGTTTTGTCCAAATCCCGCAAAGCTTGCTTGAGATGGGCTTCGTTTACCTGAAGAGCGGCGTTCAAAGCCCCGGTCCGGGCAGGAAAAAGGGCAAGAAGGTTTTCAAGTTGCTGTATAGCCTGTTTTTGCTGGAGTATGCTGCGCTCCTCCCGATCCAATTGATCCGAAGGAATGACGTCTTTTTTTTGCAGAGTCCGAAGACGCTCCGCAGATTTTTGAGCCAGTTCCAGAGATTGTCTCTCGATTTTAAGAGAAGCTCTCGTGCTCTCCTCTTCCACCTTCAATTCCCGAAGCTTGGCATGATTTTCGCCTATAGCAGCCTTAAGGCGAGCTACCACCAGCTCGTATTCCGCAGGATCGATCTGCAAAAGCAGCTCTTCTTTCTCCACAAACACCCCGGCTTCCAAATGGGGATGCACAAAAACAAGAGATCCTCGCACCTCCGCCACAGCCTGCCACCTCTGCCGAGGCTCCACCAACCCGTATCCCCGCACTCTGGGAGATGCCGTAACCTTGAGGGCATGGACAATTCGCAAGGTTCGAGATAGCTCTTCTTCCGGCTTTTTTTCCAGCCCGGGGCGATTGTTCAGAAGAAAGAGCACCGTCACCACCGCAAGCAATATAGGGAGAAAAGAAAGGATGATGCCAAATCCTCTTCGAAGAAGGGATTTTTCTCCGGGCTCTCTAACGTTCATAGCTATTCCTCCGTTTCACGACTCGCTATGGCGAAGCTCTTGTGAGATCTCCGGTTAAGAAGAAAAAAGCCCGGAGCTCCTTCTTCCAGAAATACTAGAGGAGGAAACTCCAGGCGCACCTTTGGGAAAAATACGTACGACCTTTCCGAAGAAAGAATACGCTATTTTACATTTTCATCCTTTTCATGAGCCTGGGCCACCGCCCGGGCAAGCTCGTCGAGTTGGGCAAAGGTCTCTTGTGTGGGAACCCCCTTGTGCAGCACCGTGCCGAGGACATCCACCTTGAGATTCGGAATGAGTCCGGAAATCTGTTCGATGACTTTACTGCTCCATCCGTAAGATCCCACGATGGCCGCATATTTCAACTTCGGCCGCAGGAGGTTTGCAAGATAGGTGGCATAATACGCCGCCGGATGGGATCCCATATGTACCGTGGGGGTTCCCACAATAACCGTGGCGGCATCCACCAAAGCCATAGCAAGCTTACCGATATCCGTCACCGCCAAGTCGAAGGCATGAACACGAACACCCTGCTTCGCCAGGGCATCTATCAAATATTTCACCATGATCCCCGTGCTGCCGTGCATGCTGATGTAGGGAAGCACCACTTCGTTTTTCATGGTGGGAGAACTCCAGTCTTCGTAGGCCTCGAGGATGAAGGATGGATCATCGTAAACCGGCCCGTGACTGGGAGCGATCATGTCGAAATCCAGGGATTCGAGCTTCTGGAGATTCTTCGTTATAATCCCCCGGAAGGGCATCATGATTTCGGCATAGTACCGCTTGGCGGCCTCGTAAACCTGGGCCTTGTCGGTAACGAAAGCATCCGTGGTCGCCAGATGGGAGCCGAAGAAATCGCAGCTGAAGAGGCACCGGTCTTCGGGAATGTAGGTGCACATGGTTTCGGGCCAGTGTACCCAGGGCGTGTAGACGAACTGAAGGGTTTTATCTCCCAGGGAGAGTTTTTCGCCGTCCTCCACCACCCGGAGGCGGTCTTCCGGAATATCCAAATGGCTCCTCAGCAGATCTTCCGCCTTGGAACTGCAAAGCAATGTCGCCTCGGGATATCTGCGAAGAATTTCCGGAATGCTTCCGGAATGATCCTGTTCGGCGTGATGAGAGATAACATAATCTACCCGCTCCACGCTTTCGAGGGGATCCATCAGCTCGTGCCGAAGCTCCGGATCAGTGGTATCCAACAGAGCAATTTTTTCGGAACCCCGTATGAGATAGGCGTTGTAGCTGGTTCCGTCGGGCAACGGAATGAGAGAGTCGAAAAGCCGTCGCTCCCAATGTACCGAAGCGATGAGCTCGATACCTTTGCGAATTTCCCGCAAATGCATGCTATTCCCTCCTTTTTCACTTTCGCAATTTCGTTACCGGAATGTTGCCGCCCTTCGAAAGGAAGGGGCTCTCCGGAAACGCATTTCTTTCGGCATATGAAGAATTCGATTTCCAAGATATAACGAAAGCGAGGAAGATTCCTTGATGCAGGTCAAGAGAAAAATCGGAGATTCCTCGGATTACCGAGAGAGGTTCTTTCCGTAAAGCCCCCGGACCTCCTCCACCGAAGCGTAGCCGTGAGCATCCAGCCATTCCTCCATCTCCCGGGCCACCCGGCCGTAGATTTCCGGCCCCTCCTTGATGGCACCGCTGCAAATCTGCACCAGCGAGGCCCCGGCCATGATGAATTTGATAGCATCCACGCCTTTTTCTACCCCCCCTACGCCGCATATGGGTTTATCCTGAGCCTGGGCAATCTGAAAAACCGTCCAGAGAGCCAGAGGAAGAATGGGAGGTCCCGAGAGCCAGCCCTGGCCGAATTCCGAACCCAGGCCGGGAACGGGGCGTTCCACGTCGAAATCCAGAGTGGGCCCCAGAGAGTTGATAGCCACGAAACCATCCACCAGGGGAGCCATCTGGGAAGCCATGTCACCCACGTCGGGGAATCCCGGAGAGACCTTCATCCAGATGGGACAGGAAACGGCTTTCCGAAGAGCCCGGGCCACTTCTTTCACGGGTTCGATGCTGCGCCCCACGTAATGTACGGAAAATTCCACCACCTGGGGTTGTACTTCCCGCTCCAGGAGCTCGCCGAGATAGCTCACGTCTTCGGGGGAATATCCCAGGGAGCAGACCAGGGGCACTCCCTCTTTTTTTATCTTCCGGTACGCTTCGAGCATGGATTCCACGGGAAGTTCCGACCAGGTTTCGCTGTTCTGCAATCCTCCGCAGACGGATTTACGGATGGTGGGCCGGGAATCCTCCGCAGGCTTCCGGGATACCGTTTTGGTTACGATTCCTCCCGCACCGCCCCGAAGAGCCCGGAAAAGCATTTCTTCGTTCCGCACGTTAGGCCCCGCCGCGGGAAGTACGGGATTGGAAAAGGTCACATCGTGGAGAGTTACGGAAATATCAGCCATAAAATCGCCTCCTTAGAAATTCCGCCGCCTTTCGGGCTTCACCCCGGATTTCCGGCTCGTCGAGATAGGGGAATTCTCCCTGGGAATAGAGGATGTTTCCGTCCACCAGGGTCATCCAGGCTTTGCCGCATTTAGCACCGAAGATAAGATGCCCCATGAGGTTCTCCAGGGTAAGCGGGGTCACCGGAGCATAATCCAGCACCACCAGGTCTGCGGGAGCTCCCGGAGTAAGGTTCCCCACGCCGGGAAACCATCTTTGAAGCGCATCGTACCGGCAGTCGAAAAAGGCACGCCGGAGAGCTTCCAGATCCTCTCCGGAGCCTTCTCCCAGGAGATACTGGCTTCGAAGGGTCTGCACCATGTCGCAGCTCATACCATCGGTACCGAAGACGTAGCGGGAGATATTTTTTCTATCCATGGCCCCTACCCGGTTGTTGGCGTTGGACTCCGGATTGGTGACCACCACCGGGCGATACTCTTCCAAAAGATCGTATTCCGAAGCATCCAGATGCACGCAGTGAGCCAGCAGGGTTCCCGGCACGAGGAGGCCGTTCCGCAGCAGCCGATCCACAGGCCCGACATATCCCTTCTCCCGGCAGTAATCGAGATCCGCCTTATCCTCGCCACAATGAATATGCACGGGCAAATTTTCGGGCTTTTCCTGGGCGATGAAACGCAATCCCTCGTCACTGAGAGTAAAGTTGGCATGCATGCCAAAAATGCCGTGTATTCCCGGATCTTCCAGAACCTGGGCGGTAAATTCCAAGTTTTCCCGCACATGTTCCTCGAAGGGCTCCCAGCCGTGACGCTCCGAGGCTTCGAAGCAGAGAACCCCCTTGAGGCCTCCGTACTCCAGGGCGCTCGATACGATGGAGAGACTGCCTTTCACGAAACGCATGGAAGCATGGTGATCCACCAGGGTGGTTATGCCGTGACGAAGGCAATCGAGCACCCCCGTGAGGGCGGAGAGATAGATGCCCTCCTCTCCCAGGGCTTCGTCCAAAGGCCACCACATTTTTTCCAGAATGCTCACGAAGTTCGGAGTAGGCCCCAGGGGAGCCATTCCCGTGGCAAGAGCGGAGTAAAGATGATGGTGCATATTCGAAAATCCCGGAAGAAGAAGCCGCCCTCCTCCGGAGTAGGTAGGAATATCTTTCGGGATCCATTCCGATCGGGGACCGCAGTAGCGTATTACCCCGTCCGCGATCTCCACCACTCCGTCCTCATACAAAAGGCTTCGTCCATCCGTGACAATTACGTCCCGGATAGAGAGGGTACGCTCTTCCTCGAAGTTTTTTTCGGGCTCCATGAATATCACCTCACTTGTTTTTCGATTTTTCGTTCCGCCATTCAGAATTCATGCGTTTTCTGGGCGGAGAAAACGGCCGGATCCCGGAGCCGCACAAATCCCCTTCTCCTCCTGATAGACCGTTTTCCCCCGAAGCATGGTGCGTACCACCCGGCCCTGAAAAGTTTTGCCCTCGAAGGGAGTTATCTTGCCCCGGGAGAGGAACTCTTTTCCCCGCACCGTCCAGGTACGGTGCAAGTCCACGAAGGTTATATCCGCATCCTTTCCCGGCTCGAGCGCTCCCTTGGAGAGCAAGCCGTACCGCATGGCAGCCCTGGAAGAGGTTACCTCCACCAGGCGCCGCAGGGTGAGGCGACCTTCGAGGTATCCCTCGGAAATCATGAAGGGAAGCAGGGTGCCGGTTCCGGGTATTCCCGAATAGTCCGTCCAGATGGAGCCGGTTTTCTTTTCCTTTTCCGTGCAGGGAGCGTGATCCGAAGCCACGAAGGAGAGGGTCCCCCCCGCGAGAAGCTTCCAGAGATCCTCCCGGTTTCCCGGGGATTTCACCGGAGGAGTTACCTTGAGGGGAGAGCCGATGCGCTCGAAATCTTCGAGATCGAAGGCCAGATAATGGGGAGCGGTTTCTCCGGTAATTCTTCCGGGAGTTCCGAGATAGGCGAGGTATGTAGCAGCCCGGGCGGTGCCGATATGCACCACGTGAGCCGGAGCCTCCGCCATTTCCGCCAGGGCGATGGCGGGAGCTACGCCGAGGATCTCCGCCTCCTCCGGGCGGGAGGAGTAATAGTGATAGGGAGAATCCCCTTTTCGCGCCGCTATGGCGGTGGCAATATGGATGTATTCGTAATCCTCCGCATGAATAAGTACGGGTTTTCCAAGCTGGCGGGTTTTTTCCAGGAGCGTCCTGTACTGCCAGAGGTTGAGCCGCTCGAAGCTTTTCATTCCCGAAATAAAATAAACCTTGAAGCCGCATACATGAGGAGCCAGATCCTCCAGGGCGGTACTGAGAGCGAGATCGAAGGATTGGGCGCAAACCCCTCCGAAAAGGCCAAAATCTACCAGGGACTTTCTTTCCACCACTCCGAGTTTTTCCCGAAGATTATTTTTTCCCGTCACCGGAGGCTTGGAGGTACAGGGCATATCGATCACCGTGGTGATGCCTCCGGAGAGGGCCGCAGCGGATCCGCAGTAAAAATCCTCCCGGGAAGTGTAGCCGGGATCATCGAAGTGCACATGGGGATCGACTCCTCCGGGGAGGAGCAAAAGCCCCTCCACCGAAAGAACTTCCTCTCCCGGATAATCCAGTTTCTCCCCGATTTCTGCAATCTTCTCTCCCGTGATCCGCAAATCTCCCCGGAAAGGGACATTTTCTCCGGGGAGGGCAAGCATTCCTCCCCGAAGAATCATGAGGCCCTTCCCCGCTGTTCCTTTTTGAGAGCCTCCAGCACTTTTTCCGGGGTGAAAGGAAGATGGTAGAGCCGAACTCCCGCAGCATCGTAAAGGGCGTTGGCAATGGCCGGGGCGGGACCGTTCATGGGGACTTCGGAAACGGATTTGGCTCCGTAGGGCCCGGTTTCCTCGTAGGAATCCACGAGAATGGTGGTAATCTTCGGAGCATCCATGGGGCCGGGAACTTTATAATCCCAGAACGAGGCGTTGGTTACGCCACCTTTTTTGTTGAACCGATATTCCTCGTACAGGGCATACCCCATGGCGTTGAGAACCGCCCCTTCCACCTGCCCCTCCGCAAGGGTGGGATTGATGGGCTGGCCGCAGTCGATAGCGGTAACCAGGTGGTGCACCTTGATTTTTCCGGTGTCACAATCCACGGAGATGTCCGCGAACTGCGCCGTGAAGGGAGGAGGCGAAACTTCTCCGCTGAAGCTCCCGGTAGCTCCGATCTGCTGCAGGGTACCCCCATAAAGGGTGTACTGGGCTACCTCGGCAAAGGAAACCTTTTTATCGCTTCCGGGATGACGGATCTCTCCGCCGGGGGCGAAGATCAGCTCTTCCCGGGGAACCTCCATCATCTCTGCCGCTACCTCGCAAATCTGCTCTTTCACCGTCTCGGCACAGCGTTTCACCGCTCCTCCCGAAACGTAGGTGGTGGAAGAGGCATAGGCCCCCACATCGAAGGGGGTGGTATCCGTATCCGAGGAAGTTACCACGATATCCTCCACGGAGATGCCGAGCACCTCCGCGGCGATCTGGGCAAGAATGGTATCCGATCCGGTACCGAGATCCGTAGCCCCCATGAGGAGGTTGAACGATCCTCCCTCATTCATTTTCATGGTGGCCGCTCCGAGATCTACCCGGGGAAGACCGGTTCCCTGCATGCAGATGGCCATGCCTACCCCCCGGACCCAACTTCCCTGGCGGAGCTTTTTATCCCGTTTTTCGTACCATCCGAGAGCTTCCGCACCCCGGTCGATGCATTCGCTGAGCTTGCAGGAGGTGATGGTTTGGGTTACGCCTCCCTTGCCCTCTCCTAGGGCTTCGAAAACCGGGGAGGTTTCCCCCTCCTTGATGTGAAGGGATTTCGCCAGTTCCAACACGTCCTTGCCGCAAGTCCGGGCGATGATATCGAGCTGCTGGTTGGTGGCAAAATGAGATTGAGTGGCTCCATATCCCCGATAGGCTCCTCCCACGGGGGTGTTGGTATATACCGTGTGCCCCGTAAACCGGAGATTTTCCACCTTGTTGTAGAGGGGAAGGCATTTCCACGCGGAGACGGTGAGCACCGTCATGGCATGAGGGCCGTAGGCGCCGGAGGTCATGAGATTTTCCATCTCCAGGGCCTTGATGGTGCCGTCCTTGAGGAATCCCGTTTTGAGACGCACCTTCATGGGATGCCGGGTCCGGGCGGAGGTGAAGACCTCCTTCCGGCTGAGGGTAAGCCGGGCGGGACGCCGGGTTTTCCAGGTAACGAGTCCCACCAGGGGCTCCAGGAGAACCTCCTGCTTTCCGCCGAAGCCTCCTCCGATACGCGGCTTGATAACCCGTACTGTCGCCACGGGAATTTCCAGAAGCTTGGCGGTAATCCGCCGGGCATGGAAGGGAACCTGGGTGGAGGTGTGGATGACGAGGCGTCCCATGGGATCGAGCCGGGCATGGGAGGTATGGGGCTCCAGGGCCGCATGAGAGGCGTACTGCACCGAGTAGGAATGCTCTTCCACGAAATCCGATTCCTCGAAGGCCCCGTCGGGATCCCCTATGGTGAGAAGCACTTCGGAGGCTACGTTCTCCTCGGGACGGTAGGGAAGTTCTTCGATGGGCATGAAGGCCTGGTCGCCGTGAAGCCTCGGGGTTTGAGGATCCCGAGCCCGTTCTGGGCGGAAATTCGCCGGAAGTTCCCGGTATTCCACCCGGATTTTCGCACAGGCCTCCCGGGCGATTTCCTCGGTTTCCGCCGCTACCAGGGCCACCCGGTCTCCCACGAAGCGGACCCGGTTGTCGAAAAGCACCATGTCATAAGGGGAAGGTTCGGGATTTCCCTGTCCCGCACTGGTGTAGAGCACCCGGGGAACGTTGCCTCCGTGAAAAACCGCCACCACCCCCGGAAGGGCCTCCGCTTCGGAGGCATCCAGGGAAAGGATTTCCGCATGAGCATGCGGGGATTCCAAAAGAAGGCAGTACAGCTCGTCTCCCTGCAGAAGATCGTCCGTAAACTTGGCCTTTCCCGAAGCCAGGGAGAGAGAATCCACCTTGGTTACCGAACGTCCTACCTGTCGAAGCTCTTTCATTCTTGCACCTCCTTTTCCCTCATCTTCCGGGCTCCTCGTTGCACCGCCTCGATAATCTTCACGTATCCCGTGCAGCGGCAATAGTTACCGTCCAGGCCCCGCCGGATTTCCTCCTCCGAGGGATCCGGATTTTCCTTGAGCAGGCAGTAGGCTGCAAGAATCATACCGGGAGTACAGAAACCACACTGTACCGCTCCGGCCTCCGCAAAAGCGGTTTCCAGAGGATGCGGCTCCTCTCCTTCCGAAAGCCCCATCACGGTACGGATCTCCCGGTTCATGGCGGAAGCCGCCAGAACCTGGCAGGAATTGACCAGTTTCTCTTCCAGGAGAACACAGCAGGAACCGCACATGCCCTCCCGGCAGCCGCATTTGACCTCCGTATAGCCTTCCCGGCGCAAAAGATCCAGAAGGCGCATATCCTCGGGAAATTCCCATTCCCGGGGAAGTCCGTTCACTATAAAGGAGCCCTTCATGCCGCATCACCTCCCATGAGAGTTCGCAAGCCCCGCTCCAGGGCCACCGCCGCCACGGAACGAAGATAGGATGCGGAACCGTGAGGACGATCCACGAAAGTTTCCGGCAAGAGAGCTTCCAGATTTCCGAAATCCCTTTCCTCCGCATCTCTCCCCTGGAGGCGCTCCTCCACGCTCAGAAGGCGCTCTACCTTTTTCGAAGTTCCCGTGAGCACCACCCGGAGATCCTTTACCATACCCCGCTCCTGGCGGTAAAGCATGGTAAGGGTGAAGGCGGCGTAGTCGAAGGCAGTTCGGACTTCCCGATGGTACCAGGTTCTCCAGGAGTGGAAGGGAAACCGCAGAGAATGCACGAGGCTCCCCGAGCGCAACTCGGAGGAACGCAGAAACTCTCCCATTTCACATACCTGGGAATGGGCGCCTTCAAGCCGTATTTCCGCTCCCAAAGCCATGAGGGGCCCCAGGAGATCCGACCAGAAAGGCTGTGCCATGATGCTTCCCCCAAGAGTGATCCGGTTGCGCAAAGGCGTGGACGCCGCCCCTCCCAGGGATTTCACGAGAATATGCTCGGGGTCGCTTTCACCGAGCCGATGCGCCGCCTCGGCATAGGTTACCCCCCCTCCGAGAGAGGTGGTACCTCCCTCCATGATAACTTGTTTCAAAGGCTCCACTCCGGAAAGATCCACCATTCTTCCGGAGGAGCGAAGTTTGCTCCGGAGAAGCATGGTTCCCCCTCCGTGGAGAACCGTGTCTTCTTTGCCGAGGTGTTCCACCACCTCATCTACGGTTTTCGGGAAAAACCACTCCACGAAACATTCCTCCCTTCAGCTTTTGCGGTTTCTCGGGGCCCATATTCCCCCTCGTCTCTTCTCTCATCGTCCTCCCATGGTAAGGGCCATCACCGCTTTGGCGGTGTGAAGACGGTTTTCCGCCTCGTCGAAGATGACCGACTGAGGCCCGTCGATAACCGAGTCCTCCACCTCGTTCCCCCGGTCTGCGGGAAGGGCATGCATATAAATGCAACGAGGATCCGCCAAGGCCATTCTCTTTTCGGTGCATTTCCAGTCCCGGGCAGCTTCCAGGGCATGATCCACCACCTGGGTGCTCTCGTTGCGCGCCCAGCTTCCCCAGTTTTTGGGAATCACCACGTCCGCCTGCCGGTAGGCCTGCTCCTGGTCATGGGTTATGGTGAGAGAGCCTCCCGAGGCTTCCGCATTCTTCCGGGCCTGTTCGATAACCCAGTCCGGGAGATCCCATCCCTCGGGATAGGCCAGGGTAACGTCCATGCCGAACCGGGGAAAGAGCAGTACCTGGGTAAGGGGAACGGATATGGGCTTTTTGTGGGACGTGGCATAGGCCCAGATTACCGAGACCTTCAGTTTCTGGAGATTGTGTCCTCTCTTTTCGCGGATGGTCATAAGATCCGCGATCCCCTGAAGAGGATGGTAGAGATCGTCCTGCATGCTGATGATGGGAGCCCGGGAATGTTCCGCCATACTGCGGAGATAGGCGTTTCCCTGTTTCCAAAAGCAGTTGCGGCAGGCGATGGCATGGCCGAAGCGGGAGAGAATCACTGCGGTATCCTTGGCCACCTCGCCGTGGGAAATCTGCATGGTGCTGGTGTCAAGATAGTGAGCGTGCCCTCCAAGCTGGGTAATTCCCGCCTCCATGGAGTTCCGGGTGCGGGTGGATTGCTCGAAAAACATGAGAAACACCGTTTTGTAGGGGAGCAACGGCGTGGGTTCATCCAGAGCGAAACGACGCTTGAGATCCCAGGAGACATCGAGAAGCGTTTCGATTTCCTCCACACTCCACTCCTGAAGCGTTATAAAATGCTTTCCTCGAAATAGCGACTGCATAATCTTTTACACTCCCTTTCCAGTTTGCGTATGATGTCATTCCCCTCTCGGGGAGATTATTCTTTCACGTAACTCCGGGGCACCGCCGCATAGAGGGCGGCACACTTGAAAAGCTCTTCTTTCCAGGTTTTCTCGTTGGGAGCGTGAGCCTGATCCTCGTGCCCCGGGCCGAAGCCGATGCAGGGAATGCCGAAACGCCCCATAATGGAGACCCCGTTGGTGGAAAAGGTCCATTTATCCACCAGGGGTTTTTGCCGGAAAAGGCCTTTATAGGCCTCGGTGAAAGCCAAGGTTACGGGATGGTCTTCCTCGATGAGCCAGGTGGGAAAATAAGCCTCCGTAGGATAGGCAAGCCCCCGCCAGGAGGGACGCGCGTAATCGTACATGGTAACTTCCGCCCTCGCGGCCTTTACTGAAGGAAGACTGCGGATCTCTTCCAGAGCGGTTTCTGCGGTCTCTCCCAGGGTAAGACGCCGGTCGATGGAGATGCTGCATCCGTCCGCCACGGCGCAGCGGGAAGGAGAGGTGAAGAAAATTTCCGACACCGTAAGGCTTCCCTTGCCGAGGAAATCGTGATCCTTGAGCTTCCCGTGAAGCTCCTGAAGATCGAGAAGGATGGGAGCCATCTTGTAAATGGCGTTATCCCCCCGCTCGGGAGCGGATCCGTGGCAGGAGATACCGGAGACGGAAACCCGGATCTCCATACGCCCTCGGTGCCCCCGGTATATGTTGCAGGAAGTGGGTTCCGTGCTCACCACGAACTCCGGCCGGATGCCCATTTCCTTTACGAGATACTGCCAACAGAGGCCGTCGCAATCCTCTTCCTGGACGGTGCCGGTGAAAAGAATCCGGGTCCCCCGGGGAATCAGGTCCAGCTCCTTCATGATTTTGGCGGCATAGACCATGGAGGCCATGCCTCCCTCCTGGTCCGAAGCTCCCCGGCCTCCGATGCACTCCTCGTCCTCGAAGCCTTCGTAGGGATCGAAATTCCAGTTATCCCGGTTTCCTATCCCCACGGTATCGATATGAGCGTCGAAGGCGAGAATTTTTTCTCCCGATCCCATCCATCCGAGGATATTTCCCATGGGGTCGATGGTAACCTCGTCGAATCCCACCGCATGCATCTCCTTCTCGATGCGGCGAATGACTCCCTCTTCCTCACAGCTTTCGCTTTTAATGGCTATCATATCCCGGAGAAACCCGGTCATATCCGGCAGATATTCCTGTGCCTTTTCGAGAATCTTCGCATATTCTCCAGTTTGCATATTCTTTCCTCCCGAAGGGTTTGTGAAATTGCTGAAAATCCTGTCTACTCCGCCATTACCCGGCGATTGAATTCCCGGATGAGAGCATCGATTTTCGGCGTTATACGGTGGACTTCTCCCCAGTAATTCTCCCAATCGTACCACTGGGCGTTGAGCTCTTCGATACTGCGTCCCTGCTGCTCGACCCAGGTGTAGTATTTGAGATCGTGAATCCGCTTTCTGTCGTAGAACCGCAGCTCCTCCATCCAATCCAAGGTAAGTTTCTGCAAGGATCCCCGGAAGTCCGCAGCGCTCTGAAGCTCGTCGTATTCTCCCTGAGCTTCCTGCAGTTCCACTACCCGGGAGGTATAAAGCTCCATGGAGTCCGTGAAGACCGTGAAGACCACGTCCTGCTCAGTAAGCTGGTAGTACTTGGCAAATTTGATGGCCCCGATGAGATTGCCCAGGCTGGAAATTCCCAGGAGATCCAACTGATCCACCAGGGAAGGGGATATGCCCTGTTTTTTCAGGAACTCCCGTCCCTTGGGCTCGTTGAAGAGCCGCAGGAGTTTCATGCAATCATCGTCATCGATGGCGATAACCATATCCGTGTTCCGCACGTTGTGAATCCAGGGAACGTGTTTGTCCCCGATGCCCTCGATACGGTGAGCGCCGTAACCGTTGGCAAGGAGGGTGGGACACTGAAGGGCCTCTCCCACCGCGAGCTTCGCTCCGGGGTAGCGTTCTTTTATGTAATCCGCGGAGCCCAAAGTCCCTCCGGAGCCCGAGGTAAGCACCACTCCCGCGAAACGGTCTCCCTTGCCGCGGAGGGACTGGAAAACCTCCTCCATGGCGGAGCCGGTGATTTCATAATGCCAGAGATGGTTGCCGAATTCCTCGAACTGGTTGAACACCACCACGTCATCCCGCTCCCGGCGGAGTTCCCAGGTTTTGTCGAAAATTTCCTTTACATTGCTCTCGCTTCCCGGAGTGGGAATAACCTCTCCCGCCACGGTAGCAAGCCATTCGAAGCGCTCCCGGCTCATTCCCTCCGGAAGAATCGCCACAGATTCGCAGGCCAACAAATGCGCGTCGTAGGCTCCCCCCCGGCAGTAGTTTCCCGTGGAAGGCCACACCGCCTTGTTTGCGGTGGGGTCGAACTGCCCCGTGATGAGCCGAGGCACCAGGCAGGCATAGGAGGCTCCCACCTTGTGAGCTCCCGTGGGGAACCATTTTCCCACCAATCCCACGATCCGGGCGGGTACTCCGGTAAGCTCCGAAGGGATCTCCAAGGCGTTCACGTTTCCGAAAAGTCCTCCGGAAGAGGCGGGCTCGTTTTTCCAGGTAACCCGGAAAAGATTGATGGAGTCGATATCCCACAATCCCGCCTTGGCAAGGCGTTCCTTGATTTCTTCCGGCAAGGTTTCGGGGTGTTTCATCTCCGCAAAGGTGGGAAGAAGAATATTGCGCTCCTTAGCCCGGCGTACCGTACGGGCAAGGGATTCTTCATGAACTGTAAGATCGATCATCATGATCCTCCTTCTGTTTAACACTATTTAAAGATTTTGAAAAACGAAGATTTTTTCAGGAACCTATTTTTCCAAGTTTCTTCTGAAGATCCTTCAGATCCGGAGCCACTTTCAAAGCGGCTCCTACGGATTTACGGGCACTTTCGATATCCTTGAGACCGTTTCCGGTAATAACCACCGCCACCTTTTCGGAGGAATCCAAAAGCCCTTCTCCGGCCATTTTCAGAAGCCCCGCAAAGGCCGCGGATCCCGCAGGTTCCGCAAAGACGCCGCTCTTCCGGGCCAGTTCGGGAATAGCCTGGAGGATGGCTTCGTCCGAAACGGTGATCATGGAGCCCCGACTCTCCCGTACTGCCCGAAGAGCCTTGGCCCAGTTCCGGGGAGCCCCTACGTCGATACTGTCCGCCAGGGTACCTCCCTCCACGAATTGCACCGTATCCGCTCCCTCCTGGATGGCTTTTGCCAGGGGAGCGCAGGCAGCGGCCTGAACTCCGGTAATTTTCGGCATTCTTTCCACCAGGCCCAGATCCAAAAGATCGCGGAAAGCCTTGTAGATGCCGCTGATACAGCACCCGTCGCCCACGGAGATGATAATCCGGTCCGGCACCTCCCAGGCAAGTTCCTCCGCAATTTCCAGGCCGCAGGTTTTCTTTCCCTCCACCAGGTAGGGGTTGATGGCACAGTTGCGGTTATACCATCCGTAGTGTTCGATGGCTTCCGTGGCAAGATGGAAGGCGGCTTCGTAGTTCCCCTCCACCAACACCACCGTGGCACCGTAGACCAGGAGCTGGGCCACCTTTGCGGCGGGCGCCTTTTCGGGTACGAAGATATAGGCGGGCAATCCCGCCACCGCCGCGAAACCCGCCAGGGAGCTTGCGGCGTTTCCCGTGGAGGCGCAAGCCACGGCAGGCTGTTCAAAATCCAGGGCCTTGGCTACGCCCACCGCGCTGGCCCGATCTTTGAGCGAGGCCGTAGGATTTCTTCCGTCGTCCTTGATCCACAAATTCCCGATTCCCAGATCCGAGGCAAGAGAGGGCAATGAATAAAGGGGAGTATTGCCAGCGGACAAAGGCGAACAATGCTCTTCCTTTTCCACGGGAAGAATCTCCCGATAACGCCACAAGTTGGGAGGCCCCGACCGAAAGGAGTTGCGGGAGATTTTTCTGCGAAGTTTTTCCATATCGTAAAGCACGTCCAGGGTTCCGTCCAAACCGCAAAAAGGACACGTATACTGCACTTCCCGAGGCGAAAATTCCCTATGGCAAAGAACACAACGCAAAACTTCGGGTACCGCCACGATATCCCTCCTCTTGATTTATAAAAATGCTCCCGGGAGAGGCTCCCCAAAAGCGAACATTTACTCAAGCATAGTATACCTCAAGAATAAAAACATTCGGAAGAAAAAGGTTCGGGAAAAAAAGAAAAAGCCCCGGCAAAAACCGGGACTTTTCTCTAAACATATTCAAACCGTACGGGATAGGCCCGAAGCCTGGCAAACTGGCGCAGGGGATCCCGAATGCGCCCCCAGTTGAGAAGCACGTTGGAACCCGCCTGCCATGCGAAAATCCACCATCCCACGGTAAGAGCCTGATCCAGGAGATCTCCTCCCAGCATGGTGGAGGGGAAATATTTCTCCACCCCCAGGCTCGCTCCGATAAGCACCGCGGCAATGCACGCATAGAGCAGGGTTTCCTTCGTATTTTTCCGTACCTTTCTCCTTGCCAGGGCCGAGCGGTACCCGCACCAGCGGGAAAAGTCCTTTGCGCATCGTTCTTCCATCCGGGTATCCCGGCACGCTTCGGGAAGCTCGAAGACGAGGACATAGGGATATTCCAGGGGAATCTCCTCGAAAAGATGCAGAAAAACCCGAACGAGAGCGGAAGAAAGGCTTTTTTCTCCGTAGGGGGATCCGTCGAGAGGCTCGAAAAGATCCTCGTAGCCCGAAAAACGCAGCCGTACCTCCAACGCTCCGGTTCCGGGATCCCGGGGAAATTTTTCTTCCAGATATGCTCGAATGCGATTTTCTTCCATTCCCGCTCCTCCTATTGTCCTTCGATCATGCTGTTCGCGTCCTGGGCTTCCTGAAGAGGCAGATCGATCCAGTTTCTGGAAATTGTCCGTTCCATCCAGAAAAGATAGGTCTTTCGGGCAGAGGCGGAGAAAGGCGACTGTTCTTCCAGCCCAAGCCTTCGCACGAAGATTTCCCGATTCTCCAGATCGGCAAGAATTTCGGCAATCCGACGTTGCCGCTCCTGCCGTATTTTTCGATTCGTCTCTTTCAAGACCTCTTCCAGGAGCTGGCGCTCCTCCCCGGTAAGGGCATGCCAGGCCGCTTCCGAAAGAAAGAGGAAATCGAGTTCGTAATGGAGCCGGGAAAGAAGAAGGCCGAAGGTTGCGCCTCTCCAATCGGGGGAATCCAGATCTTCCAGGGGAAGAAGACAGGCTTCCGTCTCCCCCCGGAGGAAAGCCTCCGCCCCTGCCTCCCGGGAAAGGAGCACCGGAGAGGCTCCCAAGGCGTAGAGCCCCGCCGCTTCGGCCTCCCAGGAGGCGGCACAGGAAAGATCTTGCATGCAGGGAAGGGCCCTCGCTCTGGCGGTGCATACCGCCACCCCCAAAAAGCCTCCGGCCTCCGCAGGGCCGAGAAGATAGGCTCCCTCACGCTGCCGGAAAGGTTCTTGCAAAAGCCGGAAATACCGGGATTCTTCAAAAAAAAGGTTCGCCCCCGAGGAAGAATCGAAAAGAAAGGGCGTCCCCAGAGGAAGGGCTTCCGGAAAAAAAGTCACCAAATCCCGAAGAGAGAGAATCTGCAGCTCCAACCCTTCCGAAGTCGGAACATCCCGGGAGCCAGACACCATATTCCGGTTTTCCTCCGCCGAAAAAAATTCTCCGGAGATCCTGCCGGCGGAGCTTTCTTCGAGAGCCCCCAGGAAAACGCCGCTAAAAGCCTGGTGCCGGGGCTCCGAGCCGAAAAATTTTATTCTTTCCAGAGCCTCTCCGGAGAAGCAGAAGAACAGGAGAAGACATTCCGCACAGAAGAACCCGGCGAGAAATCTTCGTACCCCTTCTCCTTTTGTATCATGATGTTCCAAGCAATTTCTCCATTTCTTTCACCTTCTGGGGAATATCCACCACGCCCTCGTCGGTCCGGGCCTTTCCCCTCAAGAGGAACGCCATACCCAAAGCCTGCCGGGCCTCCTCCTTCTGCCCCGCTTCAAGATGAGAGCGGATTTTCTGAAATTCCAGAAGGTCCGCAAGCTTGGTCTTTTCCATTTCCTTTCCCGAAGCATCCCGGATAACGCACCAATCCAGCCGGGCATCCCCTCCGAGCATGTCCTGGAGCCAGATCACATCCTCGGGATGTCCCTGGTTTCCCGCAAAGGTAGCCACCTTCTCCGCTCCGAGAATCCGAATTTTCGAACTTTCTCCAAAAACATACAAACGCGAATCGTAATACTCGCCGATCACTTTCCAGATAAAATCCCGGCCCTTTGCGTATTCTCCCTTCTCCAGGTAAAAGACTCCTTTGAGATAGAGAACCTGGGCGGTCTCCTCTTCGGAGAGCGCGGATTTTTCCAGAATTTCCAGCTCTGTCCAGGCTTCTTCGAGATTGTCCCGATCCAGTAAAGACGATATTTTTTCCGCCTGGAGAGCGAAAACCCCGCGCTCTCCGCCCTTGCCATCCCCTCCTGCAGCTCCACCGGAGCCACTATCTCCCCCGTTTCAACTCGCTCCGGCAGGTAAAGAGGAACTCAGGCAGAGGAGAAAGAAGGTTACCAGAACAATCAGGTTTCGTCTCATCAAAGGTCACGCTCCCTCGGTTGGGGGTATCCTCCCCGTTTTTCCGAAAGGCTCCCGGAAGAAAATTCCGGAGCCTCCATATTTTCCCTTATATTCTACCCCAGGCTTCCCAAATAAGAAAAGAACCGTTCTCCTACACCCGGCTTTTGTGGTAAAGTTAGGGCGTGATTCCTGAATTTTACAAAAAACCGAGGAGGAGGTGCGCTGAAATGCAGTGGAAGAAAAAAGGAGTATGCGGATTGTTCGTTCTGGTGATGTTGTTCGTGCTTTTCGGATCTTCCGGATGGGCGGAAGGGAATTTCAGCTATCACGACGTGAAAATCATTCCCCTTACGAGCAACATTTTCCGATGTACCGGCACCATAACGAACGAAACCGAAGAGTATTTTCAGGGAGCCTGTTTCAACCTTTCCGTAAAGGACATGAACGGCCAGGTCACGAAAACCATGATGTTCTGTTTCGAAAAGATCAATCCCCGAGCTTCTCACGTGTTCGTGCAGGATTTCGAAAGCGAGAACCGGAATTTCGAGACCGAGATAACCTTCCTCACGAGCTATTAAAAGACACGCGGAATTTCTACGGTTTTCCGCAAATCCGAGGAGATGATATCCATGGCACAAAAAAAGAGTTTCTATCTTGCTCTTCTGCTTCTTCTTGCGGCGCTGCCCTGTTACGGGGCCCGGCAATCCCTGGACGTGGAAGCGGATTTTACCAGCTTCAACGTGCTGGATAATGCTACGGTTTTTCAGGAGCCCATTCCCGAAGGAATTTACGTGGAACTGCGTCAGCCCGACACGCTTTGGTTTACCCGGCTGAGCCTCCCCAAAAATGCCACTTTCCGGAACCTTTTCGTTCTCGAAACCCGGGTAGGGGAGACCTTTGACTGGCCTCTCGCGGGGCTGTGCCTGGGAAACGATTCGGTGAAATTCCTTTTTACCTACTTCCACCCCCGGGGAATTTTCGAGCTGAGCATGCTCTCCGGAGGAAATACCACGGTCATCGCCCGGGAATCCATGGATCCCCTTCGCCCCCCCTGCACCCTCAAGATGGTGTACAACGCTCAGGATAAAACTCTGGAGGGCTGGCACGACGGATTCCGCAAAATATCCATTTCCGGGAATCCTCTTACACCTCTCGCCTCCATTACCCAGGCGGCCATCGTTACGGGCACCACCGGAGGCCATCATTCCTGCAAGGTAACATACGATTACCTCAAGCTGCACGCGGAATAAATTCCGGCATCCGCTGTAAAAGGTCCTTAAAGAAACTACAAGGGAAGGAGCTCTTTCAAAAGAGCTCCTTCCCTTTGTTCTTCGGGATATTCTTCCTTCAGGACCCTCTCGGGAACTACTTGAAAAACATGCGCTGAAATTTTTGTGCCGGTTCATAGTCCGGATTGATGTCAAGAGCCCGCTCCAGCCAGAACGTAGCATCGCTCCGTTTTTTCATTTTGTGGAACGCCACCGCCGCCCAGTAGGCATCGAGATAGTTCCCCGAAGCATATTCTCCCTGGGCATATTTGAAAGCCACCGCCGCCCGGGGATAGTTGCGATCCTCCAAAAAGCGCAATCCCATATCGTGGGAATTCCGGATGGCCTGCTTCGTTTTCTCGATGATATCGTAGGTATCCACTACGTCCACCTGATCCGAAGTGTTCCGGATATCCTTTCCCCGAGCCAAATCCTCGAGAGCCGGAGAAGGGATTTCTTCCCGGGGAGCCGAAGGTACCGGAGTCGGCAGAAGAAGAGGCTGCTCTCCCTGAGGCGTTGGGACGGCCTGAAGAGGAGGTGCAAAGGAAAGAGGAGCCCCCGAAGGAAGGGGCTGTGCCGCTGTGGAAGCGGAGGCCACGGGGTTTTTCCCGGGCTCCACCTTTCCAGGAGCATGAGCCTTGGCATATTCCAGGGCAGGCTGATATCGAGGATTGGCATCCACCGCTTTTTGAAGCCAGTAGATCATCTTCTCCGACTGCCCCGCCCGGTGAGCCGCCCGGGCCGCCCAATAGGCATCCAGGAAGTTCCCCGGATAGATCTCCGCAGCCTCTACAAAGGATTGATAGGCCTGGGGAAAATGCTTATCCGCATAGTAAAGATAGCCGCTCTTATGAAGCGCCTTGATCTGAGCCTTTCGGGCATTGTCCAGGGGATAGCAATCCACCACTTCCATGGATTCCGAGGTGTTCGCCACCGGAGGCAGCGAAGCCGCAGGCTGTATGGATTGGGGTTGTGCAGGTTGGGGCTGTGCAGGCTGTATGGGCTGTCCAGGTTGCAGCTGTGCAGGTTGAGGTTGTGTCGGTTGGAGCTGTACAGGCTGTATGGGCTGCCCAGGTTGAGGTTGGGCGGGAGAGGCCCCGGGCTGCTGTATCGCCGGCCCCGGAAGAGTTTGAGGATTTCCGAGGATAGTATCCGAACCGGAAGGAGTTCCGCTCTGCAGCTCCGCCAGGGCCCGGCTTTTGGGTTTGAAATCCTTGGGATCCTCGAAGTAGGGTTCCAGCAGATCCCCCTTGCAAAGCTCCGCGGAACTTCCCTCCAGGAGCTCGCAGATGGAATATTGAGCCTTTACCTCGAGGCAACGAAGAAGGGCAAGGTGGTATCTTTCCACTCCCAGAATCTCCCCGTTGATCCCCGTAATGGTAGCTCCCTCCGCAAAAACCGCGAAGAGCTGCCCCGGAGCGGCATTGGCGTTCATCGCCCCGGCATCCACGAAGATTTTCTTCTTTCCCCGTATCTCCACCACGTGGAAAGTGGCGGAAATGCCCATCATCTGGAGATCCTTCCGAATCTG
>DAIPKP010000248.1:0-1476 GCA_036769705.1 Synergistaceae bacterium
GGATTGTGGAAGAGTTGGAGAAAAGCCTGGGTTGACAGCCTTCGGAATTTTCCCCGCAGCTTCCGGAAATCAAGAATTCTTGTCCCCTGCACTCTCACAACCAACGCCGCATACAAATGAAGGACGTGATAATGTGAAAACCCCCGCCTCTTGTGCAAGCCGTATCCATAAAAAATCTATCTCCCGAAAGGAAAACTTTACGAAAAAATCTTCGGTTCGCAAACTTTACGAGGTTTTTACTCCCCGGGAGCGCATGCAGGCGGTGGTGCTCTTTTCTGCGGCTCTCATCACCGCTTTTGCCCAGGCACTAGGGGTTTTTTCCATCTTTCCCTTCATTAACGTGGTCATGAACCCCGAATCCATCCAGACAAACCGTTGGCTTTCCTGGGGGTACACTACCCTGGGTTTTACGAAGCCCGGTACCTTTATGATAGCCCTTGGCATGGCTACCATAGCTACAGTAGTTTTTTCAAATGTCCTCAGCGCGCTCACCATGTGGGGCAAAGCCCGGTTTGTGCTCAATAAAAACCACACCCTTTCCAAGCGGCTGTTAGAAGTCTATCTCTCAAAGCCCTACGAATTTTTTCTCTTAAAAAATACCAGCGAGTTGGCCAAAAACGTGCTTGCCGAAATCAACGCATTGACCAATAATTTCCTCATGCCCCTCTTTGACGGGGCGATAAACATTTTGCTTCTTCTCGTTATCGTGGGTATGCTTTTTGCTGTGGATCCCCTTGTCACGGCAGGGGCTCTCCTTTTTTTGGGGGTAACCTATGGCCTTCTCAACTTTTATACCAGGGCCCAGCTCAAGAAAAAGGGGGCCCAGCGTTTGGAGGCCAATACAAAGCGTTTCCGGGCCGCCACGGAAGCTCTTTCCAGCATCAAGATCACCAAGGTTATGGGGGTGGAGCCCTATTTTCTCCACCACTACGCCTCGCACTCCGGAACCTTCGCGCGGTTGAATGTTTTCGCCAGCGTAATTGGCCAGCTTCCTTATTACATCATGGAGGCCGTGGTTTTCGGAGGGCTTCTGCTTTTTGTGGTAATCTCTCTGCATGGAGGAGAAAAGGTTGCCACCATCATTCCGCTGGTAAGCCTCTACGCTTTTGCGGGCAAGCGAATGATGCCGGCCCTGCAAATCATCTATCTCTCGGTAACCCAGATCTATTATAATCAAGCGATTCTCGACAAGGTATATCAAGATATGATCGAAGAAAATCTTCTTGGCGAGCCGATTTCTTTCTCCGGCGAAGCGGCCTCGGAAGAGGATGCAGCCATAGCCTTCCAACGAGAACTCTCCCTGAAGGATATCTCCTTCGCCTATGCGGATAGCGGTAAAAACGTTATCGATTCTCTCAGCTTGGATATCCCCAAGGGAAGCGTTATCGGTTTCGTGGGGGCCACGGGATCCGGCAAAACCACCCTGGTGGATATTCTTCTGGGGCTCCTTATTCCTCAAAGCGGAAGCATACTTGT
>DAIPKP010000105.1:0-7082 GCA_036769705.1 Synergistaceae bacterium
ACCTCGGGGCTGTACCGCTGGGCCACGGTCTGAATGAAAAAGGGAATCACCGTGACGAAAAGGGCCACGTAGGGAATCCCCCAGATCAAATCCCCTCCGCCGTTGGCGAAGGTAGGAAAGGGCTCCAGAAGAAGAGCCGAAAGGAGAAAACATGCGGCGGCTCCGGAAATCTGCAAGGCCGAAAGAGCGTAAGAATCCATCTTGCGGGTGAGATTTCCCACAAGAATGCAGTGCAGGGCCACTCCAAAAGCAAGAATGACGGAAAAGGAATCCCCCAAATTGAACCGCATTTCCGGAGAGAAGGCCATGGTAAGAATACCCACCGTGGTGAGCCCGGCGGCGAAAAAAGCGCACCGGGAAGGCCAGGCCCGGTAGAAGAGAGCGTACAGAAAGGGAACGATTACCACGTTGGCTCCGATGAGAAAGGATTGTTTTCCCGGGGTACTGAAGACCAGCCCGTAAATATGAGCGAGAAAGACCAAAAAGAGAAAGGCTCCGAGAAGACTTCCCAGAAGGAGATCTTTTCTGCTGATTTTTCGGAGTCTCTTCCAGAAGACGATACAAAGCAGTACGCCGCTGGGAACGAAACGAAAGGTCAAAAGCCAGAGGGGGGAACAGCTATCCAGAAGACGATCGGTGACCGCAAAACCGGAGCCCCAAAAAAGAGCCGCCATGAGCATGGCCGCATCCGCCAGAAAAACCTTTTTCCCCTGATATCCGTTATTTGCTTTGTACTGCTCCTCCTGCGACATAGCCGATCCCCCCAAGAACTGCGTTAGGGCTCTCTTCCTCGAAATACTCTCCCAAACACCAGGCGAAAGAGCGAAGAGGGCCGTACCGTTTTGCATTCATCGTGAAAAACACGCTACCTCTTTCTTTCTCCTTTGACAAGCTCCGGGCAATCTTTTAGAAGCAGTCCATTAGCTTAAGTTCAGGGAGGACTTTACCCATGTTTGAGAAATCTCTATCATGGTGAAAAAGATAAAGTCCGTTTTCGAGAGCAGTTTGCGCAATCAGCAGATCCATAGTGCTCCGAAGGGTAATGCCAGAACGCCTGCACAGGAAGAAAATACGGGCTGCGGCTTCGAAGGAAGAGCGGCCGTTCAGAAGCGAATAAAAGGGCAAAGAAGAGAGATAGTCCACAAGAAGACTATATTCTCTCTCATCCCTTGCCCCTTGAAGCACCTCCTGATAAATGTATCCGTTTATCCCGAAAGGAATACCTCGGATTATCATCTCGTCAAACTTATCAAAAACCGGCCCCGGAGATCCTTTGAGGTACCCTATGAGAACGGAAGTATCCACCAAAATCATGCTCTTACTGCCTCATGGATTTATAATCATAGGCATCAGCAAAGAGGATTTTTCCCCGAAGTTCCCGCAGATCTTTTCGCTTTCTCGTAAACACATATTCCCTGAGCGCATTCTCCACAAGCTCTCTTTTTGTGGTTACACCGCCGGACACCTCAAAAGCTTCTTTCATCAATTCATCATCAATAACGATATTTGTACGCATATACACCACCTCATACACATTATAACACACGTGCTTCTCTTCCGCCATGGGGAGTAAGCTTATTGAAGAGAGCTCTTACCCATTTTCCCTCTCCTCTCGAAGCCAGGTAATTTCGAAGGTCTTGCAGGAACGGAACTCCTGCCCCCGGTTAGCCAGGGCAAAGGCATCGTTCATGGGATATTTCTGAAAGATATCCAGGCCCCGATCCAGCGTTATTTTCCACCCCGTATCGGTAACCACGTGCCGGGCATGAAGAGTCCCGGAAGTGTCGTATTCCCAATTAAAAACTACCCCCGCCTCGGCCACGCTCTCTTGAATAGCCCGAAAATGCTCCTCCTGTTTTTCCGGAGCAAAATCATCCTGCGCGGTAATCAGCCGCACCGTTATTTCTTCGTCTTCCCTTTTATAACGGATCGCCGTTTCAAGAAATTCCATGAAGTTACGTACCTGGTAAAAAGCTCGAACGTAGGGATCTGTAAAAACAATCGTTTTTGCTCCTCCCAGCCAAGGGCCGAAAAGGGCATCGAAGGTAATACCCCGCTGATTTTCCTCCACAACTTTATGCCCTTCCTGGGGGATTTCGGAGGGGTTCCGTTCCACTTTATCGGCTTTTTGCAACGCTTCGGCATCCGTTCCGTAAGAAGATGCGCAATAATACTGAGGATACCGCCGCTCCTCCAGAGTAACCACCCGGATCTCTTCCCCCGTATGGTTATGACGGTACCCAAAATCCACCTCTCCATAGGTGGGGTCCATACGCATAATCTGATCCTTCACCCGCTTGCGCCCCTCCATGCAGAACCGGAGCAATCCTTCCACATCTTCCTTCGGAGCCTCTCCCTGGGGGTAAAGGATCTTCATCATCCCCGAGAAAGTTTTCTGTATCCCCTCCCGATCTCTGGTGGAGATGGAAGAAAAGAGTTCGAAATGCTCCCGGTAGAGGCTGGAATAATCCCGGTTTCGCAGATCCCGGAGGATCTCCGCCAGATAATCCACCACAAAACCGTACCCTCCGGAAAACATCTCACCCCGGATGATATCCACCTCCCAGCCGGGCAAGTAAAAATGAACCCGATCCAGAAAGGCGGAATCATGATAGCTCTCGGGAAGATCGCTGAAAAGATCTCCGTGCTTGAGCATATAGGGAATGGTATGCTGGGTATTCCCCACGAAGACCATGGAAGCCTCGGCGCCGATGGTCTCCACTCCTCGGGAGAAAGACTTGTTGGCCATGTAATTTTTCATGATATCCACCAGGGCCTTATCGGAACGCTTCTTTTTGCCCGCAAACTCGTCGAAAGCCACGGTATCCCAGTATCCTACCAAACCGATCTTACCCGTAGAGTTGTTCACGAAAAGCTTGGGTACCGTTACCTCTCCTCCGGAAATAAGAATGCCGTGAGGAGAAAACTCCGAATAAACGTGGGATTTCCCCGTACCCTTAGGCCCCAGCTCGATGAGATTATAATTGCGCTCGCAATAAGGTACCAGCCGAAGAAGCTGGAACATCTTGTTCCGTCCCCCCAGAAATTCGGGATTAAACCCAAGGCTCTGGACCAGCAAATCGATCCACTCGGAGGTGGAAAAATGACTCCTGGCCTCCACATAGGAGTCGAAATCAAAATGGGAAAGCTGAATGGGCTTGAGGTTGTTCATAACCCAAGGAGAGATTCCCGCATCTTCCGTAAAAGCATATTCGAGATCCGCAATGCACCAGATACCGCTCACCAGAAGCCGGGGGTGCCGCTTCACCGTATCCGACTCCACCACCACTCCCTTGATGCCCAAATTGGCGAACTGGGCCTCATAAATTCCTCGGCGATCGTTGAGAGCCACGGAAATCTTGTCGATGATCCTATGATGCCCTTTCTCCTTGATAAGGGACTTCACCAGCCCTGCCTCGTGCCGATGAACGTAATGCTTGCGCAAAATTTCCCGCACCGTCTCCACCCCGGATCCGATGCTCGCCTCGTCATGGGTGGCGCAATACTGCCCCAGAAGATACTCCAGCACGTAGGAGGGCACCACCGCATTGCCCTTTACGATTTTCACCAGGTCCTTCCGAACCACCAGCCCCTCGAAATGGGTATTGATCTTGGTATCCAGAGACGTCACAGCGGGCCTCCTTAAAAGTCGAAATCCGTAACGATGGAGCGGCGAAGCATGTAGGGTACCGAAAGATATTCCCGGTAGCCCTCGGTATGCTCCACGGGCTCTTCCATGCGGAGATATATCTCCTGATGGTTATACTCCTCCGCCTTCCGGGTAAGAATAAAGCGCACTCTCCGCTGCCGCTCCCGGGGCTCCGGAGAGGTGAGGGAGAAATCCATCTCCTGAAGATCCGAAAGCTGCTCCCCCGTAGAAGAATAAAGCCCCACTCGAAGCCTGCGGCTCCGGCGTTTTTCCGTAGCCTCCCGGGTCTGGAAGAAAACAACCGAAAACTGCCCCGACGTAATAATCCGGGATTCCTGAAGCACCTCCACTTCCACGATCTCCACATCGCTCTGGCGTTTTCTATGCACATGGAGGGAGGGAATCACCACTTCCTGAAGGCTTGTTCCTCCGTGCAGAAAGCGGGTTCTGGATCCCTTCAGCCGCAAGGACTGCACCGACCGGGGAAAGAGAGCCTCCATATCTCCCTGCAACCCCAAGGCTTTCGGAGGAAGCCCCCAGAAACCCGGAGGAATATCCAGCCCCCGGCCCAAAAGAAACCGCCGATCCCGATAGAGCACCTCCCCCTCCCGGGGAAAAGCATCGGTAAAGTCGCTCTCCTCGGGCTTCTTCTGCCGGAAGAGAAAGCCGTGATCCGCAGTAACCAGAATATTATTGGCGTTGGCTCCCCCAAGCTTTTTGATGATCCTCACAAGCTCCTCCAGGGCCTTCTCCACCGCCTCGAAAAGCCCCTCTTCCGTAGCCCCCCGGCTCCCCTCGCTATCGATACGATCGTGATACAGATAGAGCACCCGGCAATCCCGGATCAGCCCCCGGGCCTCCTCGGCGGATAATCCCAAAAATGTATCCCCCCGCATTCCCCGGGCCTCTTCTCCCAGTGCCTCCTGAAGAATCTTGCTCCGATTCTCCACCCCCTGGCTCTCCCGGCCATCCACGAGCACCGCCCCCGAAGAATCTTGTTTCAGCTCAAGATCCTCCTGGGGAAGCAAAGCAGCCATGCCGAGCTGGGTAAAGCTTGGAATCATCCCCAGTATGGGCTCCAGCTCCGCCTCGTAACGATCCTCCCGACGAATACGCAGCATGAGTTCCTGGGCCGCCTCAAACCGAAGGGCATCGGAGATCACCACCACGACCTTCTTGCGTCCCTCCAGAAAGGGAGCCACCCGGTGGGCGTAAAAATTCCTCTGCAAAAGCACCTCCCCGGAGGCATCCCATCTCTTTACACCATCCAGTACCTGCTGCCAGGCATGGTTGAGAGAATGCAGGTACACGTTGCGATAAAGTTTCTCCACTTCCTCCGCCAAATTCTCCAGAAGCCGGGTATCCTCGGCCCGGCGAAAGGAGAACCAGAAACGGCGGTAAAGCAGATCCACCCGGTACCACTCCCGGGCGTAGCGCTGCACCCCGCTCCCAAGACTCTGGGGAGAAAAATCTCCCTCCTCCACCAGGGCCAGAAGAGCAGAGGCACTCTCCAGAGCCTCGTAAAGAGGCTTCCAGGCTTGGAACCAGGGGCTTTTACGCCGTATCTCCACCATGCGGGAGCACTCCCGGGGAGCGAGGGCTCTCTTCTCCAGATCCTTCGCCATCCCCTCAAGAACGATCTCCTCCACCTGAGAAAAAAGGTCCAGCTCCAGAAGCTGGGTATAGGCCTCCCCCTCAAGCATGCGCCGTATGCCCAGGCTCTTCGCGGCGCTCTCCGCACAGATCCGGAAGGACTCCCCCCATCGGCGGCTGTCCCGCCACTGCCGAAGCAGCACCATGGCATCCCCTCTCAGGGTGCCGGGCTTTCCGAGCCCCCGGGTAATTCCCTCCAGAAAGAGATCCAGCATAAAGCCCTCCAGAGAGGGGTTCTCCCGGACATAGCCGAAATGATCCTCAAGATAACTCCACAGAGGTTCCTCCAAACCGCAACGCTCCACCAGCCGCCGCTTGTTCTCCTTATCCTGGGCAAGCTCCTCCAGAAGGGCCAGAAGCACCTCATCCCCCCGGGGAGCCCCTCCCGTGCAGATTCCCAGCATCTTCATCACCAGAGAATCCGGGGTCTCTTCGGGAGTCAGAGCCTTGGCAAGCTGCTCCATCCGGGCCTTACTGTCGAAAAAAGCCCCGTGCCGCCGCAGGGTCTCCCCAAAACGCACATCCAGCCCCAGCTCCCCCAGCAGAATCCCCGCCCGGTCTCCCCGGAACTCTCCCTGGGCCAGCAGCACATCCAGAAGCCAGTTCGCCTCGTCCTCCGGAGGAGGCCCCTCATGATAGAGAAGAAACTTCTGCCCCCGCTCCTGCCGGAGTATCCGATACTTGAGGCGAAACTCGTTGCGGCAGAGCTCCTCTTTCACCACTCCCTCCAGGGCTACCTCCCGGAACTCCTCCCGAAGATTTCTCTCCCGATCGTACCAGAAGACGATGCGATACCGCTGAAAGAGATGCTCCAGAGCCTTGAGAATGCCCTTCATGCGTTCAGCCCCTTTATCGATTTCAGGGCTTTGCCAAACTTAGGATAGTTTACCTTCACCCCGTCATCCAGATCTATGGATAGGTTCGCCTCCGCCAGAGGAAGAAGCACATCCCTCTCGTAGCTCCGAATCTCCTGAAGCATCTTTTTCAGCTTCTCCTGCTCCCGCACCGCCCGGGCCTGCTCCGCCTTGCCGCTCTCGGGGTTTGCCTCCACCCTGCGGAGATGATCCAGCCGGGCCTCCAGCTTATTGCCAAAGGGGCGCAGATAGCTGTTCAGCACCAGGCTCGCAGTATCCGGGCGGTAGCGATGCAGATAGATGAGCACGTTGAAGCTCCCCTCGGGGCTGCTGAAAAGCCAGTAGATGGGGCGCTTCTTGTAGCGCTTCACATGATCGTTGTAGAAATCCCGGAGGAAGTAGCTGCGGATATCCTTTCCCAGGGCCTCTTCGAGAAAGCGAAGGTTCTCATGGAACCGCTCTTCCCCGAAGGTGATCTTGAGAAAGCTCTGGAACTGTTCCGCCATATCCTCCCCGAACCACGCCTCTTCCAGAAGGGGAAGGGCGTTGTGCTCCACACAGGGAAAGGTGGGCTCCGGCACTTTGGCGAGATACTCCTTTCGCCCCTCTCCCTGGTTGGCGAGAATGAGGCCGGGAACATCCAGGGAGTAACGGCCGAAGATGCACCCCACGGCAGGAGATGAGTTCACACATGGTGTCCGCAAGGAGTTTGGATTCCAATTCTTCGTCGAGTGGGAAGTTGGAGGCAGAGGCAGGAGCGAGTGGGAAGTGGGAAGTGGGGAGTGAGAAGTTAGAAGCAAAGGCAGAAGCAGAAGCAACCCCGCCTTGCACTGGGTTTTCGCTTTCGCTTTTACTTTCCACTTCACACTTCCCACTTCCCACTTTTTTACCGTAGCGGTAGTAGGGGTTGCAGGTGAGGGTGATCT
>DAIPKP010000249.1:0-1470 GCA_036769705.1 Synergistaceae bacterium
TTTTCGATGAAGTTCTTGCTTGTTTCCATTTACGGCTAAAACTCCCCGATTCCTTTCAGGCCAGGAAATATCCTGGGGCAGGGTAAAAGCTTCGAAATCCCCGGAAGAGGGAGCCTTCCCTTTCTCTAGAGAGAGAAAATCCGGGCGCTCCTCTTTTCCCCAGCCACGTTTGGCGATCTTTTCCAGGGGGTTCTGACGGCTTAGCTCTCGAACAAAGTCCGAAAGGCTGGGAAAGGAAGACCTTTGAGAAAAAGAGACGATAGCCCCTACCAAAGAGATATTCGGGCGAAGCTCTTGATCCGTATAGGGCTTTAGATCCTTATAGGGGAAGATATACCCGAGAAGAACCTCCGATCCTCGCCAGGGAAGGATGAGAAATCCCGGATGCGTAGAAGTTTTCGGTCGTTCAAGAGAACGGCGACAGGAAAAGGCTTCGCAAATTTGTTCGTATGCCTTGTCAATCTCCGTGTTACGCTTCATGGCATCCCGGGAAGGAGAGAGGCCGGAAGAGGCAAATTTTACCCCCCAGTCGAGACGGCTTACCCCCTTTTCTCCAGAAGTAAAGACAAAATAAGGTATCTGCATGAAAAAACCTCCTTATTGCCAGGGACATTCCGGGATGGAATGCTCCAATTTTATGGTGAGCTTATTTCCCTCGCTTGTGAGAGTGTTGCTGAGACGCTGGTATCCAAAAAGCCCCGAGGCCCGCACAGTATATTTAAAAACTTCGTCGTTAGGAGACATGGGGTCTTTTTCTATTCCCACAAAGGTCAGCTCCGTACCGATATTCCACGTAATGGGGTAGGTGAAATTGAAATTTGGATGAACCTTATCTTCCACGACATCAGTTTTCGTAAGAAGGCTGCCTCCTCGACGGATCTCTATAAAGATGTCTGGTGTATCATCCCAGGAGTTTGCAGCCGAGAAATCCCCCCCCACAAGAATGAGTCTCGCAGAGACTCCTCCTTGAATGTACTCCAGAAAACGCTGTACTCTCTGCACCTCAGCCGCCTTAGGGGATGAGGGCCATCGGGCGAGAAAATCCTTGAGTTTCTGAACCATCCGCCGGATATTTCCTTCGTCTTTGGTGTAGCGCATGGAGTCGAAGAGACTTTTGGAGGCGTTGTATTCTTCCCCTTCAACTTTGTTCAGGAATTCATTTCTCTGCATCTCCACGTTGCGAATAAGATCTAAGGAGTGCTGCAGTTCTCCTCCAAAAGCCCGCACCTGGGAGATGAGAAGTGCAAAAGCGGATTCCGCCTGATGCTTGGCTCCCCCGAAATCTCCTCCGGAGACAAGAGCGTTAATTTTATCGCTGTAAGAACGGATATCCTGATCCACAAGGCGTGAGGCTGTGGCCTGAAAGAGATTTGAGAGTATGGGAGCCTCCTGGGGATAGGTCTCTTTGGCTTTCTGAAGAGAGGGTATCTGTTTTTCCAGATCCCCAAGCTTTTTGGCCGAGGAGATCTG
>DAIPKP010000106.1:0-7061 GCA_036769705.1 Synergistaceae bacterium
ACTTTCAGGATAAGCGAGGCGGTTTGCATGGCATCTCCTCATCCCATACTGCAGGCTTTTATTCCGCTGGTCCGGGGGCTCGCCCTCGCCCTGGGGCCGGATTACGAAATTGTGCTTCACGATGTGGCCACTCCGGAACATTCCATTCTGGCCATGGAAAACGCCCATATCACCGGGCGTTCCGACGAGGCCCCTCTCCGGGATTACGCTCTCTATCTGCTGCAGACCGCAGATCGGAGAGAAGAAAATTTCGTCTCCAACTATCTCACCCGTTCTTCCGAGGGCAAACGAATCCGTTCCAACACCATATACATCCGGGATCCCTCGAAAAAGATCATCGGCTTCCTCTGTATCAATTACGACATGACCAAGGCGGAAATTCTCCAGAGCATGGTGGATCATCTCGTGACTATAGGAGACACCACGAGCTACTCCGAATTCGAGCGGGACGGAGAATCCGGAGAGGTGAACAGCCGTTCCGAGGAAATTCTGGAACGCAATCTGCGGATGATCCGCAAATACGTGGGAAAGCCCCTGCATCTTTCGAAAAAGCAGGAAAAACTCCAGGCCATACGGCACCTCGAGGAAGAGGGTTTCTTCCTCCTAAAAGGAGCCGTGGAAGCCTTCGCCCAGGAGACGGGAAATTCCGTCTTTACCATCTATCGCTATCTCCGGGAAATCCGGGAAGAAGAAAAGTAATTCCGAAAATTCTCACCCTTCACACATTAAGGAGGAATCACAATTGAGTGCCAAGAAAATACTGCAGGGAAACGACGCTATGGCCCTGGGAGTTGTGGAAGCGGGATGCGCCGTAGCTTCCGCCTATCCGGGAACTCCCTCCTCGGAGATCCTGCCGGGAATCGCGAAGTATGCGGACGAGCTGGGAACCAACACCGTAGTGGAATGGGGAGCCAACGAAAAGGTAAGCCTGGAAATCGCCCTGGGAGCTTCCATGGCAAGCAAGCGCTCCTGCGCGGTCATGAAACAGGTGGGGCTCAACGTGGCGGCGGACCCTTTCATGAGCGCCGCTCATTTCAAGCTTCCCGGAGGATGTCTTCTCATCGTTTCGGACGATCCCGGATGCCACGCCTCCCAGACCGATCAGGATAGCCGAAACTTCGCCCTCTTCGCCAAAATTCCCTGTTTCGACCCCTGCGACGCCCGGGAGGCCCGGGACATGGTACACCGGGCTTACGAGCTCTCGGAACGCCATAAGGTGATGGCCATGCTCCGCCCCGCAGTGCGGGTGGATCACTGCCGCCAGAGCATGGAGACCGAAGGCCCTCTCACGCCGCAAAAACCCGCCCATTTCGAGCAGGAACCGAGGGGACACAAGGCCATTCTTCCCGCCCGGATGATTCAGAGCATCAAGGAACACAACCAGCGTTTCGAAGCTATCCGGGAAGAGTTTGAAAGCGACTTCGGATCTTACAATTACGAAGTCCCCGCCAAGGGCAAGGCCACATTGGGCATCATCGCCTCGGGGGTTTCCTTTTCCATCGTCATGGACCTTCTCCGGGATCTCGGGCGGGAGGATATAGGGGTGCTCAAAATCGGCACTCCCGTTCCCCTGCCGGTACGCATGGTGGAGGATTTCATAGCCCGCTACGACACGGTGATGGTGCTGGAGGAGACCTACGGCGTCATGGAAGAACAGCTTCCGGACCGCACCAAAATCAAGGGGCGCTGGAACAACGAGGTCCCCCGGCAGGGAGAGCTGGTACCCGAGGTAATTCGGGATCTCCTTTTCCAGGCCCTGGGAGAGGAAGCTCCTTCTCAGGAAGAGACCTCTCTTCTCGTCAAAGCTCAGGAGGCTCTCCATCTCGCCAAACGGCCTCCCAAACTCTGTGCGGGATGCCCTCACCGGCCGAGCTACTTCGCTCTCCGCAAGGCCCTTCCCAAAAGCATCATCTGCAGCGACATCGGCTGTTACAGCCTCTCCTTCTTCCAGGGCACCGTGGATTCCATCGTCTGCATGGGAGGAGCGGTAACCGTGGCCTCCGGCGTGTACACCGCCTACAAGGCGGACGGCAAAGTCGGAGAAAAGCCCATCTTCGCCACCCTAGGAGATTCCACCTTCTTTCATAGCGGCATGACCGGACTCGCCACGGCGGTATACAACAAACACGCCTTCGTGCTCTGCATTCTTGATAACAGCATTACCGCCATGACGGGAGGACAGGACAACCCCGGTACGGGTTCCAAGATGCGCTCCGGGGACGAAGGAGCACAGGTAAATTTGGAAGAAGCGGTAAAAGGCTGCGGCGTAAAATACCTGGAAGTCCTCAACGCTTACGCCATCAACGACAATCTCGAAACCATCAAAAAAGCTCACGAGTGGGCGGTGACAAACGAACAGCCCGCGGTGCTCATCTTCCGCTATCCCTGTATCACCATGCTGAAAAAGCGGCCCGAGAAGAAACCGGTCTTCGTGGATTCCGACACCTGCATCGGCTGCAAAATCTGCATCACCAAATTCAACTGCCCCGGCTTGCTGTGGAACGAGGAAACCAAAAAGGCCTACGTGGATCATCGTTTCTGCGTGGATTGCGGCGTCTGTACCGAAGTCTGCCCCAAGGGGGCCATCCGTTTCGTTCAAAAGGAGGAAGCGTAAACCATGCAATACATTATCGTGGGTATCGGAGGACAGGGCATTCTTTTTTCCAGCCGGGTAATGGGACATCTCGCCCTCGCCCGGGGAGAGGAGGTTCTGGGCAGCGAGGTGCATGGCATGGCCCAGCGGGGAGGCTCCGTGATCAGCCATTTCAAAATGGGGAACTACGATTCTCCCATGGTTCCCGAGGGATCTGCGGATGTACTGGTGGCCTTCGACCAGACCGAGGCGATCCGGAATTTCTCCTTTCTCAAAAGGGGAGGGCATGCGGTGATCAACCTGGACGCTCCGGAGATTCTGGAAAACGAAGACCTTCGAAAATATGTACAAAAGCGGGAGATCTCCCTGCACACGTTGAAGGGATATGACATTCTTCAAGCGGAGATGGGAGGAAAGTTCCTCTTCCTCAACGTCCTCATGCTCGGCGCTCTCTGCGGCTCCGGAGTGGGGGGCTTCTCCCTGGAAGAGATGGAAAAGGCCCTTCGGGATCTGGCACCTCCGAAATTCCTGGAAGCCAATCTCAAAGCTCTGCATTTGGGCTACGAAGCTACCAAATAGCCCATCTTTTGCAAATTTCTTTCTGGAGGTGAATAGTGTGAACAACTTTCCCGCCCATCTTTTCAGCAAACCCGTAAAACATTTTCAGCCCTCGGGAATCGAGAAAATGGTGGCCTATCTCAAGGAACCCGGAATGATTTCCTTCTCCGGCGGCATGCCCGCTCCGGACACCTTTCCCATCGAAGCCTTCGCGGAATGCGCCGAGATCATCCGCGCCGAAGGAACCACGATTCTCCAGTACGACAATCCCCAGGGATACGCTCCTCTCCGGGAATTTCTCGCAGCATGGACCTCTCCCCGGATGGGGAGGAACGTCTCCCCCGGAGAAATTCTTATCACCGCGGGATCCATGCAGGGCGCGCATCTCTTTGCCCTGGCCCTGATGGACCCCGGCGAATACGCTCTCATCGAGGAGCCCACCTTCATGGGAGTTACGGGCTCCATGAACAACCACGGCATTCGTTTTATCGGCATTCCCTGCGACGACCAAGGGCTCCGGGTGGATCTCCTGGAGGAAACCGTGGAGCGGGGGCGGAAAGAGGGAAAAATCATCAAGTGCCTCTATACCATTCCCAACTTCCAGAACCCTTCGGGAACCACTCTCAGCCTGGAACGGCGCAAAAAGCTGGTGGAGCTGGCGGAAAAGCTGGACCTGGTAATTCTCGAAGACGATCCCTACGGATACGTTCGTTTTTCCGGCGAACACCAGCCCACCCTCTATTCCCTGGATACTTCCGGCAGAGTGCTCTACGCAGGATCCTTCTCCAAGATTCTCGCTCCGGGGGTCCGCATCGGCTGGTGCACGGGGCATCCCGATCTCATCCAGGTGATGAACACCTTCAAGCAGGGAGAGGATGTAAGCACCAGCGTTCTTTCCCAGGCCCTGGTCTACGAATATTGCCGCCGGGGAGATTTGGACAGATATCTCCCCGGCATTATCGATTATTACAGGAAAAAATGCGCTGCCATGGAGCGGGGTCTTCGGGAGCATCTCCCGCAAAACCAGGCGCATTTCGTAACCCCCGAGGGAGGTTTTTTCTTCTGGCTCACCACTCCGTCTCTCGATTCGGGAGAACTTTTCGAGAGAGCCATCGCCCACAAGGTAGCGGTGGTTCCCGGAGCTCCCTTCTATCCCAACGGAGGAGGCGAACACTCCTGCCGGCTCTGTTTCACCTTTCCCGAAGAAGCGGATATTCTCGAAGGATGCCGACGCCTCGGAAAAGCGTTACAGGAAATGTTATCTTCATAAAAGGAGCCCTTGATGATGGATTCTTCCAAAAAAGAGATCTTTAGCATTCTGACGATAAATCCCGGAGGCACCTCCACGAAAATCGCTCTCTTCCGGAACGAGGAAGAGGTCTTTCGCAAGGTGGTGGAGCATTCCGCAGAGGAGCTCAAGAAGTATTCCTGCATCTTCGACCAGTATCCCTATCGGTGCGAGGTCATCCGTAAAACCCTGGAAAATGCGGGAATATCCCTCGGAGACATTGCCGCGGCGGTAGGACGCGGAGGGCTTATGCAGCCCATTCCCGGAGGAACCTACCGGGTCAATTCCCTTATGCTGGAAGATCTCCGGGAACGCCCCCAGGGCCTGCACGCCTCGAACCTGGGAGCCGCCCTGGCGAAGGAGCTCGGGGATGCTGCAGGAGCCCCCTCCTTTATCGTGGATCCCGTGGCTACCGACGAAATGGAACCGGTGGGACGCGTCTCGGGATTTGCCGAAATGGAACGCCCCAGCCGCTGCCACGCTTTGAATCACAAAGCGGTGGCCCGGAGGGTGGCCCGAAAAATGGGAGGTTCCTACGGGGACTACAACTTCGTGGTAGCTCACCTAGGCACCGGAGTCAGCGTGGCGGCTCACGCCAAGGGGCGGATGATCGACGTCTGCGACGCGGTCTCCGAAGGCCCCTTCTCGCCGGAACGGGCGGGGGGACTTCCCGCAGCGACCCTGGTGCAGCTCTGCTACTCCGGAAAATACACCTTCGAAGAACTTTTCCGCACTCTCTACACCAAGTCGGGAATCTACAGCTATCTGGGAACCAAGGATTTACGGGAAGTGGAAACAATGGCCCGGGAGGGAAACGAAACCGCAGCCCTTCTTCTGGAAGCCCTTCCCTACCAGATAGCCAAGGAGATCGCCGCCCAGGCCTCGGTGCTTTCGGGGAAGGTGGACCGCATCATCCTCACCGGGGGCATGGCCTATTCGGAAAGGCTGATAGAAGCCATCCGGGAACGTATAGGCTTCATCGCCCCGGTGGAAGTAGTACCGGGAGAGGAAGAACTTATCTCCCTGGCGGAAGGAGCCCTTCGGGTTCTTCGAGGAGAGGAAAAGCCCCGGATCTACCCCTCGGGGAAGGAGGAATAACCCCATGTTTCGGAGCTTCGAGGAACTTCTGAAAATCGTTCAAGCCCTTCCGCCCCTGCGGGTAAGCCTGGCGGGAGCGGAAAGCGAAAGCGCCCTTCGGGGGGTCCAGATGGCCCGGGAAAGAGGGCTTGTGGAACCTGTGCTGGTGGGAAACCGCCATCTCGTGGAACCTCTGCTTCGAAAAGTGGGACTTCCGGAAAACACGCCCCTCTTTCACGAGGAGAACCTTCCCGCTTCCGCTCTCAAGGCGGCGGAACTCGTCCGGAACGGGGAGGCGGACATTCTCCTGAAGGGCCAGGCCAACACCACGGATTTCATGCGGGGAATCCTGGATAAGGAGCGGGGTCTCCGCACGGACAGACTTCTGAGCATTCTCTCCTTTTTCGAGATTCCCGGATGGAACCGCATGCTCTGCATGAGCGACGGAGGTATCAACATAGCTCCTGCCCTGGAAGAGAAAGAAGAGATTCTTCGAAACGCCTTGAAGGCGCTTCATCTCTTCGGGCTCTCCGTGCCGAAGGTTGCGGTATTGGCAGCCAACGAAAAGGTGCATCCCAAAATGCAATCCTCCGTGGATGCCCAGGCCCTGGCAGAACGATACGAGGCGGGAGCCTTTCCGGGCTGTATTCTGGAAGGCCCCATGGCAATGGACGTCATTCTTCGGGAGGATGCGGCAATCAAAAAAGGGCTTCGCAGCACCATAGCTGGAAAGGTGGACCTCATTCTCCTGCCCTCCATGGACGTGGGAAATGCAGTAGGGAAAACCCTGGTAAATTTGGTGGGAGCGGAAATGGGAGGCCTCGTTTTGGGGGCCGCCGCTCCGGCGCTCATTACATCCCGGTCCGAATCACCGGAAAGCAAACTCTACTCCATGGCTCTGGCGGCGCTGTACATTCACAAGCGCAAGGAAATCGCCTTACAGCACTAAAAAATCCTTCAGCCCCACACGATAAAAAGGACCATCAAATCTCGGGAACCCTCTCAGAGGAATCCTGAGATTTTTTATTATTTTGCGCACAAAAGAGGGGCGGAACCTCTTCAAAGCCTCGTACCTTTGATTTTTAAACGAAAAAGCATATGCGAGAGTTGGAAATATATCAAAAAAAATAGCAAAAACCTCTGGCAGTTCGAACGAATGGGCGTTATAATGTCGAGAAGATTCCAGATACAGAGTGTTTTAGAGTTAATCTCAAGGGAGAAAGGAGGTAAGCCTTTCGGAGCCAAATCCAAAAAAACAGGAGGTAATGGATCTCCCCCCTCTTAGGCAATTCTTAAAAACAAAGTTCGGGGAAGATCTCCCTATTTCAAGATCATCGGAACTCTTTCACCGTCAGTCCAAGGATTTGGCAGGGAACGTTCTTTATTTGCGGTACAGGCTTCAGGTGGCGCTTTTATCTTTTAATAAGGGGGATTATATCGTATGGCTTCCAATGAAAACAAAGGTGGTTTTGCAACAAGGTGGGGCCTGGTTCTCGCTGCCATCGGCATGGCGGTAGGAACGGGCAATATCTGGCGCTTTCCTCG
>DAIPKP010000250.1:0-1464 GCA_036769705.1 Synergistaceae bacterium
GAGGGAATAGCCCAGATTCTGCTCAATCTCCTTACCAATGCGGAGAAATATTCGGATAACCGCAGAGAAATCGAAGTGGCTCTGGGGGGAGACGAACTTTCCCTATGGGTGGATGTGATGGACCGGGGCGTGGGCATCGATCCCGGGGATCGCGAGCGGATTTTCCGGGAATTCTACCGGGGAGACGACTCCCTTACCGCCCGGGCCCAGGGAGCGGGGCTAGGGCTTTCCATCTCCCGCAACATCGCCCGGGATCACCGGGGAGATCTTTTCGTTCTTCCCCGGGAGGGAGGAGGAAGCGTTTTCCGGCTTCTCCTGCCCCGCACTTCGGAAAAAAGCGTTTCCCGAGAGGAGGAAATCACCTAAATGAACGAACATATTCTCATCGTGGAGGACGATCCCTCCATTCTTCTCGCTCTGGAGGACCTTCTGGAAGGCGAGGGCTATCGGGTAACCGTAGCCGGAGACGGAGTGGCTGGGCTGGAGGCTTTCCGAAAGGAACCTCCGGATATGGTGCTTCTGGATATTATGATGCCCCGTATGAGCGGTTACGATCTCTGCCGGGAAATCCGCAAGACCCACCCCCTGCTGCCTCTTCTGATGCTTACCGCCAAGGGAGAGGAAGTGGACAAGGTTCTGGGGCTGGAGCTCGGAGCGGATGATTATATGGTAAAACCCTTCGGCACCCGGGAACTACTCGCCCGGATACGCTCCGCCCTGCGCCGCCGCCAGGCCATGGAAGAGGTGCGTAAAAAAAAGGACGCTATCGAAGAAAAGAAAATTTTTCTTTTCGGAGAGTGCCATATCGACACGGAGGCCATGGAGGGAACCCGGGGAGATACGGTTTTTCCGCTTACTGAGAAGGAACTCGCCATTCTGCAGCTTCTGGCGGAACATCCCGGAAAGGCGGTGGACCGGGGAGATATGCTGGATCTGCTCTGGGGAGTTTCCGAAGAAATCACCACCCGTACGGTGGATCAGCACATTCTCCGGCTCCGCAAAAAGATCGAGGAGGATCCGGGAAACCCCAAGCATATTATCACCATGTACGGCCGGGGATACAAATACGTACCCTGAAAAATTTTTAACAAAACCCATTCTTCCGACTTGGGGACAGAGACTTCAAGACACATTTAATGCAAGTGCGACAAATTCGAAAAAACCCCTTTTAGAATAAGCAATACTATTGTCTGGAAAAACGGCGGCCTTCCGCCGGAAATCGCGGCAATTCCTCCGGAATTTTTTAAAGCCTTTCTTCGGCCCCCATTCAAAGTCTCAATATGAAAAAGCCATCAAAACCTTCGAAATACAGGATTTTTAAAGGGGGGGTGATAAAAATCACCCCTCTCTTTCGGCTTCTTTTCTGATAGGATGGGATACAATCGGAGTTTCCCGCAATAAGCCGAAAGGAACTCTCGGGAAAAAGAGAGTATAGGGAAGATCGTTTCCGAAAGAAAAGGGGTT
>DAIPKP010000011.1:0-38287 GCA_036769705.1 Synergistaceae bacterium
CTTCAAGGCAGGAAAGGTGTTCCCCGTAGAGGAAGAAGAGACCATCGCGGACGGGCTCTGTGGAAGTGCCTCCGCCGGAAATTTCGCCTATATCAGCAAGAATATTACGGGAATCTCCGGTATGCCCGAGGAGACCATCGAGAGAGCCATGGCCTTCGTCTACCACCAGCACCACCAGATTATCGAAGGCGCTGCGGCGGTAAGCGTGGCGGCGCTTCTGGAAAAAACGCCGGATCTCCGGGGGCGTAAGGTGGGAATAGTTATTTCCGGAGGCAACGTGGAGGGAACCAGGCTGATGAAAATTCTCGAGAAGCATGGAGATCAAAGCCATGGAGGATAAGGAGTAATCCGGAGAAAGTATTTTCGAGGATATGCATATACAGTTCAGCCCCGGGGTTTTCAAAAAATCCCGGGGCTGCTTCAAATTTTTTCACGGATTTACAGGAACCATGACCCCTCAGTAAAGGTGGCAGGCTACCATATGCCCTTCCGAAACTTCCCGAGGAAGGGGCTTTTCTTTTGTGCATCGTTCCATGGCATGGGGGCACCGGGGATGAAAACGGCACCCCGGCGGCGGGTTCACCAGATCCGGCACGGTGCCGGGAATTCCCTCGAGCTCCGAACGCTCCACCGAGGGTATGGCCTGCATAAGCCCCTTGGTATAGGGATGCTTGGGATCGAAGATAATTTCTCCCACGCTTCCCGCCTCCGCCATGTCTCCGGCGTACATTACGCCTACCCGGTCGCAGGTTTCCGCCACCACGGACATGTCGTGGGTGATCAAAAGAACGCTGGAGTTTTTCTTTTTCACAAGCTCTTCCAGAAGCAGAAGCACCTGGGCCTGCACCGATACGTCCAGGGCCGTGGTGGGCTCGTCCGCGATGAGCAAGGGGGGCTCCGAGGAGAGCATGAGGGCGATCATGACCCGCTGAGCCATACCTCCCGAGAGCTGGTGCGGATAGTATTGAGCCACCTTTTCCGGCTCGGGAATGTTCACCTCCGCCAGGCGGTCGATGGCGGCCCGCCGGGCCTCGCTTTTGCTCATGTTGTGGGCGAGAACCTCCGCGATCTGTTCCCGGATGCGCATTACCGGATTGAGCGCCGCAATGGGATGCTGCATGATCATGGTAATCTGGCGCCCCCGGATGGTGGTGCGCATTTTCTTTCTGTCCATGCTCAGGAGATCCTCTCCCTTGAAGAGGATTTTGCCTCCCTCGATACGGCCGGGATTGCGCACCAGATCGAGAATGGCCGAGGCGGTGACGCTTTTACCGCATCCCGTTTCCCCCACCAGGCCGAAGAACTCTCCCTGCCGAATCTGAAGGTTCACTCCGTTGATGGCCCGAACGATTCCCCGGTAGGTGTAAAAGTTGACGTAAAGATCCTGAATATCGAGCAACATGTCCTTCATCAGTCTCCCCTTCTCAGATGGGGATCCGCAATATCCCGGATGCCGTCTCCCAAAAGGTTGAAGCCGAAAACCGTTACCAGGATGGCAAGCCCCGGAAAGGTGGGAACCCACCACTGGTTTACGAGAAAGTCCCGGCCCGTGCTCACCATGAGCCCCCATTCCGGCATGGGAGCCTGGGCTCCCAGACCGATGAAGCTCATTCCCGCGGCGATGCGGATGACGTTCCCCATGTCCAGGGTTGCCCGAACGATGGTGGTGGATGAACAGAGAGGAAGGATGTAGGATACCAGGATTTTCCATTTGGGAGTGCCGATGGATTTTTCCGCCTCGATGAAGGTACGCTCCTTGATGCTCAGGGTCTCTCCCCGGGCGAGACGGGCATAGGTGGGCCACAGGGTTACCGCAATGGCTATCATGGTGTTGGTGAGGCTGGGCCCGAGGGCCGCTCCGATGGCCATGGCGAGAACCAGCCGGGGAAAGGCCATGAAGATATCCGCCAGGCGCATGATCACTTCGTCGAGCCATCCTCCGAAATACCCCGCCACAATTCCCAGGAGCACCCCCAGAGGAAGGTCGATAAGAAGCACGATGATCATGATTTTCAGAGCCAGGCCGGTGCCGAAGAGAACTCGGGAGAGGATGTCCCTTCCCAGTTCGTCGGTACCCATCCAGTGCGATGCCGAAGGAGCCTGCAGGCGGTTCGCGAGGTCCATCTTCACGGGGTCGTAGGGGGCGAGAAGAGGCGCCGCAAGGGCGACAAACACCAGCCCCAGCACGATGGCAAGCCCCGCCAGGGTGAGTTTGCTCTTTTTTACCGCAAAGAGAAATTCCCGAATCTGGGAGAATTCCGAAGCATGGCGTTCCCGCCAGGTTTTATTGGTTGTGATCGTTTTTGTATTCATGGACATTCCTCTAGGATCTCACTCGGGGATCCAGAAAGCCGTACAGCAGATCCACCAGAAGGTTGCTGGAAGCGTAGCAGAGGGCGATCAGCGTAACGGATCCCACCACGGCGTTCAGATCCAGGGCAAGAAAGGCGTTCACGGAATAGCGTCCCAGGCCGGGATAGCCGAAAACCGTTTCGGTGAGCACCGAGCCTTCGAGCATGAAGCCCACGGAAATACCGATCATGGTGATGACCGTGATGGCAGCGTTCCGGAAGGCATGGCGGAAAATCACTTTCCCCTCGGACAATCCCTTTACCCGGGCGGTGCGGATATACTCCTCGTTGAGAATCTCCAGCATGGAAGAGCGGGTAACCCTGCCGATGTAGGCCATCTGGATCCATCCCAACACCAGGGCGGGCCCCAGGAGATGATAGAGAGCGTTCCAGAAAGTCTGGAAATCCCCTGCGATGAGACTATCCACGGTATACATACCCGTCACCGTGGGAGGAGGGCTCAGATAGGGAGCCAGACGCCCTCCCGCGGGAAGCAGGGGGATGTGATAGAAGAAGAAGAGTATGATCAGAAGCCCCAGCCAGAAGGCGGGCATGGAGATACCCACCAGGGAGAAGATCCTGCTTAGCGTGTCGGGCCATCGGTTTCGCTTGATGGCCGCCACGATTCCCAGGGCGATGCCGAAGACGATGGCGATAATCATGGCAAAGATCACGAGTTCCAGGGTGGCGGGGAAATATTTTTTGAGATCCGTGGTAACGGGGTTGTTCGTCCGCAGGGCTATGCCCAGGTCGAGGGTAGCCACTCCCTTGAGGGTCCGCAGATATTGTTGATACAGGGGGAGGTGCAATCCCAGCATGCGCTCGGTTTTTTCCACCAGCTCCTGGGGAGCGCTTTCACCGAGGATGGCCCCCACGGGATCCGCGGGCACCATGCGGCAGATGATGAAGGTAACCGTCACCACTCCGAAAATAACAAGAAAAAACAAGGCCAGTCTTTTAAACAGATACCGACTAAAACTCATTCGCTACTCCTCGCGCATTGGCATGTAAGAGATTTTGCGGGATTTTCCTCGTTCAAGGAATCCCTCGAAAGCGGTTCTTTCCGCAATTCATGCCCTTAGGGGCTTGTGCACTCCGGCGGCGGTGTCATACCGCCGCCGGAGACTTTTTCGTAACGTTGCCGGGAAAGGGAAGCTACGCTATTGCTCGAGCTCCACGTATTCCAGGCGGGTTTCCGTAAGGGGACTCAGCTGGAAGTTCTTCACCGCGTCCCGCAAACCGATCTGGCCGGAGAACTGGTAGAGAATTTCGAAAGGACCGTTTTCCTGCCACTCCTTCTGGATCTCCACGTACATCTCTTTACGTTTTTCCGTATCCTGAACGAACTGGGCTTCCTCCACGAGATCCGTGAGTTCCGGATTGGCGTAGGCGTTCCGCCAGGCAAGCTGTTTCACCTTGGCATCCTGACCGGTGGTGCGGCAATGCGCGAAGGGTTTCGCCATGGCGTCGGGATCTCCGTAGTCCGCTCCCCACCGGGCGATGACCACTTCGATGCCCTGCTCCCGGTATTTGCCGAGAAGGGTGGTATAGGCGATGGTCTGGAGATTCGTCTTGATGCCCACCGCATCCAGATTGGCCTTCACCACGGTGCCCGCGGTGGCGAGGAAGTCCGGAATGACCAAATTGATCTCCACGCCGTCGGGATATCCCGCCTCGGCGAGAAGTTCCTTGGCCTTTTCGGGATTGTAGGGGAAGGGATCTCCCTCGTAATGGCCGAACATGCCCTTGGGAATGAAGGTATGCAGCTCTTCCACGCCTCCGCCCACGGCCTGCACGAGCCCCGCGGTGTCGATGGCGCTCTTGATGGCCTGGCGCACCTTCAGGTTATCCACGGGTTTTTTCACGCCGTTCATGCCGAGATAGATCATCTTGAACATGGGGGTGGTGGTGGTATGGAGCCCCTTGGTGATCTTCACTTCCGGAATCTGGTCGAATTCGAGGTTCCAGGCGATGTCGATGGTACCCCGTTTGAGCTGCAGCAGCTGGCTGGAGGATTCGGGAATGTCGAGAATCATGATGCTGTCGATTTTCGGCTTGTCCCCCCAGTAGTGAGGATTGGCCTTGAGAACGATCTTTTCGTTTCTCGTCCAGCTTTCGAGATAGTAGGGGCCGGTTCCGATGGAAGCCCGGTCGAGATAGTCCGCTCCCATATCGCCGTCCTTCTCGTTTTCCAGGATGGTTTTCTTCTGCATGACTCCGGAGATGTAGGTCATGCAGGACATGACGAGCTGAGGCGAATAGGGGGCGTCCATCTCGATTTTAACGACGTTCCCCTCGGCGCTGATATCCTCTTCTCCTACGCCGAACTGGGTGAGAATCCAGGAGGGAGAGGCGCCCAGGGCAACGACCCTCTTGAGAGAGTAGACCACGTCTTCGGCTTCCAGGGGATCGCCGTTGGAAAACTTGACCCCTTCCCGAAGAGTGAGTTTCAAAGTTTGCCCATCCACCTTCCACTCCGTGGCAAGGCAGGGCTCGATTTCACTGGCGGAGCCGGCTTTGAATTTCACCAGGCTGTCGTAGATATTGGCGAGCATCCAGTGCCCTTCCACCTCATAGCACGCCGCGGGATCCAGGGTAACGATGGCTCCCGTGTTCATTCCCATGAGGAGTGGTTTTTGAGCCGCCGCGCCTCCCGCGGCAACCATAACCACCATCAGGCCAAAGAGTCCCAGTGTCAACAAACGTTTCCAGCGTTGCATTCTGCCAACCTCCTTTTGAATATGTTTTTCTATTTCGGGAACCCCCATCGAGGAGAGCTCCCGAAAGCATCTCCGCCTCTTTCGGCTTCTGCCTTCTGTGCCATGGAAAAAGCCGAAAAGCTGCGAAGGCTACTCCACGCGAATCCGGGGACAGCGAGCCAGGAAATCCTCCTGGTAATCCGCTCCGTGCCCCGGAGTTTCCGGCAGGGAGATGGCTCCTCCCCGGTACGAGGCCCCTCCCGTTACGGGATCTTCCTTCATGGGAAGATGCCCGTCGAGATCCGCGAAGCGAATGTTGGGCCGAGCCGAAACGAAGTGCGCCGCCGCGGTGAGAGGCAACCGGGATTCGGTCATGCATCCCACCATGCAGGCCATACCGCAGGCCTCCGCCACGGCGTTCACCTTGAGAGCCTCGTGAATGCCTCCGGTTTTGGCAAACTTGATGTTGAGATAGTCGCAGCATCCCGAAGAGGCAAGTTTGAAAGCGTCCTGGGGGCCGAAAACCGATTCGTCCGCCATAATGGGTATCCGAACCCGGTCCCGAATCCAGCGAAGGCTCTCGTAATCCCAATACGCCACGGGCTGTTCACAGTATTGAATATTAAGGGGTTCCAGGGCCAGGAGCACCCGAAGGGCGGTTTTGCGATCCCATCCCTGGTTGGCATCGATCCGGAGGGCCACCTGGGGCCCAAGGGCGCCCCGAATCTGCTCCATTCGATACAGGTCCTCCTCGAAGGTGCTCCCCAGCTTTACCTTGATGGCCTCGAAGCCCTGTTCTTTGCAGGCCCGGGCCTTTGCCACCATTTCTTCCGGAGCTCCCAGGCTCACGGTGTTATCCGTATGAACGGTGCGGCGTTCTCCTCCGAGAAGCGCAAAGAGAGGAAGATCTGCGGTCTTGCCCAAAAGGTCGTAAAGGGCGATATCGAAGGCGCTTTTGAGGGCGCTGTTTTTGAGAAGCCCCTTGTGAAGAAGGCGAACCGAACCTTCGATATCCGATACGGGGCGCCCCAGCAGCCTGGGAGCCAGCTCCTCTCCCGCAGCGAGGGCGGCTTTCTGGGTTTCCCCGGTAACCGGAGGATTGGGCCGGGCTTCCCCGGTGCCGTACAACCCCTGGCTTCCGTAAATCCGCACGATAATATTGTGAGCCATGGTAATGCGGGCCAGAGACGTTACAAAGGGCTCCGCCAGCTCGAAATCCGCCTGATACAGCTCTATGCCGACTATCGTTGCATTGTGGCTCATGAAGCACCTCTTCCGATCTTCATCGTTCTTTTTCATGCTTTCCGAAAAAAGCGATCAGTACAGATGGCAGGCCACGAAATGGCCGCCTCCCATGTCTTTGAGTTCCGGGCGCTCGGTTTCGCAAATGGTGCCGATCTTTTTGAAACAGCGGGTGTGAAAGGGACAGCCCCGGGGAGGGTCGATGGGGCTTGGAATTTCTCCCTGAAGAATGATTTTGCCCCCCCTCTTCGAAGGATCCAGTTTGGGAGTTACCGAAATGAGAGCCTCCGTATAGGGATGAAGGGTCTTCCGGAAAATTTCCTCAGTTTTTCCGATTTCCATCATTCTGCCCAAATAGAGTATGGCAAGCTTCTCCGTGAAAAGCCGGACCACCGAGAGATCGTGAGTAATGAAAAGATAGGTAAGACGCAGCTCGTCCCGAAGATGCCGGAGCAGCTTCAGAACCTCCGCCTGCACGGAGACGTCCAGGGACGAGGTAGGTTCGTCGAGAACCACCAGCTCCGGATCGAGGATAAGGGCCCGGGCGATAGCCACCCGCTGTCGTTGCCCTCCGGAAAGTTCGTGAGGATACCGGTAGAGGTGCTGTTCGTTCATTCCCACCAGGGAGAGGAACTGCCCCACGGTTTCCACCATTTCCGCCTCGCTCTTTACGAGGCCGTGGGTTCGGAGCCCCCGGCCGATAATATCCTTGATTTTCTTTCTCGGATGGAGCGATGCATAGGGATCCTGAAAAACGATCTGCAGCTTGCGGCGCAGCTCCTTTTCATGATCCATACAGATGTTCGTAATATCTTGCCCGTCGTAAGAGATGCTGCCTCCGGTGGCATCTAGAAGTTTCAAAATCACCCGGCCCAGAGTGGTTTTTCCCGAACCGGATTCTCCGGCGATTCCGAAGATATCCCCTCGTTCAACCTTCATGGAAACGCTGTCCACGGCCTTTACCGTTCGCTGGTGGTCAAGCGGAAAATGCTTTGATACTTTTTCGAGTTCAAGTATTCTTCCCATAGTTCACCCTTAACTATTCGCCTCCCATAATTTTCCCTCTCAGCCCCCGGCATGCTCGAAAAAAAGAACCGCACCATACTTTATGAAAGTTTGTCTGAATACGTGGAATGAAAGCGACAAATGCTTTCTCAGCGCTGAAGGGATGCGCAAAACGAAAAAATCCTCGAAAAGCTTTTTTTCATACTATCACCCTACCCATTTTACCGCTCATTGTCAAGATAGTATACCGCCTCCGTGTTTTTATGAAAAACAAAAATGCATTTTTAGGTTTTTTCAAAAAAATTTTAGGCAAAAAATCTTATGATCGCAAAAAAAACATTTCTCATCGAACGGAAAAATCCTGTATTTTTCGAACTACCCTTGCATTGTTAGATAAAACATGGTATCTATGTGGACAATAGAATATGGGTTCTCCCTCTGAGCCTGAAGGGCCTACGGAACTCTCCGAGAGTTCTATGGTTTCAGGACGTTAGGGTTTTTCCGGAAACGGAAAGGCCTCCCGTGTTTGGAAAAGAGCGGAGCGATCACTTTTGATGGCTCCTTCCTTGTGGAAGGAGTATTTTTTTTGGAGGTGTTTTCAGGTATGTTCAAAAAGTGGTGCGTTCCTTTGATGGCGGTTTTCCTTATGCTCTTCGCTTCTCTCGGCTGGGCGGAGGAACCTCTTCTCGTGTACTGCGGGGCGGGGCTGATGAAACCTATGGATGAACTGAAGGCTGCATACGAGGAGGAATTCGGTACGCCGGTGCAGATGATTTACGCCGGGTCCGGCGAGCTTTTCGGCATGATCGCCACCCGGAAAAACGGGGATGTCTATATTCCCGGAGCTGCCAAGTATACCCAGGATGCCCTGGAGAAAGGGCATGTGGTAAAAGAGGGAATGACCGATATCTGCTATCACGTGCCGATCATTCTCACTCCCAAGGGAAATCCCGGCAACATACAGTGCCTGGAAGATCTCTCCCGGGAAGGTTTGCGGATCGCTCTGGCGGATGCCAAAGCCGCCGCCATCGGTAAGGTCTCTTCACAAATTCTGGAAAAAAACGGTCTTCTCGAAAAGGTGAACCCCAACGTGGTTACCCGGCCGAGCACGGTAAACCAGCTTCTCATCTACACCGCCACGGAACAGGTGGATGCGGTGATCGCCTGGGAAGATCAGGCTACCTGGGCCCAGGGAAAGGGCAAGGTTGTGATCATTCCCATCGAAACGTCCAAAAACATCATCAAAACCATTCCCGCTGCAGCGGTTTCCTATTCCAAGCGCCCCGAAGAGGCCCGGCAGTTCATCGCTTTCATCACTTCCCCCGAAGCCAAGGAATGCTGGAAGAAATGGGGTTTTCCCGTAGAGAAACCCGAGTAGCTTCGAGGAACTTATGGGAAATAGAATTTTTCAGGCTGCCCTGGGAGGGATAACGGTTATCTTTTCTGGCTTCCTCATCTGGTCCATGGTTTCTCTGGTGCTCATGCCCGAAGGAAGCGAAATTTTAGAGAGCGCCCTCTCCGAGGAGATGCTTTACAGCATTCATCTCTCTCTTTCCACGAGCCTCCTTTCGGTGGCTCTGGTAATGCTTCTCGCCATTTCCATAGGCTATCTTCTTGCCCGGTTTACCTTTCCGGGGCATCATCTGTTGCGTACCATCGTGGATCTTCCCATGGCCTTTCCGGAGCTCGTTCTGGGGCTCTGTCTGCTCCTCCTTTTCGGACACGGAGCCTTTGCGGACTGGCTGAAAAGCGTGGGAATCCACGTGGTCTTCAGTAAATGGGCCATCGTGGTCGCCCAGGTTTTCACCGCGGCTCCCTATGCCATCCGGGTCGTCTACGGCACCTTCCGGGGAATCAGCCCTCGGTACGAAATGGTGGCCCGGAGCTTGGGATACAACCATTTCAACGCTTTTCTGCGGGTTTCCCTTCCCATGGCCCGGGGAGGGCTTTTCGCGGCGGCGGTTATCGCTTTTGCCCGCTGCATGGGCTGTTTCGGCACGGTGCTTATTCTGGCGGGAGGAACCCGGATGTATACCGAGACGCTTCCCATTACGCTGTATCTCAACATCTCCTATGGCAACCTCGCCATGGCCATGACTTCGGGAATCATTCTCATCGCCATTTCCCTGGGAGCCATTATCGTTTTTGAAATTCTCAACCGGGAGGTGGTTCTGTAATGATGGATCTTCTTTCCGTACGCAACCTCTCGGTTCGGCTGGGGGATTTTTCCCTGGAAAAGGTAAGTTTCGGAGTGGCGGAAGGATCCTATTGCTGCCTTCTGGGAGCATCCGGAGCGGGAAAGAGCGTGCTTCTGGAGACGGTGATCGGTGCTTTTCCTCCCCGGGAAGGGCAGATTTTCCTCCGGGGCAAGAACGTTACCACTCTTCCTCCGGAACGGCGCCATCTGGGTATCGTGTATCAGGACTATATGCTCTTTCCCCATCTGAACGTGTATAAAAATATCGCCTTCGGCCTGGGACGAAAGAATTTTTCCAGGAATGAGATTCGGGAAAAGGTGGAATTTCTGGCCCGGCAACTGCGGATCCATCATCTCCTGGATCGGGACGTGCAGACTCTTTCGGGAGGGGAACAGCAGCGAGCCGCCCTGGCCCGGGCATTGGTGACGAGCCCGGAGATTCTTCTTCTCGACGAGGCCTTCAGCGCCCTGGACGTGGCAACCCGGGAAAGCATGCGGCGCATGCTGAAAAATCTCGTTCGCGATCTGGGGATTACGGTGCTGCACGTAACCCACGACATGGAAGATGTATGGGCTCTTGCCACGCACGTGGCGGTTATTCACGAAGGGAGGCTGCTTCAGGCGGGAACCCCGGAGGATGTTTTCCGCCGCCCCCACCCTGGTTACGTGGCAAATCTCGTGGGAGCCCGGAACCTCTTTACCCTCTCCAGCCTTCCCTCCTCTTCGGAGCTCGGGGAATTCGAGGTGGAGGGGCTTTCCCTCTATTCCACCTGTACCGCCCCTCCGGGAAGAAAAGTTACGCTTTCCGTACGCCCCGAGGATATTATCGTGGCCCGAGAGAGGATAACCGCCTCCTCCATGAACCAAATTCCGCTGAAAATCGAGAAAACCGAGCAGCGGGGCCCTCTGGTATGGATTACGGGAAATACCGAAAAGGGCAGCCTGAAGCTGCATGCCCTGGTGACACGAAGCGGCTTCGAATCCCTGGGAGCCCGCGAAGGAGATAGCTGCGTCTTTCTCTTCAAGGCCAGTTCCCTGGAGATGCTGGAGTGCCTTCCCTCGGCAATTCCCGGAGAGATACCGGATGTAGAGGTTCCGGAACTGGCGGAAAGCCGATCCGCCTAAACAGGGGAAATACCCGATACCATGCGGCGGGGCCTTTTTTGAAAGGGCCCCGCCACTTTTCGTTTTCTCGACACTTCGAAAAACTTTTTCCGCAACGAACTCTCTTCAGAGCTTCAGAAAATTTGCTTCCAGAGAGGCTGGAGAATAGCCATGAGGGACGTGGCGAAAAGCAACATGAGAGCCAGCCTCTGAAGAGCTTGCCGGGAGAAGCGGTTTCCCAGGCGGATTCCCACCATCCCCGCTCCCAGAACCAGGGGCACATAGAAAAAGGCCAGCCCCATATCTTTCAGGATCGATACCGGGGACATCCAGGCCAATACCGCCATTTGAAAGGGGATGCCCAGGGCGAAAACCGTCTGAGTGAAGGCCCGGAACTCCTGATTGGACCAACGATGAGCCATGAGCCAAAGCACCAGGGGAGGTCCTCCCATACCTACCATACCGTTGAGGAAACCGCTGATGCTGAAGGCTCCCCATCCCCAAAGGGGGTGAATGGAATCCCGGGGCGTTACCCGTATGCAGATTCGAGCCAGAAGAGCCAATAGAATGAGAACCCCGATAATCTGTTTTACCTGATCCCGGCTGAGAGTCTGGATATGCAGAAGCACCCAGATCCCAAGAGGCATGAAGAGGCATCGGAGGGCGTTCGCCCAAAGGACTTCCTTCCAGTGTATGGATTTCCGCAAAGCTATGCTTGCCAAAACGGATTGGGAGAAGGAGCAGATGGACATGGTGGCCACCGCTACGCTCAGAGGCGCTCCCGCCCACACCAGGAGAGGCACCGAAAAGAGGCCGAAACCGAAACCCGCCGCCCCCTGAAGAAGGCTCCCCGCACTCAGAATAACGCCGAAAATCACATAGTGCATGCCAACGAACAACCCTTTCTTTCCAAACTACACAAAAAACCCGGTCCCTTTCTTTGCAGAAGGACCGGGAAGTCCGCCGTAGTACCCTTGTTCCTCGGGCTTATCGACGCCGGGGGGAGAATGCGCTTATGAGCTGGCTTACGAGATATCCCAGGATAAATCCCGTACCCACTCCTCGAAAAGTGGCAAAATTCCACTGAAAGGTAAGAAGGCTCAAGGCCATGCCTCCTACAGCTACAAGAAGAAGTATCGTTTTCGTTTTCATCGTTTGCGGGAAGTTCGGTTACTCCAAAAATCGGGTATTCTTCCCTCTTCACCTCCTCGGTATCGGTAGTTCCTTCCGCTATTGTCCACAAAAAAGCGGTTCTGACAAGAGCAGAGAAGGAATATTTCTTCTCGAACCGCCTTTTGGGCCTTTCGAAAGGCTTCGGCTATTCCAGAAAATCCTTTCTCACGGGGGAAAAGACGTCGATCCCCCGGAAATCTTCGAGCACCTCCACCGCATGGGGAACTTCCGGAGGAATATAGACGCTGTCACCCTGGCAGAGGATCTTCTCCTCTTCTCCAAGGGTAAAACGTATTTTCCCCTCGCAGACGTAGGTGATCTGTTCATGAGGATGCTTATGGGAATCCAGCACCACCCCGGAAGCGAAGTTTACCTCCGAAAGCATGAGGGAGCCTCCCCAGGCGAGAATACGCTGTTCCATCTCCTGGTTTCCGTAAAGAGCCCGTACGGGCACCGCATGGTGTTCTACAAAGGACATGAGGATTTCCTTTCTTTTCCTGCCGTTCCGGAAAAGTTACTTTTCCGGAGCATTCACGAAGAGATCTTCCAGGGTAACCTGGGGATGCCGGTACCGTCGGCGGGACTCGGTTTTCTTTCCCCGCTGAATCGCCTGGTACGGGCATCCCTGGATACAGGCCATGCACTCCTGACATCCCTCTTCCCAAACCGGCTCTCCCTCCTCCAGGCGAATGATTCCCGCAGGACAGAGACGCACGCAGATGCCGCAACCTACGCAACGGGAGGAATCCACCTCGAAAAGCCGGCTCCGCCGAGGACGTTTTCTGCGCCAATAGCGATAGATTCCACGCCAGAGCAGTCCCGGGAGAAGAGTTTCTTTTTCGCAATAATCCAGCCTCGCCCTGACGGCTACCTCCACTTCCCTCGTTTTGGCCTCCGCTTCCCGAAGAAGTTTTTCCTGGCGTTTTTCGGAAGGAGCATCGTAGAGGGCGATGTAGTTGGCGGGCATGAGGAAATAGAACCCTCCGTTGAGCTGCGCTCCCCGACGCTCGAAAATCTTGCGAAGCTGCTGCAAAGCAAGCCCTCCCGGAGATCCTCCCTTGGTGACCACGGCCACGATGTAGCGAACCTTGGAAAGGTCCACGGTTTTTGCAAAACGTTCCACCATCTCGGGAAGCCCCCCATAATAGAGAGGAAAGGCCAATCCCAGCATTTCCGTTTCACAGGATACCTTATTCTTTCGGAGTTCTTCCGCCATGGAAATAGAACGCCCTTCCAGGGATGCCGCCAGCCGCCGGGCCAGATACAGCGAATTCCCCGTTCCGGAAAAATAATACCAATCCAACTCGTTCACCTCTTTTCCTCCGGTCTAGATTGCACCGGATACCACATTATATAGTTCCTCCAGAGGGTACACCTTATTTTCCGGGGAATCCACAAAAAAATGCCTCTTGAAAGATTCCCTCCAAGGGCATACTGTAATAATAAGTTCCTGAAAGAATACGGAACGCGCCGTTTTACCCCGCACATCTTTTCTTTACACTTCTTCACTTTTTGTATAATGCGCATTTACATTTGCCGGCTATACTGTAATACCGTGAGGGGTATGAGGCATAACGAGAAAAGGAGTTGGTGAGTATGTCGTCAAAGTGGCTTCGCAGAACGGTACAGATAGGTTTTCTTATTTTCATCTCCTGGGTAGGCTATCAGCATCAATTGCTTGGAGGCGGCTCCGAGGGAGCTCCAGCGGTGGACGCCCTCTGTCCTCTGGGAGGCCTCGAAAGCCTCTACGTCTATCTCCAATCCGGAGCATGGCTCCGCCGGGTAGCTCCGAGCGCCCTGGTTCTTTTCGGTGCGGTAGTAGTCATAACCCTTTTGGTAGGAAGAGTTTTCTGCGGCTGGATCTGTCCTCTCGGCACCGTGGGAGAGGGAGCGGCCAAACTCGGAAGCCTGCTCAAAATTCGCAAGCGTGAGCTTCCTCCGGCAATCGACCGCCCGCTCCGCTACCTCAAGTACGTTATTCTGATACTCATCATCGGTTTTACCTGGAAAATGGGCACCCTGGTATGGCGGGATTACGATCCCTGGGTCTCCTGGATGCACCTTTCCGCAGGATGGGGAGAGTTCGTGGAAAAACCCTGGGGGTACGTGGTGCTCTTCGTAACCGTTATCGGAGCATCCATGGTGATCGAACGCTTCTGGTGCCGGTATCTCTGTCCCTTGGGAGCTCTTCTGGCCCCGCTTCAGAAACTGGGGCTCGTGAAGGTTCGCCGAGACGATACGGAATGCGTGCACTGCCACCTCTGCGGCTCCGCCTGCCCGGTGGGGCTCGATCCGGAAAGCAAGGCCGTGGAAAACAGCGCGGAATGCATCGCCTGCGGTAAGTGCGTGGAAGCATGCCCCAAGAGCAAAGCTCTCTTCTTCGGCACTCCATCCCGAAAGCTGAGCGTTCTTGCTGTGGGCCTCCTGGGAGTAATCGTCTTCTTCGGCATCTACGGCGGTGCAAAAATCAGCGGTTACTGGCAAACCTCCACATCTTCGAGCGTCCGCATCGCCGCCACGAACCCCGCGGACAAACTCTACGGCTGGATGAGCATTCAGCAGATTGCCGCCGCCGTAGGACTTTCGGAAGAAAAGGTTCTCGAAATAACCGGCCTTGGGGACACAACTTCTCGGGACATCTCAATCAAGGAAATCCCCGGAGTTGACGACGAGGATCTTCGTGAGATTCTTTTCCACTACTTCGAGGGACACGAAGAAATTTCCGGAGAAGCCCCCCGCCCCGTTCCTCCGGGAGCGGAGCTTCCCAACCCCGAGGAGATTAAAGGTTCCATGACAGCCTCGGAGGTGGCGACACTCTACGGACTTTCGGCTCCGGAACTTTTCAAAACCGCAGGCTGGCCCGAAGAGAGCGACCCCGCAAGACCTCTCAAGGACATTGCAGGAGAACAAAACGCCGAAGTCAGCGAGTTCCGGGATGCAGTACGGGAGCTTCTGGAGAAAAAAGAATAGAGATTTCCGCAGCTCGAATTACGGCGCCGCGAGCTGGAGGAAAAAGCGATAGAGAACACACTGCACACTACACTTAAGGAGGAACTTTACGATGAAACGCATGATGGGACTTATGATTCTCGCGGCTTTTGTAGGAACACTTTTCCTTTCCGCTCCGCTTATGGCAATGGAAAAAGTGGGCTCTCCCGAGGGCCAGGGACTGGAACTTCTCAGCAAAGGTAACGGCAACGGCGGGAACAACGGCAACGGAGCCGGAGACGGTAGCGGACCAAAGGGCAACGGTAACGGAGCCAAAGACGGTAGCGGACCAAAGGGCAATAACGGAGGTAGCGGCAACGGAGTAAAGGACGGCACGGGCCCTCGAGAAGAATGCAATGAAGAGGATTGCACCAACCCCGACTGCCCCCGGAAAACGGAGAACTCCTGATTCCGACCAACCTTGAAAGAGCTTGAAAGGAGGGAGATTCCATGAAAAAAACGATGATTTTCGGCATGATTCTGTTTGCCGCAAGCCTTATGACCTTTTCTGCGGAAGCGGCGGAAAAACTCTATATATGCCGTCCCTGCAGCAGAGAGTTCATTCCCCAGGCTCAAGAGGTTATTACAAGCCTGGGACTTGAAACGGAGGTCTGCATCACTCCCTCCTCCTGTCTAGGGCCGTGTGACGGAAAGTACGTGATAAAATTCCGGGATGTCGTCTACTCTTACATGAATGCGGATACCCTGCGGCAGATGCTTATCTCCTTCTACAACCTGGAGGAAAACACCGTAGAATAAGGATGAAATCACCAAAATCCTCGCAAGAAATATTGCGCAAAAAAGCAGGAGCTCTTCATTGAAGAGCTCCTGCTTTTTTGTTCCGGATTCCCGGAAAATCTCCCAGAACCGCTCACACTTCATCCTTCTGCCGAAGGCTCCTGTAATAGGAGAGGGAGGTGTATACCGCCGCAAGGGGATTATGCCCCAGGAGGCGATCCTTGGCGGCGAGTATGGTACAGGGAGCGGAAGCGTATTTAAGAAAGAGGGAGTCGTGCCCCACGCAAAGCCCCATGAGCACGTTGAAATGGGTCTTTTCTTCGTTCAGCACCAGGGCCTGAAGCACGGGATTGCACATGGCCTCATAATTTCCGATGGAAAGCTTGTCATCATCGGTAAGATCCAATTCCTCCTTGGGAACGCTTCCCACCTTGCACATCACCGAAACTACCTCAAAATCCTGAAGCGTAAAAATTTCCTCCACAATTCGGGCCTCCTGATGCAATCCCGCACAAAAGGCGAGACCCAGCCGGGTATATTTCATGCGCCGGGCAAAATCCATAATCTCTTCGATCCTGGGCTTCACGGGCTTGAGATAGGCATACCCCTTCTCCCGGTTCCCATATCCTGCAGCCTCCTGAAGAGAAGCCTGACGGGCAAACTCATGGATCTCCGGCTTGCTGTACTCTTCCAAAGCCTGGGGTACCAGGTTTTTCAGGTTTTTAGTGGGACAAAAAGCGGGAGATTTTCCTCCCGGAGAGGTACAGATTCGCTCGGACGAAGGGAAGGGACATTTGGCGCAGTTGGACAATTTTTCTGACATGATTTCCTCCTTACAAAACATTGCTATAACCTGAAAATGGCGCTTCCGGGATTTTCGGCTCTTTCTCCCGGGGAAAATTTATTTTCTTCGGAGAACCAGCAGGTTTCCTGCCAAGATACAAACCACTCCGATCATACCCGGAACGCTCCAGACATAGCCTTCGAAAAGAGTGGAAAGAACCAGGGCGATCACAGGAGAAAGAAGCATAATGTAAGCGCTTTTCGTTACCCCGATACGTCCTACCAGGGTGAGATAGCAGCCGAAGGCTATCACGGAGCCGAAAATTGCCAAATAGAAAAGAGCTCCCAGATAGGAAGGTGTCATTTCCACCATAAAGGGCTTTTTCAGAATCAGCGCCATGGATAGCGCGAAAAGGGTTCCGTACAACATGCCATAGGCGTTGGTCTGCACGATGGGAAGTGATTTTGCCTGGTTTCGGGCAGAGAGGATATTTCCAAGGGAGGCGGAATACGCTGCCAGAAGGGCGAGAAGAATGCCCAGCACTCCCAGGGGATTGATGCGGAAGGCTAGAACCTCGCGACCGAAAAGAAAGACCATTCCCACCACGCCGATGAAGGCTCCGATAATGACGTTTTTCTCCAGGGGCTTTTTGAGAAAGAGAGCACCGTTGAACATGTTCAGAAAGAGGATACTCGACATGAGCACCGCCGCGAGGCCGCTGGGGATATGGACCTCCGAAACGTAGACGAGCCAGTAGTTGATGCCAAAAAGGAGAAAACCCTGGAGCCCTATCCAGAGATGATCCCGAAAGGAATACCTGAGATTTTTCCGGGAAAAAAGGCAGTAGAGCAAAAGGATACTCGAGGAAAGGCCGAACCGGTATACCACGGAAACCAGGGGATCCACCGCACCGAGCTGAAAAGTGATGGCAATCCAGGTGGACCCCCAGATAAGAGATGTGGCGATGTACATGAGAGCGTTTTGCATAATGGGCCTTTCTCCTTCGGGCTTTCGCCTCTTGCGGAATAATTTCCCCTGGAAATATCAGAAACGGGGCGTCCGGATGTGGCAGTAGGGAGCCTTCCCGGTTTTTTCGTAATAATCCTGATGATATTCCTCGGCCTTCCAGAACGTTTCCAGCGGAGCGAGCTCCGTGGCCACGGAATAGCCCTTTCCTTCGAGCTGTCGCATGAGCTCCCGGGCGATTTCCGCCTGAGAGGGTTCGGTATAGAAGATCACCGAGCGGTACTGAGAACCCACATCGGGGCCCTGACGATCCACCTGGGTGGGATCGTGAATTTCAAAGAAAAGCACGCAGAGATCCCGAAAAGAGACCCGGGAGGGATCGTATACCACCTCCACCACCTCCGCATGCCCCGTAGTGCCGCTGCAAACCATCTCGTAGGTGGGAGAATCCGCATTCCCCCCTGCATACCCCACGGTGGTTTCCAGAACTCCCGGGACTTTCCGAAAGTGATGTTCCACTCCCCAGAAACAGCCTCCTCCGAAAACCGCCCGACTCCGGGATTCCATCTCCTCCCGGGAAAGAAAGGTTAACGAGATGGAGTTCACGCAATGCCGCACATTCTTTTCCGTAAGCCTCTCTCCTTCGAAAACGTGTCCCAAATGAGCCCCGCATCGGGCACAGACGATTTCCGTACGCACCCCGTCCGGATCCGGAACCCTCCGAATGGCTCCGGGAATTTCATCGTCGAAGCTCGGCCATCCGCAGGAAGAGGAGAACTTGTCTTCGGACCGGTACAACTCCGCTCCGCATCGCTTGCATCGATAGATACCATCCTCGAAAAAATCCCAGTATTCTCCGCGAAAGGGCGGTTCCGTACCCTTTCGCAAAATCACGTGCTCTTCTTCCGGTGTAAGGTTCGCTACCATGAAAAACGCCTCCTCTCCCAAAGCTCTTTCGGAAAACAGGAACATCACGCTCAGGAAGATCCAGGAAAATAAAAATTCTCTTCTTTGCAAAAACCGCATTTTCCTCCTCCTTCAAGCCTCACACGTTTTTTGCGGCTCGACACGAAGCTCTTTGTATTCTACACTTCCAGAGGAAAACCGCGAATTCGAGGATACCCCTTTGGGAAAAACCTCGCAAGAGGCCAATTTTTCGGCAAAACAACGACAAAGGAGCGATTCACACGATGCTTTCTTCTGCAGTACATACAGGCCTTGTAGCCTGCTCTCTCGCCATGGATGCCTTTGCCGCCTCCTGCGGCGTAGGAGCGAGCAGCCGGGAAAGCAAAGTTTTCCTGGGCCTGCGCCTTGGAGGAGCCTGCGGGTTCTTTCAATTTATTATGCCCCTTCTGGGCTGGCTCCTGGGAACCCGCTTTGCCCATCACGTAGCTGCCTGGGATCACTGGATCGCCTTCGGCCTGCTCGCATTGGTGGGGATACACATGATCCGGGAAGCCTGGGAAGAAAAAAAAGCCCGAAAAGACCCGCAGGCCCTTTCGTGGCTTCTTTTACTCTGTATAGGTATCGCCACCGCCATCGACGCCTTTGCAGTGGGAGCGGGCATGGCCTTCCTGAACGAACCGATTCTCCCCCTGGCCCTTGCAGCGGGCGTTATCGCCGCCTTGGCTGCCTTTGCCGGGGTTGCCCTGGGACGCCATGCAGGGTGCCTTGCAGGTCCCTGGCTGGAAACTGCGGGAGGAGCGGTTCTCATTCTGATAGGATTGAATATCCTGCGGCTTCATTTTCTGTAGGAAAAAACCGCACAAAAAAGCCTCGGAGGGGTTTCCCCCTCCGGTAGGTTCTACTTTTTTATTCCTGAGTAAGCATGAAATCGTACAGCCGGCGGCCTCCCTCGGAAAGATGGGAATCCAGGATCTGGATAGCCTTGCCCACTTCGCCATCCTCTACCGCCTTGAGCAGGGCACTGTGATCGTCGCAGATGCTTTTGCCCAGCTGCACTCCCTCGGTATCGAAATAGAGCCGGAGATAGCGGCTCACGTTGGTGTGAACCATGCGGATAAAGTCCAGGAGTTTGGGCTTCTTGGCGGCCTCGCAGAGGGCCAGATGGAAATCCACGTCTTTACGGCACCACTCCCCGGGATCCGTCTCTTCCCGAAGCTCCGCCAGGATGTTCCGGGCCTTGAGAATGTGCTCCTTGGTAAGAGAGCGGGCGGCATATTTGAGCGCCCCCGACTCCAGAAGAAAACGGATCTCGTAGAGCTCCCGAATCTCTGCGGGCATAAGCGTGGAGACCGTGGCACCGCTGTTGGGATAGAAGGTGACAAGCCCCTCGATTTCGAGCTGCATCAAGGCCTCCCGAACAGGAGTAAGGCTAACCCCGTAACGCCTGGCGATGGCCTCTTGTCGAAGCTGTTCTCCCGGCTTGAAAGTGCCGTCCAGAATCTCACCTCTCAATCGTTCAAAAACGATGGTCTTGGTAGTACGTCTTTTCTCAGTTTTCACTTGATCCTCACCCTTTACTTCATAAGATTCTTCTTCCAATATACGGAATTTTTACATTTGTCGCTAGCTGTGCACAAAAACTCTCTCATCCGGAGTTTTACATATTATAAATGCAATTTCCTCGATCTCCAAGAAAAATTTCCGAAAAACTTTCCCGGATTTCTTTCTTTACCGTAGTTTATTCTTAAACCAAGGCAAAAAACCCTTTGAGAAGTTCTCCGAACATCCCACCATAAAAATAAAACTTTTCCGGCACAGCAAACCCCTTCTCTTTTCTTTTCCCCCGGGAAAACGCTTTTATGGTAAAAAAGCGTTTTTTTCGTACGAACTTCTCCGGAGCCCCCTGAAAAGCCTGCATATTTTATATCGAAACAACAAAAAAACTATATCCTCTTTCCAAAGGTTGACCTTATGAATATATGAGCATATACTCATACAAAAGAACCCGAAAGGAGATTTCTTCATGAGCAAAGCATGTCCCTGTCCGGAAGAAAACTGTATCCATCAACAGCGGCTGGAACAAGCCCGGAACAATACTCCTTCCGAAGAGATCCGGAGGGAGCTTGCCCGGATGTTCCGCGCTTTGGGAGATCCTACCCGAATGGGCATTCTTCTCGTTCTTCGGGAAGGAGAGATGTGTGTCCGGGATCTCGCGATCTTTCTCGAAATAAGCGAATCCGCAGTATCCCATCAACTGAGGCTCCTTCGGGATCTCTACATGGTTCAGCCCCGCCGGGAGGGGCAAATTATCTTTTATTCTCTTCGGGATCGGCACGTGGAGGAGATCCTCCGTCTCGGGCTCGTCCACTTTCTCCACGAGAAAAAAGAAGAAAGCGAGGCTTTTCTACGATGATTTCTTTTGTTGCGAATTTCCTGGCAGAATCCTGGGGAATTCTCTGGGACGCCGCACCCTATATCGTGCTGGGGCTTCTGCTCGGAGGCTTTATCAAGACCGGGCTGAACGCCAGTACCATCAAAAAACACCTGGGAGGAAAAGGGGCTTTCCCCGTATTCAAGGCCGCTTTGCTGGGGGTTCCCCTGCCTCTTTGTTCCTGCAGCGTTCTTCCCGTGGGAGCCGCTCTTCGCAAGGAGGGAGCTTCCCGGGGGGCTACCACGGCCTTTCTTATCGCCACTCCCGAATCCGGGGTGGATTCCATCGCCATAAGCTACGCTCTTCTGGATCCCCTGCTTACGGTTATCCGTCCCGTGGTGGCTTTCTTCACCGCCTTCGCTGCAGGGCTCGGGATGGTTTTTCTCGACAGAAAAAAATCCCCCGAGGCTTTCGAAGAACCTCCTTCCTCATGTTTCTCCTGCGATTCCCCGGAAGATCACTCCGAACATCATTGCTGCGGGGAACACCACGGAGAAGAAAATATTTCGGAAAAACCCTCTTTCGGAGAACGGTTGAAACAGGGTTTTCAGTACGCCACAGGGGAACTCTGGGAACACCTGGCTTTTCCCTTCGCCCTGGGAATTCTGCTTTCAGGGCTTCTCGGAGCCCTGGTACCCGAGAATTTCCTGGAGCGCTGGATGGGAGGGGGGCTACATTCCATGCTCATCATGCTCCTTGCGGGGATTCCCATGTATATCTGCGCCACCTCTTCCACTCCCCTGGCGGCAGCTTTTATTCTGAAAGGAGTTTCCCCCGGAGCGGCTCTGGTTTTTCTTCTGGCGGGCCCCGCCACCAATCTTTCCGCTCTTCCGGTATTGCTGAAAATCCTGGGAAAAAAGGGAGTCGCCCTGTACCTGGGAAGCATCGCAATACTTTCCGTACTGGCGGGACTTCTGGTAGACTGGATCTACCGATGGTTGCAGTTGGATCCCCGGGCCCTCATGGGAAGTACCCACGAGGTTCTTCCCTGGGAAATCCACCTGGCATCCCTGGTTTTCCTGGGGTTCTGCACGCTTCCTTTAGCACGGCGTACCATCGCCAGATTACGCGAGGTGGAGGTTCACTAAAAAATGGATGACCATAGCCGGAACCGCAAAATTCTTCAGGTAACCCTGGCAGGGCTTGCCCTGAACCTGGCTCTTTCCGCCTTCAAATGCTCTGCGGGGTATTGGGGAAAGAGCCAGGCGGTTCTGGCGGACGGCATTCACAGTCTTTCGGACACCGTTACCGATGGAGCTCTTCTCGTGGGAATGCGGTTCTGGAACAAACCTCCCGATGCGGACCATCCATACGGACATCAGCGCCTGGAAACCATGGTGACCATCTTCATTGGTCTTGTTCTCGGCGCTGTGGGAGTCCGGCTTCTCTGGAACGCCCTCTCAAGCCTCCATATTCCTTCCGCTTCCGAAGTCGCTCCTGGAAAAATCGCCCTTCTGGCGGCCCTGGTTTCCGTGGGGAGCAAGGAATGGCTTTACCGATGGTCCTTATTCTGGGGTAAAAAAACCCGCTCCATGGCCCTTTCCGCCAACGCCTGGCATCACCGCTCGGATGCCTTGAGTTCCCTTCCCGTAGTTCTCGCGGTAGGGGGCACTATGATCGATCCTTCCTGGATCTTTCTCGATCCCCTCGGAGCCGCCCTGGTATCCCTCTTCATTCTCCGAGCCTCCTATACAATCTGCAAAGATCCCCTGGCACAGCTCATGGATAAAGGCATGCCCCTGGAAGACCTGAAAACCCTGGAACGCATCGTATGGGATATTCCGGGTATTCTGGGACTGCATAAAATACGCACCCGTTATCTCGGGAGCAACTCTCTGATGGTGGATCTCCACATCGAGGTAAATCCGGAAATTTCCGTCCGCCAAGGACACGAACTGGCCTCCTCCGTAAAGTTTTCTCTTATGGATCATTTCCCCAGTATCGTGGATGTGGTGGTGCACGTGGAACCCTATGAAAAAAGAAACGAAAAGGAGGAACCATGGTGAAAGATATCGAAGGCCGTATCGTGCTTCTGCAGGGAGATATTACCCGTTGCGAGGTGGATGCCATCGTAAACGCCGCCAATACGACTCTTCTCGGAGGAGGCGGTGTGGACGGAGCCATTCATCGGGCGGCGGGGCCAGAGCTCCTCAAGGAATGCCGCACTCTGAAAGGCTGCTCTACGGGTGAGGCAAAAATCACCCGGGGTTACAAACTCCCGGCTTCCTACGTAATCCACACTCCGGGCCCTATCTGGCGGGGAGGAAATCAGGGAGAGCCGGAACTTCTCGCCTCGTGCTACCGGAATTCCCTTCGTCTGGCAGAGGCACATGACTGCAAAACCCTGGCCTTTCCCTCCATAAGCTGCGGCGTTTACGGCTACCCTCCCGAAAAGGCCTGCCCCCTGGCGCTGGAAACCATAAGAGAGTTTTTACAAAATCACGATCTTCCGGAAAAAGTCTATCTCGTCTGCTTCGGCGAAACCCTTTACAGTATTTACAAAAAGCTGCTACAGGAACTCTCATAAAACAAGCTCCCCCTTTTCGAAAAGAGGGAGCTTGTTTTATGAGAGTTTACGAAATTGAAGACTCCTCAGGCTACGGTGATTTCCTTGCAGAGATACACGTCCTGAATGGCATTCAGAAGCTTGACGCCCTCCGCAAATTCCCGCTGGAAAGCCTTGCGGCCGCTGATAAGCCCCATGCCTCCCGCCCGTTTGTTGATTACTGCGGTCTGCACCGCCTGGGCGAGATCGTTTTCCCCGGAAGGGCCGCCGGAGTTGATGAGTCCCACGCGCCCCATATAGTTGTTCACCACCTGGTACCGGGCAAGGTCGATGGGATGATCCGAACAGAGCTTCGTATAGATACGCTCGTCGAACTTGCCGTATCCGGAGCTTCCCATGTTGAGAGCCTTGTACCCCCCGTTGCACGTGGGCAGTTTCTGCTTGATAATATCCGCTCCCAAGGTAACTCCGAGATGATTCGCCTGTCCCGTGAGATCCGCACTGGCGTGGTAATCCTTACCGTCCTTCTTGAACTGGTTGTTCCGAAGATAGCACCAGAGGACGGTGCCCATGCCAAGCTGGTGCGCCAGAGCGAAGGCCTGAGAAATCTCCTGGATCTGCCGGGAGCTTTCGGGAGATCCGAAGTAGATGGTGGCTCCCACCGCCACGGCCCCCATGTCGTAAGCCTGTTCCACCTGGGCAAAGAGAATCTGATCATAGCTGTTGGGATACGTCAGCAATTCATTGTGGTTGATTTTGAGAATGAAGGGGATTTTATGAGCATACTTACGGGCCACCGAGGAAAGCACCCCCAGAGTGGAGGCCACACCGTTGCATCCTCCTTCCATGGCAAGCTGCACGATTTTTTCGGGGTCGAAATACTCCGGATTGGGAGCGAAGGAAGCTCCTCCGGAGTGTTCCACTCCCTGATCCACCGGCAAAACGGAAAGATATCCCGTTCCTCCGAGCCGACCGTGATTAAAGAGCCACGAAAGACTTTGAAGCACCCGGATAGATCTATCCGAGGAGAGCAGAATGCGGTCCACCCAATCCGGCCCCGGAAGATGTACATTCTCCTTGGGTACCGCAGCACACACATGATTCAACAGGGATTCTGCCTGATTTCCCAATAAAGACTCGATCTCTCGATACATAATGCAGTCCCTCCTTACTTAGTTACCGATAAACTAACCAAAAACGACACTTTCCCGCTCGTCATGAACCGAAAAAACACCGGAAGGCCCGGGGGAAATTCCGGGGAATACAGGGAGGCCCAGGAAGGGATCTCTCTAAGGAGCGATTCCTTCGATAAGCACCGTCCACTCGGGGCCGGAATCCACGCCGTAGGTTCCCGCGAAATCATCCATGTTGATGGCCAGGGAGAGGTTGCCCAGGCTGTTCTGATAGAGCAGCACATCCCCCTCGGGAACGTCTCCGAAGGTGTGCACGTAGAGAACCTTTTCCTTGTAGATCTCTTCCTCTCCCTTCAGGATGGTCACCAAAAAGGGCTGCCCCAGTTCGGGCTTGAGACCAGCGAAAACGTCCTTGCCGATGTTGGTCCAGATGTTGCCGTATTGGGAATCCAGGATGGGAATGTTTCCTTTGACGACCCCCTTCTCGCATACCGCCTTCTGATAGGGAATCCGGAAAACCTCCGCAGGAAGCTCGGGCCCCACCTCGGTAAAGCCGATGGCTCCCGAAGCGAGCCGGGCTCCGGTATAGGAATAGACGTCCCGACCGTGGAAAGTGTAGGATTCCTCGGATCCTCCCAGGCGGTTCACCTTTTCGTCGATCTCCCGTACCGCCTCGATTCCCATGGATTCCGCGATGAAAGTGAGAGTTCCGTTATCGGGGGTTACGAAAAAATGCCCCGTTTTGGTTTTTGCCACGATGGACTTGCGGTCCGTCCCCACTCCGGGATCTACCACGGAAACGAATACGGTTCCTCCGGGCCAGTAGCTTGCGGTCTGTTCCAGCCTCTGAGCGGCTTCCCAGATGCTGAAAGCGGGAATTTCGTGGGTGAGGTCGAAGATCCGCAAATCCGGATCCACTCCGAAGGCAACCCCCTTCATGGTGCAGACCGCACCGTCCTTGAGGCCGAAATCCGTCTGAAAAACCAAAGCTCCGTTGGTCTCCGCTCCCCAGGAAGCAAGGGCCAGCAGCAATACCAGCAGAATTCCTCCCAGACAAATGCTTCTTTTTCTTGGTATCATTGGCATATCCTCTCCTTTCATCCTTTTACATAACCGATTTTCGTCCTATCCTTCAAGGAAATCCCTCTTCCTGCGGGATGTTCCGGATACTCCTCAGACTTCCTCCGCCAAAGAGAGCACCGTATCCAGCAGCACCTGAACTCCGAGAGCCAGATGCTCCGGCTCCGTCTCCTCCCGGGGATTGTGGCTGATACCCCCCTTGCTGGGAACGAAGATCATGGCGGTAGGGCAGATCCGGGCCATCATCTGGGCATCGTGCCCCGCCCCGGAGGAAATTCGTCGGCAGGAAAGGCCTCGAGAAGCCGCGGCGTTCTCGATACGCCGCACGAGATTTTCATCAAAGACTACGGGATCGAACCGCACCAGCTGGCGCCGGGAGAGCCGCAACCCCTCTTCCCGGGCCACATCCTCCGCAGCCTTGCGGAAAATCTCTTCCGCCTGCCGGAGAAGCTCGTTATCCCCGTTTCGGAGATCCACCGTAAAAACCGCTCTCTGGGGAACCACGTTAATCAAATTGGGAAAAAAATTCAAGGCTCCGCAGGTACCCCGCTGATGAGGAACGCTCTCCGCAATGCTGCGGATTTCCCGGATGAGCCGGGCCGCTCCCAATCCCGCATCGGCCCGCATATCCATGGGGGTGGTTCCCGCATGATTGGGCTCTCCCTCCAGAGTCACTTCCTGCCAGGAGATACCATTGACCCCCGTTACCGCTCCAAGGGAAAGGCCCTCCCGATCCAGACAGGGCCCCTGTTCCACGTGAAGCTCCAAAAAGGCGAAAGGACGCAAGGATCCGCAAGGGTAATCCCCCGCATATCCTATCCGCCGAAGCTCCTCTCCCAGGAGAGAGCCGTCGATCCCCCGAATTGCCAGGGCCTCCTCGAGAGGCAACCCCCCGGCGTGAACCAAGCTTCCCAGCATATCCGGAGTGTAGCGCACTCCCTCTTCGTTGGTAAAGATTCCCATGGCCAGAGGGCGTTCCGTGTACAGCTCCACCTCCCGGAGGGTACGAAGCACCTCCAAAGCCCCAAGGACTCCATAGGTTCCGTCGAGAGGCCCTCCGGTGGCTACCGAATCGATATGGGAACCCATCATCACCGGAGAAAGCTCGGGATTTTTCCCTTTGCGAAATCCGAAAATGTTCCCGATACCATCCACCCGGACGTCCATATCCAGATCTTTCATGAGCGACACGATCCGGTCCCGCCCCAAACGATCCTCTTCGGTCAGGGCAAGGCGACAGATGCTTCCGTCCTCTTTTCTGCCGATTCGCGCAAAATCCGCAAGATCCCTGTTCAGCCGCTCCGGAGAAATAGCAGGATGCACCTTCACGAATTTCCACCTCCCGCTGCGCTATCCGCAGGATGATAATCGTTCCCGGAGAGTTTTTTATACATCCGGATGCACCGGAGACTTCTCCCTCCGGGCAGATCATGCCAATCTTCGCGCTGGCGCACAAAACCGTGATTGGCGTAGAAGGATTCCGCATTCACCGTGGAACGCACCATAAGTCCCGGGATGCTGCGCCGCACTCCCAGGGATTCCACATATTCCAGGAGTGCGGTTCCCACGCCCTTACCCATATGAGCGGGAGATACGTAAAGGGCGAAAAGTTCTTCCTCTTGAAGAGAGAATAGGCAGAGCCCGAGAATCTCTTCCTCCTGATGGGACACGAAAAAATCGATTCCTCCCGCCAGAGCCTCCCGATATCTTTCCGGGCTGAGGGCCCCACACCATGCCTCGATCTCTTCCTCGGTATAGGCGGAGGAACAGCCTTGCCGAATGCTGTCGGTATGCATGCGCCACACTTCCTCCGCATCTCCCGGCAAGGCTCTGCGAATAGCTATCACTGTCAACACCAACCTTGTATCATAATCTTTTCCTTAGAAAAATCCGAAAATCAATCGTATTTTCCCCGGATATAATTATCCCGCAGCTTTCGGCGCAAGACCTTGCCCACGCTGGAGAGAGGAAGCTCCGGCACGAAGAGGATCTTTCGGGGAACTTTGTAGTGAGCAAGCCGTTCCTTACAAAAACCGATAAGCTCCTTTTCCGAGGGAGGAACCTTTTCCTCCCGAAGGCGTACAAAACCAAGAGGATACTCTCCGGTAAGATGGTGAGGCACTCCCACCACCGCCGCCATGAGAACTCCGGGATGCTCCTGGAGCACCAATTCCACCTCCTGGGGATAGACGTTGAATCCTCCCACGATGATGAGATCGCTCTCCCGGTCGAGCACGAAAATATAGCCGTCTTCATCCAGCCGCACCACATCCCCGGTGTTGAACCATTCTTCGGTAAAACGCTCCGCCGTAAGCTCCGGAGCATGGAAATATCCTTTGCAAACGCTGGGGCCCTTGAGCCAAAGCACCCCCTCTTCTCCCAGAGGAAGCCTGCGCCCCTGCTTATCCCGCACCTCCAGGGAATACCCCGGAAGAGGCGGCCCTACGGAACCCGCTTTTTTAGCGCTTCGACTAGGACCTGCCGCAACCACCGGGGAACATTCCGTAAGACCGTACCCCTGAAAAATGGTCACCCCCAGACGATTCTCGATACGCTTTTCCAGAGAAGGATCCAAAGCTCCTCCTCCGGTAAGAAGAGAGGAGAGAGAGTCCGGAAGGGGTTCTCCCTTTTCCACGGCTCCGAGAAGAAAGGGAAGCATGGTAGGTACCGCGATAAGCGTTTCCGTTTCCGTGGCGTGGAGGGCCTCCAGAACTTTGGAAACCGGGAAAAAAGAGGAGAGGAGCACCTGGGGAAGACCGAAAAGAAGAGGGGTAATACCACATACGGTAAAGCCGAAGGAATGAAAGTTGGGCAACACGTTACAGAGGGTTCTGCCGGTTTCGAACCCTTCGATGTTCTCGTGAAGTTCCCCTGCATTGGCGCTAAGATTCCGGTGCGTCAGGGGCACCACCTTGGGTTCTCCCGTGGTACCTGAAGTGGCGAAAAACACCGCCATTTCAGGAGAAGTGCCGAAGCAGGGACGCCCTTCGATACTCTCGGGAAGCCCTTCGGAAGAGCATGGCGTTACGGGAAGCCCCTCTTCCCGACAAGCTTTTTCCAGAGCATCGTTTCCCGGAGAGAGAACCACTCCGAAGGGATCCACCTTTCGAAGAATACGCAGGATCCCCTCCACACCGCCCCGGGAATTGAGAGGCACCACGGTTCCTCCCAGCTCCCACACCGCCAAAGTAAGCAAATGAAAGGCCGGGGAATTGGGAAGAAAGAGAGCGAGCCGGGATCCCGCCGTAAAGCCCGCCTTACGAAGAAGCAGGACCCAGGTATCCCAGGCCTTCAAAATTTCTCCGGAATGCCACCATGTATGATCCCACCAAAATACCCGGGCGGAAAGGTTTTTTCGAAATTGCTCCCGAACGCGCATTTCCAAACGCCGATGCATTCGTACTCCCCCTTCGGATATTTTTCCAAGGCTTCTTTACAAGTGTATCACGAGAAGTAAGGAACGGAAAAAACACAAAAGCCAGGAAGATTTCCGAGCCTTTTCAAAAAAAATTTTTCATAAGCCAGGCCCTTCATATCACCGAACGTCCGGGAAACCCGAACCGAAAATCTTCAGTTTCTCGTATTGCAACTCGCCCATACTTCCCGAAGGCGATGCCGTAGAAGAATAGGCAGGGCAAACCAGGAAAGAAAGATACCGCTCTGCATGGCTATCTCAATGCTGAAAGCATCTGCCAGAGTACCCAGAGGAAACGTGATAAGCCCCGCAAATCCCCAGGAAACTCCTATCATAAGAGAACTTGCCACGGAACGAGATTCCGGAGATCGTTCAATGGCGGAAGCCGCAGTAACTGGAACCGTGGAGGAAAGCAGGGAATATCCCAACGTATAAAGCCCTAAAGCAAGAGCTCCCTGAGAATGAAGGGCAGCATAAAGAGGAATGGGCCCCAGGAAAAGCATGATTCCCATGAAACGCCGTTTTCCCACTTGATCCGCCACTCTTGCTCCGGCCACAGCCGCAGCGGTACCGGTCAAACTGATTACGAAAAGGGCAGTTCCCCCTTGCAAGAGCGTTCCTCCCCGAGAAGCCATAAGCAGGGGGAGAAAAAAGATCACGCTTCGGGTAGAGGCATTACAGAGAAAGGAAATACTCCAAAGAGCAAAAAGCTTACGGAATACCCGGAAGATGTTGGAAAGACCTCGCCCTCGAAACTCCTTCTTCGCCACATCCGGAATATCTCCGAGAACGGGGAAAAACCAGAGAAGAGCCACTCCGATAAAGACACCCGGAATCACGATTACCGGAAGCCCCTTGAGGCCAAAGAGAGAGACCACCAAAATGGCATAATAAGGGCTCAAAGTAGTTCCTACCATCCCTCCCATGTTAAAGAGAGATATGCTGAAAGCCAATCTTTCCGGAGGAACGACTGCCCCCACGCTACCGCACCCCTGGGGATGGAAAGCCGCACTTCCTATACTGTAAATCCCTACACAGAGAAGCATGGCCGCATAGTTCGGAGAATAAGGCAAAAGTCCCGTTCCGAGAGCGGTCACGATAGGGCCGAACCCCGCATACCAGGGGCGATTCGTACTGTCCGCCAAATGTCCGAAGATAGGCTGAGCCACCACATGGGTAATTCCATTGACAAAACCGAAAAAGCCTGCCTGCGTGAGAGAAAGACCGAACATCTCCACAAACCGGGGCATGAGGGTAGGAAGAAAAACCGCATGCAGGTCGTTGATACAATGTCCCAGAGAAAGCAGGAACACCCGTCCCCGCTCTCCCAGATTTCTCTGATTCTTCATAAGTGGTACCAGCTCCTTTACATTCGATCCCTGTCATACTTTCAATCCGTATTCGGTATCGGCAACCTGGCGAGAAAGCCTCCGGCCTTGGGAAAAAACGCTCTCGAAAAACCCGGAGAGCTCTGCGCTTTATACGATGGGGCGGGTTTCCTCCCGCTCCCGTCGAAGGTGAAGAGAACATTCCCTGGCATAACGCCGGAGAGCCTCCTTGAGGATTTTCACTCCCGGAAGAATCTCCTCCTCCCGGGGCCCCGCATAGCTGAAGCGGGCGCAGGAAAGCGCCCTGTTTTCCAGCGTAAAATACTCTCCCGGCGTAAAAAGAACTCCCTTTTCCGCCACCCGGTAGAGTAGCTTGGTGGCGTGAACCTCGTTGGAAAAAGAACACCAGAGATCGAAACCTCCCTGAGGTTTCGTAAAGCTCAGAGAATCCGAACAGATAGATTGCATACAATCTACCAATAAATCCCGACGACGCCGAAGCTTGCCGCGGACATTTTCCAGAAGCTCCCCGTACACTCCCTCCCGAAGAAGAAGATCCAACATCTTCTGCAGTACCCCGCTGCAAGCGAGATCCGCAATCTTTTTGGCCTGAATGAGGCGATCCATAATGGCATGAGGAGCACAAAGCCAGCCAATACGTAATCCCGGAGCCACGGATTTTGCCAGAGAGCTCGCGTACATCACGTATTCCATGTGATCCATGGCCTTGAGAGGGAACACGGGGTCCCCCTCAAGGCGAAGATCGTAAAAAGGATCGTCCTCCAAAATGGGAACCTGGTAACGATAAGCCAGATCCAGAAGGTGTCTTCGGGATTTACGATTCATACAGCTTCCCGTGGGATTGTGGAAGGTAGGTACCGTGTAGATCAGTTTGGGGGCATATCGCTTGAGCACACCTTCGAGAACATCCAGGCGCATTCCCCCTTCCTCCGAGGGAATACCGAGAATTCGGGCTCCCTGAGCGGCGAAGCTCTGCCGGGCGATGACATAGGTGGGATCCTCCACCAGCACGATGTCCCCGGGGCCGATAAAGGTCTTGGCCACCATATCGATGGCCTGCTGCGATCCGGAGGTTATGATAATTTCGTCGCAATTTGCATGAATACCCCGGGATTTCTGGTACTCCACCACGGCTTCCCGAAGCGATCGAAGCCCTTCCACGCAGGGATGAGCGTAGTATTCCCGGCAAATCTCCGAAAAAGCGCGGTTTCGCATATACTCGTGAAGCCTGGAATTTTCGAAGAAATCCGGCACGTAGGACGTGGAAAAATCGATGTTTTCCCGCTCTCTGCGAACACTCCGGATAAAACGGTTGATGTCCCGGGATCGCTCGTTTTCTCCCAGCCGGAGATAGCGTTCCCAGTTAAGAGGCATCACGGATTGGCGCCAGGAATCATCCTCATCCTGCTCCATCTCGCATACCGTGGTTCCCCGACCCACATGACTTTCCACAAGGCCTTCCGCCTTGAGCTCCCGGTAGGCGTTCACCACGGTACTGCGATTGACTCCTAAATTTTCCGCAAGACGCCGATCCGGAGGGAGGCGATAGTAAGGAGGCAACTCACCAGAAAGAATTTTATCCCGAATGGCCGTTTTGATTTGAAGATAGAGAGGCACCGGATGATCCCGGCGCAAGATAATATGCATAGCTCCGCTCCTTTCGCACAATCCCGTTCCGGTTTTGAATCCGAGAGGAACACAAGGTATTGTTGTTGGAATTCTCCTGAAAAAGCCTTTTTCTCAAATATTGCACAGTATACTCGTCTCTTTCCCTTTCTGCGAGGACCAATTGGCCCCACGTTGGATCATCCAATAAAAAGAGGGGTTTTGCCCTCTTTCTCCTTTTTTTTCGAAGGTTCCATGTATAATTGAAAAAAATCGATTCTCCTCCTGCAGCTTGAACACATTTTCTGAAAGAAAGGAGCGTTCCATGGCCTCCAAGCTGGAACTGCGGCATCTCCGGGGAGAGAGCTACTACATCCCCGGAGCGGTAAATTTGGGACTCTACGGTCCCCCTTCCGCCACCATCCTTCTGGATAGCGGCAATGACGAATCTTCGGGACGCAAAGTGTACCGCCTCCTGGAGGAAGAGGGGCGCACCCTCAAGCTCATTCTGAATACCCACTCCCATGCGGATCATATCGGAGGAAACGCATATCTTCAGAAAAAAACGGCTTGCTCCATCGGAGCTCCTTTCGGAGAGGCCTCCTTCATCGAGGATCCTTCGCTGGAACCATCTTTTCTCTGGGGAGCTTCCCCCTTCAAGGAATTGCGGAACAAGTTTCTCCAGGCGGCTCCATCCAAAGTTTTTCTGAAATTTTCTTCCGAGGGCCCCGTAGAAGAAACGGAACTTACCGCCTTTCCTCTGAAAGGGCATTCCCTGGAAATGGCGGGATTCCGCACCCCCGACGAAGTCTTTTACCTGGGGGACAGTCTTTTTTCCGAGGAAATCATCGAAAAATATCGCCTCCTCTTCGCCCTGAACATCCGGGAGTGGTTGGAGACGCTGGAAAAACTGCGGCACCAGGAAGCGGCATATTTCGTGCCCTGCCACGCGGAACCCTGCGAGGACATTGCCTCTCTGGTGACAGCCAACCGGAGAGCCCTGCTAAGCCTCACGGAGGACGTGCTCGCCCTCTGCGAAGAGCCCCGAGGCCGCGACGGCCTGGTAACCTCGCTCTTCAGGCGATACAATCTGAAGATGAATCCTTCCCAGTACGTGCTGGGAACCAGCACCGTATCCGCCTGCCTTACCTACCTCATGGAAGAGGGGGTTTTAGAGGTGTTTGAGGAAAACTCTGGGCTTTTCTGGAGAAAAACGTCCTAGCTTTTTCGTACGCAGTTCTTCGGATTAGCCGCTGGGAAACGAGACCTGCCGCTTTCATCGCACCGAAAGCGGCAGAAAAAGAGACGAGACAAGGGAGGCTTTACCATGCTTTTTCTGTATCGGGCTCAAGACGTGCGCTCGGGAGATGCCAAGGCTCTGGAAGCACACCGTCTCTCCGGAGAGGTGCTTATGGAAAATGCCGGAGCCGGAGCGGCAAGGGGAATCTGCCACGCCTTTCCCCGGGCACGGAAAATCACCATTCTCTGCGGCCCGGGCAACAACGGAGGAGATGGGTTCGTGACAGCCCGGCATCTTCTCGGGGAAGGGCGATCCCCTCGGGTAATACTCGCTTCGTCTCCCGAATCCTACAAAGGAAATGCCAAAAAAAATCTGGACATTCTCGAAACGCTGCAGATTCCCCTACACTTCTCTTCGGAGGAAAGCTGCGAAAGTATCCGGAATCTTCTCGAAGATCAAGATCTGCTGATAGACGCCCTTCTCGGCACGGGAACCCGGGGAGCTCCTCGGGGAGAAGTGCTTCGGATCCTCCGGGAACTTTCCTATCTTCCGGAGGTTCCTCTGGCGGCTCTGGATATGCCCAGCGGCGTCCATCCGGATTCGGGGGTTCTTCTGGGACCGGCTCCGAAAGCGGCCTGCACCTTTACGTTCCTGGCTCCCAAAACGGGACTTTTCGTGCTTCCCGGAGCGGAATACGCCGGTGAGGTTTTCACCCTTTCCATCGGCATACCCCCTCAAAAGGTTCTCGGAACTCCCGCCGCAGCCTGCTGGCTCGGCGAAGATACCGGAAAGAATTTCCCCCGCCGCTTTTCCTCCATGCACAAGGGAGATCGAAGCACCCTGCTCGTGCTCGGAGGAACTCCTTTCTACCGGGGAGCTCCCGCTCTGGCAGCTTTGGGAGCTCTCAAGAGCGGAGCGGGAGTGGTGGCTCTCGGGGTTCCCGAGAATCTGGGGGCTTCCTGTGCCGCCCTTCTTCCCGAAACGGTACTGGAACCCCTTTCCGGGGAGGCTCTCTCCCGGGCAAGTCTCGGAACCGCCCTCTCCCGCTGGAAAGACCGTTGTTCCTGCGTGGTAGCGGGACCCGGCATGGGACGTTCTTCGGAAAGCCTGGAGGCCATACGCATGCTCTGGGAGGAGTGGGAAAAACCTCTTCTTCTCGATGCAGACGCCCTGTACGCTCTGGCATGTCTGGGAGAGGATCTTCCCCGGCGGGAAAACGCAGTGCTCACTCCCCACGAGGGCGAAGCGGCGAGGCTTCTCGGAATTTCTTCCGAAGAGGTGCGGCAGAACAGGTTGGAAGCCGCTTCGTCCCTGAGCAAACGCTGGGGAACGGTACTTCTGAAGGGAGCCACCACCGTCGTTTCGGACGGAGAATTTCCCCTTCTCACCGCCTCGGGCTCTCCGGCTCTCGCGGTTCCGGGATCCGGAGACGTGCTGAGCGGCATCGTCGGCAATCTTCTGGGAAGCGGTCTCAAACCCTCGATAGCCGCCGCATCGGGAGCCTGGATACACGGCATGGCGGGGCGAATCGTGGAGAAAACCGCCGGCAGCGAGGGCGTGCTGGCTTCGGAAATTGCCGGAGCCATCCCCGAAGTGCTGCGGGAGCTTGCGTCCCAAATTTCGAGACACTAAAAACCCCCCTTCGGGGAGACCGGAAAAATCTCTGCACCTCAAGGAAAGGAATGGAAAGCGTTTATGGGCCCCGAAATTCGACCCTGTAGTTTTGATATTACCGAAATGGAACGAACCACCCGCCTGGGAGCTCTCGCCGCCGGACAGATCTATCCGGGGCTGACGGTACTTCTTCTGGGAAACCTCGGCACGGGAAAGACCGAATTTGTCCGGGCCCTGGGCAATGCCCTGGGAACCTCGGAGGTTCGAAGCCCCTCTTTTATTCTCATTAACGAATACGACACCGAGCCCCCTCTGGCCCATGCGGATCTCTACCGCCTGGACGAAAAGGGAGCGGAGGAGCTGGGGCTGGAAGAATATCCCCTCCGGAAATGGGTTCTTCTGGTGGAATGGGGGGAACGCTGGCAAACCCCTCCGACGGAGGATCTCTGGATCTTCCGTTTTACCGCCCTCCCTTCCGAAAGGGAGAACAAACCCCTGCGACGCATAGAAGCCTCCTCCCGGGGAGCCCGAGCTTTCGAATGCCTGGAAGAGCTGTACCGCAAGTGGGAGGCATAGTTCCATGCTACCCTTCACTCCGCTGCTTATATGGGGGATTTTCCTGGTTCTCCTGGTACTTCCCGGGATTATCGTCTTTCGCTGTTTCTTGAGAAAACCCCGGCCATGAGGCTCACCCTTCTTCTCTACCAGCTTTCGGCGTTCCTTCTCTACGCCCTCTTTCTCATCTTCCTGGCGGCCCAGGCTTTTCCCTGGACCGAGGACCGTTATTCCTTCTACCTGGATCGTCGAAAGATCGGCCTGTGGGCCTCTCTGGCCACGTTCTGCGCCACCTGGATGAGCGCCGCTTCCATTACGGGCTTTACCTTCTGGCTTCATTCCGGAGGATATGCGGCTTTCACGGGCTCCGTCTACGGCTGGCTCCTGGGGCTGATTTTCCTTCCCTTCGCGGTGCGGAAGCTCCGGACGCTGCGGGTTCTCTCCCTGCCGGAGTGGCTTTCCAAAAGCTACGGAGACGAACGGCTCCGCAAGGTGGCTGCCATAGCTCTCGTGATGGCCTATACCCTGTATATCGTGATCCAGTTCCGGGCCTTCGGCACCATCGTGGCGCATCTTCTCTCCATCCGGATTACCCTGGCCTCGGTGGTGGTCTATCTTTTCGTGCTCTATACCACCTTCGGAGGACTTCCCTCGGTGGTGCGGAGCGACAGCCTGAACCTGGCCATCATTCTCGCGGGAGTTTCCTTCGGGGCTTTCTGGGTTCTGAACTCCGCGGGATCTCCTCTGCAAATCCACCGGGAACTTCTGCGCTTTTCTCCGGAGCTTCTCTCTCCCTTTTCCGGAGAAACTCCTCTCTATCTTTTCGCCATGCTTTTTACCTGGGCCTTCGGAGTGGCCTCGAACCCCCAGTACGCCATACGCATCATTTCCGCCAAATCCTCCCGTACCGCCTGGAAGATGCTGGCTCTCGCTCCCCTGGTGGTGGGATGGATCTATCTCTGCCTCACCCTTTTCGGCCTGGGAAGCACGCTTCTCTTTTCCGCTCCTCCCGGAGTGGATACCGAAACGGGCTACGTCATGCTCTGCACCTCCATGCTTCCCCCGCTTCCCGCCATGCTGATGCTCGTGGCAGCTCTGGCGGCGGCCATCAGCACCGCCAACTCCCAGCTTCTCCTGGCGGCCTGCTCCCTCTGCTACGATCTGGGGCTGGGAGAACGGAACATTCCGAAAGACGAACCCTTCCGGGAGGATCGTTTTCTCTTCCGGAACCGCTTCATGGTGGCCCTTCTCGCCACGGTAGCTCTGGGACTGAGCCTGCTTCCTCTTCCGGGGATTCTTGCCTTGGGAAGGTACAGCTGGGCGGTGGTAACCATCTGCTTTCTTCTGCCTCTCTATTTTCCCTGCGGCAAAGGGGAGCTTTTTCTCCCCCTCCTGGGAGCTCTGGGGCTGCATACGTTCCTGGTTTTTTTCACTCCCCTCTCTCCGGAGTACGCCCTCTTTCCGGCTCTCGCCCTGGAAGGCATAACCTGGAAGCTGCTCTCCCGAAGGGAGATCCTGCATGCGCTCTAAAAGCATTTCCTTCCGCATCAAAGTAGCGGTGGCATCTCTTTCGCTGCTTCTCGTTCTTCTCCTCACCTCCACGGTATTCTACGGGGAATACCGGTCGGTCATGGAAAGAGAGACCCGGCGCATTCTGGCCCTGCAGCAGGTTTCTCCGGAAATTTCCGAGGAATCCCTGCGCGCTCTTCTGCGGCAATCCTTTCTCTACTGGGATCTGCATCCTTCGGGAGAACCTCTGGAGGTTCCGGGGGGCTCCTTTTCGGTGCTTCTGCAAACCCGGGAGGGAAAGTCCCTGGCTCTGCGCTTTCATCCCCCCCGGGTCATGGCGGAGATCCTCTTTCAGCAGCGTCACGTGCTGGTGATGAGCGTCATCGGCCTGGTACTCGCCATGGAGGTGGCCATCTTCACCGCCTATACCCTGGCGCGCCCTCTTCACCAGATTGCCCGGGCCTGCGAACGCATCGCCCGGCAGAAGTGGGATCCGCTTCCCCTGGCACCGGGAGCTCCCCGGGAGATTCTCCTTCTCCAGAAGGCTTTCAACACCATGGTGGAAGAGCTTCAACACTGGCAGCAGGTGCAGCACCAGGTTTTCCGGATGGAACGCCTGGCGGCGCTGGGGCAGATGGTGGCGGGGGTTTCCCACGAAATCCGGAACCCCCTGGCGAGCATGCGGGTACACGTGGATCTTCTGCAGGAATCCGGCTCTCCGGAAAACCGGGCCTCCCTGGAGATGCTCGATTCCGAACTCGACCGGCTGAATACGTTGGTGGCCCAGCTTCTCACCTTCGCCCGCCCCGGCAAAAACGTGCACGGTCCGGTGATGCTGGAGGAACTTTTTGTCTGGTGCCGCAACATCACATCGGTACGGCTGAAAAAGAAAGATCTCCGGCTTCTCCAGGAACTTCCCTCCCCCTCTCCGCGCATTATGGGAAGCATGCCCCAGCTTCAGCAGCTTCTTCTGAATTTGGTCCTGAACGCCATTCAGGCGAGTCCCGAAAAGGAGACCATTCTTCTGAAAGCTTCCCTGGAAGGGGAAAAATGCCTTCTCGGGGTGCTCGATAAAGGACCGGGAGTTCCGGAACATCTGGCCTCCCGGCTCTTCGACCCCTTCGTCTCGGGGCACAAGGAGGGCACGGGGCTGGGGCTTTCCATCGCCGCCCGTATCGCGGATCTGCACGGGGGCTCCATCTGCTGGAACGACTCTCCCGAGGGAACCCTTTTTTCCGTTACCCTTCCGCTCTATGGAGAAGAGAATAGAATCGAGAAGGAGGAATCCCTATGAACATCTGGATCGTGGAAGACGAAATTAGCCTCGCCCAGGGGCTGCGCATGGCCTTTGAAAAAGAAGAACACGACGTGCGGGTGGCCTCTTCCCTGGGAGATCTTCGGGAACTCCTGGAAAAACATACGCCCCAGGTGGTCTTTCTGGATATCCGGCTTCCCGACGGAGATGGGCTCAAGAGCATTCCTCACATCCTGCAGCACGCTCCGAAGTGCAAAATCATCGTGATGACCGCCTTCGGGGAATCCTCCCTGGCGGTGCGGGCCATCAAGGACGGGGCCTACAACTACCTGGACAAACCCTTTCCCCTGGAAGCAGCCCGCAACATGGCCGCCCGGGCGGGGGAAATTATCGACCTGGATCGCCGGGTGGCCCGGCAGAAAGAGCGGAGCCGGCTGGCCTT
>DAIPKP010000107.1:0-6971 GCA_036769705.1 Synergistaceae bacterium
CCCCAGGGGTTGTTGCCATCCCAACCGGGATAGTAGGAGCCCTGAAATGGAAGAAAGCGTCATGGCTCGAAGAGGAAAAGGAACGGGATATACGGGATATAGCGGAAAAGAGGATGCTGCAGAGATGAGGATCCCGGGGCCGAGTAGGGGCGATTCACGAATCGCCCCTATTGCACACCCCGCGACAATCCTTTACCGGTAGATCACCTGGAGCCTTCGGTATTTTCCGGCAGTATTTTTTTGCGCTTGGAGTAGGCGGAGGTAAAGAATACCGCTCCCAGCATGGCGATATTGTCGATAATTTCGATGAGTCCGTGGCTTATTCCGGGTTCGTAGATGCGTATCTCCTCGGAGAGAAGGCCGAGAAGAAAATAACATCCCCAAACTCCGGTGATGATGTAGTTTTTTCGCAAAAATGCCGGACGGCTCCAGAGTTCCCGGGGAACATATGCCTTGGCATAGTCCATGGTGAAGGGCTTTTTGAAAAGCATGGAGCCCCAGGCTATGAAGTTAAGCATAAGTTGGGCGAAGAGCCCCATTTTGGTGATAAACCATTTTTGGGGGAGGGCTACCACAAAGATAAAGCTCAGGGCGAAAAAGAATAAATTTCCCCAATAGATAAAGCCTTTGACGGTGCTTTTCCTCGATTGATAGAGAGAGACCAGGGTGGCGATGACGATGGCGGTTCGCAGCATGGTGAGCGGATCGCCCAGGGGAAGGTCCGAGATGATTTTGAGAATGAGCCAGGGGGCGAAAGAAAGTAAAAGCGTCCAGGGATTCATGATTTGTAAAACCTCCGGGAAGGAGCCCGAAAAGGCTCCCAGAATGGGAACGCCCTGTCATGAGGGCCTTCCAGGCAGGAATTATCCTGCGGAGAGCAGAATACTGCTTCCCTGTTTCCGGGTCAACGGAAATCTTTCGGTCCGGAACGTTTTGCTCCGGAAGATGTTTACTTTCGTTTTTTGCATAGTTTTTTCGGCATGCTCGGTAACGTGATTTTCCAGTAAAGCCAAGGCTAAATTTTGCAATGTTGGCAATAGTTTTCGAGTACCCTGAAATTTGACATTTGACCTTGTATACGCTAAGGTAAGAAGGGACTGTGAAAAAAGACATGGCAAGATACGGCAAAGATTTTTCTTCGTACATATATGGGGTGCAACTCTTCGATATCCCCGGAGTTTTTCGTCCTCCTTTCGGAGGCACAGCAGGTGGCGTTTTTTCTCTTCTCTCGTCTTTCGTTTAAGGCTGTTTTGAGACATGCTTCCTTCGTACTTCGGTTCCGCCGGCGCGAGCCTGCGGAAGCGCATGGGTTGTGCGCTATTTTTCATTAAGGACGGTGTTGGCATGGATCGATTGACAGGTGGATCCCTTGTGATCCGAACTTTGGAGCTCTGCGGCGCCAAGGTGCTTTTCGGCATTCCCGGTGTTCATAATCTGGGGATGTACGAAGCTCTTCAGGAATCTTCTCTCCGTCACGTTACTCCCCGGCACGAGCAGGGGGCGGGATTTATGGCGGACGGATATGCCCGGAGTTCCGGCACTCCCGGAGTGGCCCTGGTGATTTCCGGGCCCGGGCTTACAAACATTTTGACTCCCCTGGGAGAGGCTTATCACGACTCGGTGCCTCTTCTCGTGATTTCAAGCCAGATTCCCCGCTCCCGCCTCGGGAGGCGTACGGGTACCCTTCACGAACTCAAAAACAGCACGATCATGTCCTCCTCGGTAACCAAGGCTTCCTACGTGGTTTCCCGGGGAGAGGAGATTCCCTGGATCGTTTCCCGGGCCTATGTCCAGACCCTGGAAGGGCGTCCCGGGCCGGTACATGTGGAAATTCCCCTGGATATTCTCGAAGAGACTCTCTGCTCTTCCTTCGAAGATCTGTGGCGGGAATGCTCTTTCATCTCCCGGGAAAGACGGGAGCCCGCATCGGAAGAGCTTCGGCGGGGAGTGGAACTTCTGAAACAATCCGAAAAACCCGCCTTGATTTGCGGAGGCGGCGCTGCGGGGGCCGCCCCGGAAGTACGGGAGCTTGCGGTCCGCCTGGGAGCTCCGGTTTTCTCCACCGCCGCGGGAAAGGGCATTTTTCCCGACGATGCTCCTTTAAGCGGGGGGTGCCGGCTTCACGTTCCCCAGGTTCGGGAATACCTGGCAAACCGGGATGTGCTGCTGGTAATCGGCACCGAGCTTTCTCCCGCTGATCTGTGGGAAGAACCTTTTCCCCGGGGTCCCGAAATCATCCGGGTGGATGCGGATTCCCGGGCGCTGCAGCGTAACGCCGCGGCTTCGGTGGCCCTTTGGGGAGATGCTTCCCGAACTCTTCAGGGACTTCTCGAAGGCCTGGGATCTTTAGAAAGAGATTCTTCCGGGGAAGAGGAAAATGTCGAGACGCTGCGCTGGGAATGTACGGAAAATCTGCAAGCTCTTACCGGCATGGGGAAGGCTCTTCCCAAGATGAAGGCCATGCTGCGGGGATTGCGCCGGGGAATTCCCCGGGAGGGGATCCTGGTGATGGATATGACCGGAGCCGCCTACGTGGGGCTGAGTGAATATCCCGCCTACGCTCCTTCCTCCTATCTGCATCCTGCGGGGTTCGGCACCCTGGGATATGCTCTTCCCGCCGCCGTGGGCGCCACAATAGCGAATCCGGAGAAAAAGGTCTGCCTCTTTTCCGGGGACGGAGGTTTTCAATTTACCCTTCCCGAGCTTGCTGCGGCCTGTGACGAGGGGCTCTCTCTCCCGGTGGTGCTCTGGAACAACCGGGGGTACGGAGAGATCCGGCGCAACCAGGAGGCCCGTTCCTGGAACCGCTGCGTGGCGGTGGATCTGTATGGCCCCGATTTCTGCGCTCTTGCGGAGGCTTACGGTATCTCCGGAGAAGTGGTGGATACCGAAGAAGAACTCGTGGAAGCCCTGGAGCGGGCTTGGAATCGCCCGCTTCCATCGCTCATCGAAATTCGTTCCGATCGGGAGGTGGGATAGTGGTTTTGAAAGGATTACGAAAGACCATCAAGGATGTTCAACCCTACGTGGCGGGGCTTACCACCGAGGAGGTACAGCGCCGCTTCGGTCTGGAGAGGGTGCTCAAGCTGGGGTCCAACGAAAACAACTATGCCCCCTTTCCCTCGGTACTCCGGGCCATGGAGAAGGAGCTTCCCCGGGTGCATATGTATCCGGACCTGGCTTTCAAGGAGCTGAAGGAGAGCCTGGGAGCCCTCTACGGATTGCAGCCGGAACATATCGCCCTTTCCCACGGAGCCGAAGGGGCATTGCAGACCCTGGGAAAGATGTTTCTCGATCCCGGGGACGAGGTAATTCTTCCCCGGATTGGCTACGGACTGTACCGGGAGATTTCCCGGGTTATGGGAGCGGAAATCGTGGAGGTGCCCCAGGAGCCGGATTTTCGTCTTCCCCTGGAATCTCTGAAAAAAGCTCTCTCCCCGAAAACCAAGCTTCTCTGGCTGGCGAACCCCAATAATCCCACGGGGACCCTTCTGGACCCCGAAGTCCTGGAAGAACTTTTCCGGATTTTGCCCGAGAAAGCCCTGGTGGTGCTGGACGAAGCCTATGCGGAATTTGCAGACCCCGAAAAGCTTCCTCCCACGGCGGAGTACATCCGCAAGGGATATCCCCTGGTGGGAGTGCGAACTTTTTCCAAGGCCTACGGCCTTGCGGGAATGCGTTTGGGGTATTTACTCGGAGATCCCCGGGTGGTGGCGGCCTTCGATATGGTTTCCGAGCCTTTCAACGCCAATCGGGTAGCCCTGGCGGGGGCCCGGGCGGTGCTTTCGGAGGGGCGTTCCGAAATGGAGGAGGCCCGGCAGAGCATCCTTCGGGATCGGCGCCGCCTGGAAGAAGAGCTTGACGCCCTGGGATGCGAAGTGTTTCCTTCCCAGACGAACTTCGTTTTCTGTCGCTTGCCCTGGAACGGAGATCTTTTCGCACAGCATCTTCTCCGCCGGGGGGTTATCGTGCGTCCCTGCGGTATCTGGGGATTGCCGGAAATGCTGCGGATTACCGTGGGAACGAGCGAGGAAATTTCCCTCTTTCTCAAGATTTTCCGGGAGCTCGCGGAGGAATTTTCCCGGGGAAACGTGCATACTGTCGAAGAGATCGATGTGATGCTCTAAAAGATGGAGGTAGTCATGGTTCATTTTGATAACGTAACAAAGATATATGATGGAGATAGTAAGGCGGTGGACGGTCTTTCCCTTGAAATTCAGGAAGGGGAACTGGTGGTTTTCATCGGTCCCAGCGGATGTGGGAAAACCACCACTCTCAAAATGGTGAACCGCCTGGAGAGTATCACTTCCGGAACCATTTACGTTAACGGACAGGATATCAACAAGATAAATCCCGTGAAATTGCGGCGGGGTATAGGCTATGTCATTCAGAGCATCGGGCTTCTGCCTCACATGTCCGTGGCGGACAATATCGCTATGGTGCCCAAACTTCTCGGATGGCCGACAAAGAAAATCCGGAGCCGGGTGGACGAATTGCTGGAAATGGCCAAGCTCCCTCCCAATAAGTACCGCTGGCGTTTGCCGGATCAGCTCAGCGGTGGCCAGAAACAGCGGGTAGGAGTGCTGCGGGCTTTGGCGGCGGATCCTCCTGTGGTGCTTATGGACGAACCCTTCGGGGCTCTGGACCCCATAAGCCGGAACGTGCTCCAGGAGGAGCTCCTGGAGCTGCAGAAAAAGGTGCAGAAAACCATTATCTTCGTGACCCACGATATGGACGAAGCCCTGAAAATGGCGGATAAAATCGTGCTCATGCGTCAAGGGCGGGTCGAACAGATCGGCTCTCCTGCGGAGCTTCAGAACAGCCCCGCCACGGAATTCGTGCGGAACTTCATCGGGGAGGAACGGCTTGCCCAGATCTCTCCGGAGGACCCCGTGGAGGGGCTTTACCGGGATCCCTGGCTTGCGGTCTCTCCGGGAGAAAACCCCGCGGACGTGATGGAAAAACTCGAGGATCTCGGAGCGGATACGGCTCAGATGGTGGATCCGAAAAGCGAAAAATGGCTCGGCATGATTCATATGCCCCTGCTCAAGAGGGCGATTCGGAGCGGTGGGGATTTGAAAAGCGTGGCTCGGAAGAACCGGAAGCTTTACGTGGAGGATTCCACGCTTCGGGATGCGGCTACCATGCTGGCGGACGAGGATATCCCGATTCCCGTGGTGGATGAGGAGGAGCATTTCCTCGGCATCATCACCAGCGGAGATGTGGCCAAGCTTGCCATCGGCCGCCTCGGGCGGGATACGAAGGGGGGAGCGTAAGCTATGCAGTCCAAACCATTTTGGGAGCTCTTTTTCAACTATGTAGTCCGTTATCACGAGCGGATTTTAAAACTTACCTGGCAGCATATCACCATCTCCGCCATCGCCTTGGCGATTACCCTGGTGATATGCATTCCTCTGGGGATTTATCTCACCAAGAAGGAGAGACTTACGCCCTACGTTATCGGAGTGGCTAACGTTTTTCAGACCATTCCCAGCCTGGCCCTTCTCGGGTTTCTCATCTTCATTTTCGGCATCGGGGACGATAATGCCATCTGCGCTCTTTTCCTCTATGCCATGCTTCCGGTATTGCAGAATACCTATACGGGAATCCGGAGCGTGCCCAAAACTCTCGTTCAGGCAGCTCGGGGCATGGGAATGACGGAGATGCAGATCCTCGTGAAGGTGCAGCTCCCCCTGGCGTTGCCGGTTATACTTGCGGGTGTGCGGGTAGCCACGGTATGGGTTATCGGTACCGCTACCCTGGCGGCGGCCATCGGAGGAGGCGGGCTGGGACGGCTTATCTTCTCGGGACTTGCCTCCATTCGTAACGAGGTGGTTCTGGCGGGGGCCATTCCCGCCACGCTGCTCGCTCTCGCGGCGGATCAGGGGCTCAAGATGTTCCAGGCCTCCCTGGATCCCAAACGCCGGGCGGCGAAACTGGCACAACAGAAGGATCCGGAAGCAGCCTGAGCTCACGTACGGCACTTCAGGTGCCGGAAATAATCGCGGTAAAGGATTTTTGGAAGAAACATACTCTACGAGGAGGAATTGTATGAAGTGCTTTTTACGTAAGACCCTATGGACCGTGCTGGCTCTCTTTTGCGTCGTCACCATGACGGGAGCTTTCTCTCCCGCCCTGGCGGAGACTCCGAAGGATCCCATGGAGTACGAGGGGGCTCTCGCCGTGGCGGGGGAAACTTTTAACGAATCCATTATTCTCGCCTGGATCGCCAATCTGCTTATCCAGGAATATTCCGGGCTGGAAACGGACATCACCACGGGGTTTGCCACATCCTCCATGCTCCATCAGGGCATGCAGGGAGGGGAGATCGATCTGTATCCCACCTGGACGGGAACCCAGCTTACGGGGATTCTGCGATACGACGAGGAGGCTCTGCGGAAGCTGAACTCTCCCGAAAAGGCTTACCAGGCGGTGAAAAAGGAGTACGAAGAAAAATTTCACGCCACCTGGGCCCGCCCCTTGGGATTCAGCAATACCTATGCCATGACGGTGCGTCGGGAGGATGCGGAGAAGTACGGTCTGAAAAAGGCTTCGGATCTTGCCGAAAAGGGGCCCGAATGGGTTCTGGGAACGGACACATCCTTTACGACCCGTCCCGACGGTTATCCCGGCTGGTCCAAGCACTACGGTATAGAATTCAAGGATTTGATTCCCCTGGAATACTCCATCATGTATAAAGCTATCGGAGATGGAGAAGTACAGGTTATCCCGGCGTATACCACGGATTCCAGAATCAAGAAGCTCGATCTGGTGACCCTGGAGGACGACAAAAATTTCTTCCCCGACTACAGCGCCTGTTACGTTGTCGATATGGATACTCTGGAAGAGTATCCCGCCCTTTTGGAGATTCTCGAAAAGGTGAGCGGTACCATCGACGAACCCACCATGGCGGGGCTGAACATGCGTTTCGATAACGGCGAGGAGCCCGAGGATATCGCGGCGGACTTCCT
>DAIPKP010000108.1:0-6922 GCA_036769705.1 Synergistaceae bacterium
CGAAGCTGAATTTTACTTTCGTCTTCTTTTCGTGATGGAAGTCCAGTATGGGATGGTTCTCAATGAGTTTCATTGAACAGCACCTCCTAAATGCAGGCGGGTTCGAAGAAGAGATCCCCTTCTTCAAACCGGCTGTACCGGAACATGGAGACATCGATGAAGGGCTTTTCCCCGTTCACGAACTCCGCCATGATACGTCCTACGGAAGGTCCGAACTGAAGGCCGTGGCCGCTCCATCCGCAATCGATGTAGAACCCCTCCACCGGAGTGGGGCCCACGATAGCCTGAAAATCTGGAGTATTTTGATACGGACCGGTCCACTGACGCACCACCCGAATTCCCGCAAGCACGGGCATTTTGGGAATGATCCGCTCTGCCGCCGCATCCAGATAATCCCAACTGGCGTAGTAGGAAGTATCCTTCACTTCCTCCCGTCCCACTCCAAGCATGAAGGTCCCGTTGGGACACTGTTTCCAGTAACTTCCGTCGTCGAGGCAGAGCGTCATGGGATGTTTCATGCGCTCCACGGGCTCGGTTATGAGAATCTGATGCCGCTCGGGAATGATAGGGATATCCAGCCCGATTTCACGACCGATCTCCACGCTCCAGGCACCGGCACAGCACACTACCGCATCCGCTTCCCAATCGCCCTTGTCGGTATGCACTCCTGCGGCTTTGCCGTTTTTCATGATGATTCCGGTAACGGTGGTCTGTTTCTGGATATCTACTCCGAGAGCCCTGGCGGCATCCGCATAGGCAAAGCAGAGGGTATGGGGATTGACGTGTCCATCTTCGGGATTGAAGCTCGCTCCGAGCATGCCCTCGGTATTCAGCCAGGGAGCGACTTCCTGGATCTGCTTTACGTTGAGAACCGTGGAGCCGTAGGTCCCCAGCTGATTCTGCAGTTCCACGTTTTTCTTGAGCTGCTCAAGCTGGGATTCGGAATAGGCAATCCAGAGATACCCCGCAGGATCGTACTCGATATCCGCCTTGTAATTCAAATCCTGCTGCAGCGTCTTGATACACTTCATGTTGTACTGGGCAAGGAGAATGTTCACCTCCGTGCCAAATTGATACCGGATTCCCGCGGCACTCCGCCCGCTTCCTCCGGAAGAAATATAATCTCTTTCAATGAGAACTGTCTTAAGCCCTTTCTGGGCTAGGTGGTAGGCGGTGGAACATCCGTGAACTCCCCCACCGATGACAGCCACGTCCACACGTTTACTTTCCATTAATGGCCCTCCTTTCAACTGCGACCAACCAACGATTTACCGTAGCGAAAAACCAGGATATCTCAAATCCTTCCTCGGCTACGGGTACGCACCACGGCTTCCAGCCTTTTCGATCAAAGGCCAGGAGCAATATGTCTTCAAAAAATTATCTGTTTGGAGTTATGGAAAAACGATACCTCTGGTACAGGTTTTCTAGAAGGGGAAATGCTCTGCTGGAGGGCGTTTGCGGCAGCCTCTGGGCAAGGGCGTCACGAAAGACCTCGCCCCCGGAGCGGGGAGCGATAAACGTGGCTGGCCCTTTGTGCGAACGGCGCATGCAAAGCGTATCATCAGGAACTCCCAACTCCTCTCGCAAAGTGTAGGAAAATACTATGCCTGCATACATTTTGCTTCAAGTTCCCAGGCTTGTCAATTATCGAAATCTCGTTCCACCAAAAACGACATAACGATGCAAAATATTTTTAAAGCCCCTTCGGAGCTGCTTAAAATTTTTCTTTATAATTTTCTTCCCTTCTCCATGGTTTTTTATTTGACAAGTCAGAAAATATTCTCTAGTATTCTTTTTGGAGTCCAGTGCGGGATACTACTTTGTGAAAGAAAGGAACAATTGATGTCCTCCATCAATGCGGAAGAAACTGCCTATCAGGCTATCGTCAAAATGGTACTCTCCAAGGAGTTCGCCCCCGGAGATCGGCTCATAGAAAACGAAATTGCCGAGGAACTGGGATTGAGCCGCACTCCCGTGCGGAACGCCTTGCGCAAACTTACGGCGGTGGGCTTTCTGGAAAACCCTCGTAATCGGGGATGTTCCGTGCCCAAATTGAACCCTCAGGATATGGAAGAGGCCTTTGAATCCCGGCGACTTATCGAAAGCTACGCTGCGGGAGAAGCGGCGGTTCGGGCCAAGGCGGCCTCCCTGGACCACCTGGAAAAACTTCTGGACCGACAGGAAAAACTCTACAGCCAGCGGGATGTCCAGGGCTTTCACGAGAGCAACCGGGAGTTTCACAGCTCCATCGTGGCTCTGGGAGGAAACAGCTATATCAACCGCTTTTTTCAGCAGGCCTTCTGGCGGGCAGAGCTGTACATCATTTTTTTCGATCGTTTTTACCGGCTTCCGGAGGAGATGAACCACCAACCTCTCCGGGATCCCGCCCAATCCGCAACCTGCCGAGACCATCGGCGCATTTTCGCCGCCATTCTCGCCCGAGAGGCGGACCAGGCACGGCATTACATGGCAGAACACGTCCGGACCACCTACATCAATCTGACGCGATACAGCGTTACCCTGCAGGCCCGTCCCTTTCCCTGGTAGCCAGAGCAAAAAACCAGGCATTCCGATTTCTCGAGGCGAGGAGGTGACAATCCGCTACAAAACCGACAAAAAAATGTGTCTATTTTCATAATCCAAAGGAGGTACTTTATCAACCATGGAACATTTCGGATTTCTTTCGGTTCTTCCTCCGCTTCTTGCAATCATCATTGCGGTGCGCTACAAAAACGTCATCGTGGCGCTTTTTCTCGGGTCCCTCATCGGAACCCTCATGCTTGCGGGCTGGAACCCCATCACGGGGCTTACCATGCTCATCAAGGATTTCGTTTTCGAACAGGCCAAGGGGAGCTACAACTCCAGCCTCCTGGTGATGATGATCTTTATCGGAGGCTTCGTGGGCGTGGTGACCCAATCCGGAGGAGCCAAGGCCTTCGCGGAATCCGCAGCAAAATGGATCAATAGCCGCGCCAAGGCTCAGATCGCTCTCTGGTTTGCGGGCATCGCGGTATTCTTCTCGGATTCCGGGAACCCCCTCATCATCGGCCCCTCCTTCCAGCCTATTACGGACAAACTGCGGATAAGCCGGGAAAAGCTCGCCTGGCTTCTGGACTGCACCGCCTCTCCCGTATGTATCCTCGTTCCCTTCATCGGTTGGGGACTTTACATCATGGGGCTCATCAAGGAAGAGTATGCGAATATCGGCGTGGCCGCCTCGGAATGGGACGTCTTCATTCAGGTGATCCCCTTCCAGTTCTACGCCATCGGCACTCTCGTGATGATTCCCCTGGTGGCATGGATGGGATGGGAGTTCAGCTCCATGTACAAGGCGGAAAAACGCACTCTCGATACGGGAGAGCCCTTCTGGCCCGAAGCCCAGCTCGCCAAGGCCACGGTGGTGGTAGAGGAGAAGGAAGGTCGTAACAAAGCTACCGCTTCCATGATGTGGCTTCCCCTCATCGTTCTTTTCGTCTGCATTTTCGGACTCCTCATTCCCCACGGATTTCCCACAAAGCCCGTACCGGGCGCCGTTCTCCGTACCGCTCTCTGCACGGGATACTTTCTCGGCGCCATTACCTGCATCATTCTCATGGTGAAGAACAAGGTCTTCACCAAGGGTGAGGCCTTCAAGATGTATATGGAAGGCTGCCGGGACGTGGTGTTCATTCTCATGATCCTGGTTCTCGCCTGGTCCCTGGGATCGGTCTGCAAAAAGGTGGGCACCGCCGCCTACATCGTGAGCCTCGCCAAGGGGAATCTCCCCGCCACCATGGTTCCCGCCCTCATCTTCTGCATCGGCGGTTTGATCAGCTTCGCCACAGGCTCCTCCTGGGGAACCTTCGCCATTCTCATGCCCCTGGCGGTTCCCATGGCTCACGGCCTTGAAGCGCCCATGCTCGCTACCATCGGAGCGGTCTTGAGCGGAGGACTCTTCGGAGACCATTGCTCTCCCATTTCGGACACCACCCTGCTCTCCTCTATCGGAGCTTCCTGCGACCACCTGGATCACGTGCGCACCCAGATTCCTTATGCCCTTACGGTAGCCCTGGCAAGCTTCATCGCCTACTTGGTAACGGGATACTACAACACCCCGGCAGTGCTGGGAGTAGCAGTGGTGCTCGTTCTGGCATTCCTCGTGATTTTCGGCAAAATCTGGGGCAACCGGCTTCCCAATTACACTGCGGAAAAGATAGAAACCCTGTAACACTCTTCTTTTCAAACTTCGGCAATTCGTTCTCTTTTCGGGGATTTTCGGGAGCGAGCTATCGCTCCCGGTCCCCGCATTCTTTCAAGAAGGTGATCTTCAGTTATGCGCCAAATTCTCGTATTCGGAGCCGGCCGGGTAGCCCGGCCATGCGTTCAGTATCTTTTGAAGCAGGAAAACTATGAAGTTACCCTGGTGGATATGGATCGGGAAAATATCCGCCGGGTCCTCGAAGACCATCCCCGGGGAAAGGGGATGACGGGCAACGCCGAAAATGCGGGAGCTCTCATCGATCAGGTTCATCCTGACCTGGTCATGAACCTTCTTCCCCGCCCCTTTTTGGAACCCCTGGCACGGGTGTGCCTCGAAAAAGGGGTCCACATGATCAACCTCTCCTACATCACCGAACCAATTCGGGGACTGGAAGACGCGGTTACTCGAAAGGGCTTGATCTTTCTTTGTGAGCTCGGCCTGGATCCGGGTATCGACCACATGTCCGCTGCCAAAAGCGTTCGCGCTATCCGGCAACGAAAAGGCACCATCGAGAGCTTCCGCTCCATCTGCGGAGCACTTCCCTCTCACGAAGCCAATACAAATCCTTGGGGATACAAGCTTTCCTGGGCTCCCAGCAGCCTCATCGGCGCCAGCAAACGCTCCGCCCGGATTATGAAGGAGGGCACCGTCTTTTCCTGGCCCGACGGAGAGACCTACCGGCATCCCTCTCTGGAAGACATTGGAGATCTCGGCACCTTCGAAGTGTATGCCAATGCGGATTCCCTCCCCTATCTCACCGCCTATGACATTCCCGAGGCGAAAAGCATCTTCCGGGGCACCCTCCGGTATCCCGGATGGTGCGAAACCATCGTCAAGATGAACGAGATCGACCTTTTCGACGAGACTCCCCAGGATCTCAAGGGAATAACCTTCGCCTCCTTCCTGAAGCGAAGGATTCGGGCCCGGGAAGACGAAGATCTGGAAAAGGCTCTCTGCGCAAGGCTGAACATCGAACCCTTTTCCGCCATTTTCCTGAGATTGAAGTGGCTGGGCCTTCTGGACGAAACCCCGATTCCTTTCGAAAAGGGCTCGCCCCGGGATATCATCAGCTATCTCTACGACAAAAAGTTCGTCTTCGCCCCGGAGGAACGGGATCTTATCGCTCTTCAGGACGAGTTTATCGTGCACTATCCGGAAGAAAAGAAACGGATTCGCCACCGCTCTTTCCTGGTAGATTACGGAACTCCCGGAGGGGATTCCGCCATCGCCCGCACTACGGGGCTTCCTCCTGCCATCTGTGCGAAGCTTCTCCTGGAGGGAATCATTTCCACTCCGGGAATTCATGCTCCGGTACTTCCGGAAATTTACGACCCCGCCCTGAAGGAGCTTGAGAAAGAGGGCGTAATTCTTCGGGAAAGCGAAGAGATTCTTTCCTGAGGAACTGCGGAAAATTTGGATTTGGATATTGTAGAATTTTTTGAGGGGAAGCTCCCGGGAGCTTCTCCTCTTTTTTTACTCTTTCCACCTTTTTCAGGAGGGAAAAGTTAGTAAAAGTTACCAAAAAACTTTCTTCTAAAGGCATCCCTCTCCATAAGCTCGGTTTTCCCAAATCCCTAAAAACATCTAAAAACGTCACTTCAATGCTTGACAAAAATGTTTTTCAGGTATAACTTATCAGGCATTAAGTTATACTGGCAAAACTATTGTGGAGGTTTTTATGGAGGAAACGAATAAAATCCGAGACGCCGAAGACACCAAGCAAAGAATTCTCGCCGTGGCGGAAAAACTTTTTGCCCAAAAAGGTTTCGCAGGAACCACCATACGGAAAATTTCCGAAAAGAGCGGCTGTTCCGGCCCGCTGATCCTTTTTCACTTTCGCAACAAAAAAGAGCTCTACCGCAGAGTGAAGGAAAACATCATGAGCCGATACGAAAAAAACTATCTCCCCCGATTCGCCTCCTTTCCGGAAGATCCGGGCATAATCGCGGAAATGGCTTCCGGTCTTTTCACCTTCTATCGGGATAACCCCAACATGATTCGCCTTTCCAACTGGTCTCTTCTTGAAGGAGATCAGGAGCCGTGGTCCGGCGAGAGAGATGTACACCATCTTTATTATTCGGAAATCGCTCGAGCCCAGGAAAAGGGAATTTTGCGGAACGACATCTCCCCGGCCTCTCTCATGGCTATTCTCTGCGGCGCCATTCATATCTGGTGGGAGTATCACGATCACATGAAGGAAATCACTGAAAACGAAGGGGTTCCTCCGGTAAAGGACAAGGAATTTCTCGAGCAGTTTATCGCCTTCGCCTCCCAGGGACTGGCTCCCATTTCAAAAGAAACGGAGAAATCTTGAAAAGCGTTTTCTTCGAGATCTTTCCGGGAATCCGGCATTTCCAATAAAGAAAGGAAGTCTTTTATCATGAAAAAAATGCTGTCTCCTCCCCAAGAAAACTGTTCTTCCCTGTTCCGGCATTCCCAGGACGCTCTCCGATGGGAAGTGTTCCGCACCGCTCTGGAGCTGGGGATTTTCGACCACTTGGAGGAACCCGTAAACGCCGAGACTCTCGCGACGAAACTGAAGACCCATGCGGGGAATACGGAGCTTTTTCTGAATGCCCTGACCGCTATGGGATATGTCGTAAAGTCCGGAGGGTTCTTTCAAAACGGCTCCCTGGCAAAAACCTTTCTTCTTTCTCGGGGCGACACATCCCTGATCTCCTC
>DAIPKP010000012.1:0-18814 GCA_036769705.1 Synergistaceae bacterium
CCTGCAGTATGGGATGAGGAGATGCCATGCAAACCGCCTCGCTTATCCTGAAAGTAAAAAACCGTGCCTCCTCATTCTTGCAAAAGCGGATCGGATTGTCAATAATTTGTACCCATGAAAAATTTTTGGAATAAACTCCTTGAAGGTTTTCTGTATACGGAAAGATCTGCTTCGTGTTTTTCGATTTCCGGGTGCGAGAAGAAGAGAAGTGCTATACTGAACCGAAAACCTCATGAAAAAAAGTAGCCGAGAGAAGAACCGAAAAAGTAAGGAGAGAGCGAGAGAGTGCAGACCTTTTTACCCTATCCGGATTTTTACGAAAGCGCTTCGGTCCTCGAGCGTTCCCGCCTGGGGAAGCAACGGGTGGAAGTGTTACAGCTCATGAATAGCCTCCATCCCGAAAGCACTTCCCGGGGATGGCACAATCATCCTGCCCGCAACATGTGGAGGGGGTGGGAGGATGCTCTTGCCCTGTACGGCGTGATCATCTGCGAAGAATGGATCTCCCGGGGATACAAGGATACCTGCCGGGAAAAAATCCTTCTTTCCCGGCAGGCTTTTTCGTCTGCCTGGCAAGGCCGGGAGCTCGAAGAGATGCGGAGGCTTCTGGAAGAGCGTTATCGCGGTGCCCGAAAGGGGGAGGAACCGGATTTCCTTCCGTCTTGGATTGGCTCCGATTCCTTTCACGCTTCCCACCGGTCGAACCTTCTCAGGAAAGATTCCGAGTGGTACGGGCAGTTCGGATGGACCGAGCCCGAGGATCTTCCCTATGTATGGCCTCTTCGGGAGGAGGGAGGTGCTCCATGGCAAAACGTGAGGTAGCCTCTCTCAAGGGAGGCATGATTCTCGGAGAAGATCTCTACAATCCCGAGGGAAAACGGATTCTCCGCAAGGGGGAAGCTCTTTCGGAGCGCCATATCCGGATGCTCAAGATATGGGGCATTCCCGAAGCGGAAATTTTTGAAGAGGAGCTTCCGGAGGAGCCTTTCGAAGAGCAGAATCCCGAGCTTTCCCCTTTTTACGACAGGGCTCTCCGTCTCGTGGATGCCTGGTTTCCCTTGCAGTCCCAAGAACAGCCTCTCATGAAAGATCTGCGTCGTTTTTGCGCTTATCGGGTGGCTCGGGCCATGAGGGAGGGCACTCTTCCGGAGGGCCTTTTTCCAAAGGTGCAGCTCGCTCCGCCCCAGATGCCCCATGCGGAGGATCTGGATTTTTCCGCTCACTCCCTGGTGCGGAACGAGGCTCAGCTCGTCTCCTATCCGGACATCTATTTCCGCATCAAGGAGGTGCTGGATTCTCCCGTAAGCTCCGCCCGGCATATCGCGGAGGTGGTGGGCAAGGATCCCAACCTCTCCATGCGGCTTTTGCGGCTGGTGAACAGTTCTTTCTACGGCTTGCCCTATCCCATCGAGTCCATTTCCCGGGCGGTGACCATCATCGGCTCCCGGGAGCTTACCAACCTCGCCCTGGCGGTTTCCACCATGAGTATTTTCAAGGGAGTTCCCGAAGAGTACGTGGAGATGCGTTCCTTTTGGGAGCACTCCCTCGCTTGCGGGGTCATCGCTCGTATTCTGGCCAATCTCCGGCGTTTCCCCGAGGAGGAGCGTTTTTTCTTGGCGGGGCTTTTCCACGATGCGGGAAAGCTGGTGCTCTACCGAAAAAAACCCCGGCTTATGACGGCAATTCTCGGTTTTTCCCGCTACGAAAAAGTTTCCATGTTCGAGGTGGAGGACCGGCTTTTAGGGTTCAATCACGCCTACGTGGGGGGATTGCTGCTCAAGGAGTGGAATATCCCTCTTACGCTGCAGCATCTGGTGCAGGTACATCATTCTCCGGATGTTCTGGCCTTCTCCCCGGAAGCCGCGGTGGTGCACGTGGCGGATGTGCTGGCGGGGGCCATGCGTTGGGGAACCAGCGGTTCCTTCTACGTTCCCTCCTTGGATCCGGAGGCGTGGAAAGCCCTGGATCTTTCTCCGGGAGTCCTGGAAAGAGTGCTTGCCCAGAGTGAACGACAGATGCGGGAGATTCTGCAGGTCTTTTTCGGAAAGGAATATCACCATGGTGGCATGGCATGAGGTGCGGGCGCTTCAAGTGAAGCTGGATACCCTCCTCCGGGAAAGGGACGAAGTTAATCGGGTGCTCGAAGCGGCGGTGAACACCGGGTCCTTTTTTGCGGAGCTCGATCGGGCGGCGGAACCCGGGGAAGTTTTGAAACGAGCCTCCCGAATGGTGCGGAGTTTCGTTCCCTTTAGGCATCTTTCCTTCTATCTCCTGGGAGAAGATGGGCTTAGCTTCGAGTGCGCCTATAGCGACAGCGAGGATGCCCGTCGCTGGATTCAGGGAGAGCTGGATTTTCTCATCGAAGACGGTACCGTGGCATGGGCTCTGGGAAGGAACAAGCCCGTCATGGTCACCGCCAGGGATGGAGAGAGCCACGTGATGCTTCATGCTTTGGTAACGCCGAATCGGGTGATGGGGCTTTTCGTGGGAGTGCTCCAATCCTCTCCGGAAATTATCATGGACGTGGCTATAACCTTTCTCACGGTGGTGCTCGGAAGTACAGCCAGCGTGCTTTTGAATGCGGATCTCTACCGGGAAGTGACGCATTTGAACCGGGAGCTGGAGGAAAAGGTGCGCTATCTCCAGGAGTCCGAACGGGCGGCGGATGCGGCGAATCGGGCGAAGGATATTTTTCTGGCCAACGTAAGCCACGAGGTGCGAACTCCTCTCAACGGTATTCTGGGGATCGGAGAGTTGCTTCTGCGTACCGACATGAACTCCCGGCAGCGAGAGATGGCTTCCACCCTTATCCAGGAGGGGCGGGTGCTGCTGCATCTTATCAACGATATCCTGGATATTTCCAAGATCGATTCCGGAGCCTTTCATCTCGAAAAGATCCCCTTTTCCCTGCAGCATCTCTTGGAGGGCGTGTACAGCGCTTTCTTGGAACGCATCCGGGAAAAGGGGCTGGATTTCCGAAAGGATTTTTCCTGGAACGGCATTCCGCCTCTTCTTCTGGGAGATCCTCTTCGAATTCGTCAGATTGCGGCGAACCTCATCAGCAACGCCGTCAAATTCACCTCTCGGGGAGAAATTCTTTTCGGATGCCGTGCCGAGGGATATCGAGAGGGAGCTTACGTGCTCTCCTTCTATGTCCGGGATACGGGGCGCGGCATGAGCCAGGAGGAACAAGCCCGGCTTTTCAATACCTTTTCTCAGGGAGATCCTTCCATTTCCCGCACCTATGGCGGTACCGGGCTGGGGCTTTTTATCTCCCGGCGCCTTGCGGAGATGATGGCGGGATCCGTTATTCTGGAAAGTTCTCCCGGAGAAGGGAGCTGCTTCACCGTGCGCATCGTACTTCACCGGGCCCCCGAGGGAGCCCGGGAGGAGAAGATGCAGCCTCTGGAGGATTCCTATCTTTTGTTTGAAGGAGATCCTTTGGAGCCCCCCTCTTTTTCCGGGAAAACGCCTTCGGAGGTTTCCCCCAGGCGTTTTCTCGTGGTGGATGACAACCGGACCAATCTCAAAGTGCTTTCAGGGCTTCTGGAAAATCTCGGATATACCGCTGTGGGGGTTTCCCGGGGCGAGGATGCTTTGGAGCTTCTCCGAAAAGAGAAATTCCAGGCGGTGTTTACGGATATCCGAATGGAAGGCATGGATGGAATTGCCCTTAAAAAAACGCTTCAGAGCCCGGATTTTCCCGGTCCCAACAACAACATCCCTCTCGTGGCGGTGACCGCCAATGCCATGCGGGGAGATCGACAACGCTATTTGGACGAAGGTTTTCATGCGTACCTTCCGAAGCCCGTTTCCACGGGACAACTTCGAGAGCTTGTGCAAACTCTTTTTTCTTCCGATACTCAAGGCGAGGCGGAGGATCTTTCCATTTTCGACCGTAAAAGGCTGCTCTCCCGACTCGAGGGAGATGAGGATCTTTGCCGTGCTGCCTTGGAAGAGTTTTGCCGGAGTGCGGAGGAGAGCCTGGAATCTCTCCGGAAGCTTTGGAAAGACGGGGGCGAAAAGGTGGGTTTCTGCGCTCATAAAATTCGGGGAGGAGCGGAAAACGTCAATGCTTCCCGTATCGCTCTCCGGGCGGCACGCCTGGAAAAGGCGGAGGCTCAGGGGAAGAACCGGGAGTATGTGGAGAGGCTTGTCGATTCCCTGGAACGGGAAATACTTGTTTTTCTCGATTATGTAAAATCTTTGTAGGGGGAATTATGATGAGGGTGCTTTTGGCGGAGGATGAACGAGCCTCCCGGATGATGCTGGGATCCTTGCTCACGAAATGGGGCTACGAACCCCTTCCGGTGGAGGATGGAAAAGAGGCTCTGGAGATTCTCCTGGGCGAAGAACCTCCGGAACTTGCTTTGGTGGATTGGCTTTTGCCGGGAATGGAGGGAACCGAAATCTGCCGCAGGGTGCGGGAAGAGTTCAAAGAGGATGTAGCCTATCCCTATATCATCCTTTTGACCGTGAAGGATCAAAAAGAAAGCCTTCTCCAGGGATTCGAAGCCGGGGCGGACGATTACGTCACCAAACCCTTTGATCCCCGAGAGCTTCGGGTGCGTCTCTCCGTGGGCAAGCGTATCGTGGAGCTTCAGCGAGCTTTGCGGTACCAGGCGGAGCGGGATTTTCTCACCGCCCTCATGAACCGCCGGGGCATAATGAAATATCTTGAAGGAGAGATGGAGGAGGGTGGAGCGGACGGAAGCTCTCTCAGCATTGCCGTGCTCGATCTGGATCATTTCAAGAAGGTGAACGATACTTTGGGGCACAGTGCGGGAGACGAGGTGCTTCGGGAAGTGGCCCGGCGGATTACTTCGGCTCTCGAAGGTACCCGGGGTGTAGTAGGTCGCTCGGGAGGAGAAGAATTTCTGCTTGTATTTCCGGGATGCGCCGAAAAAAAAGCCTTTGAAATTTGTGGGCAGATTCGGCGTTATATAGGAGAAAGCCCCGTGAAATCTGTCAAGGGGGATGTCTATGTTACTGCCAGCATGGGCGTGGCAGGATATTCTGTGGGTTGGTCCCTGGACGATCTCGTGAATCTTGCGGATACTGCCATGTATCGGGCCAAGGCGGAAGGACGCAATCGGGTCTGCCTCGGTAATGGGGCCTGCGAAATGGAAGATATGCCGAAAACTTCCTAAGATTCCGGGGAAACGAAATGGAGTTCGGGAGATCCGTATCGCGCCTTTCCAGAGGAAGGGACGGATACAGCCGCTCTGGATACGAAGGAGAGGGGGCGACAGCATGCCTGGAAAGCCTGAAATCTCGGTTCGGGAACTTTTAGAGGATTTGGAAGGAGACGAAGAGCTTCTCACAACGATCCTTCAGGATTTTTGCGAGGAGTACGAGGGGCTTCATGAAGTCCTGAGGGAGGCCCTGAAAGAGGGCAATCCGCCTCTTGCTTCCCGCACCGCCCACAGTATGAAATCCGGCTTGGGAACCCTGGGGTGGGCCGAAGGCGTGGAGATGGCCGATAACATCCATCGCCTCTGCCATGGAGAAAATCTCCAGGAGGCCTCGGAAGCGATGAAAACCTTCGATCCTCTGCTCTCGGAATTTTTGAAACAGGTTCGGGAAAAACGTTTGGCCCTGGAAAAGCTTACGGGAGGAAAATCATGAGAGAGACTCCGGTGATCCTCATGGTGGATGACGATGCTTTCGTGCGCCGTTCCATGATCAGGGTGATTCGGAAGCATCTCGGAGAGATCCGTTTTCTCGAGGCTGGAGACGGGCAGGAGGCCATAGACTGCCTTGAATCCGAAGATGTGCATCTTCTCATTCTCGATTTGATAATGCCTCATGTGGACGGTTTCGGAGTTCTCGAATGGCTCCAAAGACACCGAGAATACCAGGACCTCCCGGTAATCGTGAACTCCGGCAACAGCGACTGGGAAAGCATGCGGACCGCCTTTTCCATGGGAGCCCGGGATTATTTCCTCAAGCCCCTTACGATTCAGCAGATGTCCGTTTTTCTTCCCCTGAAAATAAAGAACGCCCTGGCTCTGTACGAAAATACCCGGATTCTCAAGGAGAGGGATGAACAGATCCGCAAGGAACTTGGCATTGCCCGGGCTTTTCAGCAGACTCTCCTGCCTCCTTCCTATGGGATCAACTTTGAGGAAAGGCGTTCCTGTGCCTATCGGTACATCCCTTCCCGGGAGCTGGGAGGGGATTTCTTCGATTATGTCCGTCACGGAAAGGATGCCTGGGGAATTCTCATGGACGTTACGGGGCACGGCGTAGGGGCCGCCATGGGCACGGGAATGGCAAAGCTCCTTTTTTTGGATGCCCTGGAAAAAGCCGATACTCCCGGAGAAGTCCTCCGAAGGATGAACGATTCCCTGTACTCCTACTTCGGGGAGGATTCGCTGCTCTCTTTCACCGCCCTGGTAGGAAGAATGCGGGGGGGCGAACTGCTTCTTGCCTCGGCAGGGCATCCCTGGCCTCTTCATTGCGATGTCCTGAAGGGGGAGATATGCCCTCTCAAGGTGACGGGATTTCCCATCGGTTACTTCCCGGAAAGAAACTATGAAACCTATTCGTATGCCATGAACTCCGGAGACAGCCTCATCCTGAGCTCCGACGGCATTATCGACCGATGCGGAGGTCTCGAGGCATGGCATGAGGCGGTATCCTCCCTGCTTCCTCCGGAAAGATTGCGGACCCTGGAGGTTCGGGGAATTCTGGAGCTTCTCTGCGACGGCCTTCTTTCTCCGGAGGAGGATCCCGCCGAGGGGGATGACAGCACCCTGGCGGTGATCCGCTGGCTCCGGGAAGATGAAACGGGATATGCCGACGAGAGAGACCTCCCGCATTCTTGAAGAGGAGGGCATGGACCGCGAAAAAAAGGGACGGGAAGAGATCCTTAGTTTCCTCCGGGGAAGCTCCGGATTCTCACGAAAAACTCCTATCCCAGGGTACGCCGGAAGCGCAGCAGGCTTATTCCCAGAAAGAGCGCCGAAAGGATGGCCAGGGCGTGAATTTCCGGAAGCAGGAACTCCGGAGAGGAGCCTTTGAGAAGGATGCTTCGAGCTATCTCAAGAAAATAGGTAAGAGGAAGAATGCGGCTCAGCTCGAAGAAGATCCGGGGCATGGCCTCCCGGGGAAACATGAACCCTGAAAGCAGAATGCTCGGAAGCAGGGCGAAGAAGGAGAGCTGCATGGCTTGCATCTGGGTGCGGGAGACGCTGGAAATGAGCACTCCCATGGCGAGGCTTGCCAGGATGAAGAGAAATGTAAGCAGATAGAGCATTCCCAAACTTCCCCGGAGGGGAACATGAAAGACGAAATAGCCGATCCCCAGACCCAAAGTGAGCTGCACATATCCTACCGCGATATAGGGAATGATTTTCCCCAATAAAAATTCCCATCCTCTCATGGGGGTTACCACCAATTGTTCCAAGGTTCCCCGCTCTCGCTCCCGTACGATGGCCACCGAGGTGAGCAGAATCATGGTCATGGTGAGAACCACTCCCAAAACCCCCGGTACCATGTAGTAGGGAGAGATGAAGTCCGGGTTGTACCAGGCCCGGAGACGAATGTCGTAGGCCTCCAGCATTTTTCCTCCATGTTTTTCCCGGAACCGTTTTCCCGATTCCACCATGCCCAGCATGGTAGCGGCGTTGATAGCGGAAGCCGAGGACATGGAGTCCGAGGCGTCCACAAGGACTTGTACCGGAGCGGGTTCTCCTTGCACCAGTTTTTCCGCGAAATCCGGAGGAAAGATAATACCTACCTTGCAGGTTCCGCTCTGAATGGCCTTGTCCACCTCTTCGAAACTCTCCGCCCGGGCGATGATGTCGAAGTATTGAGTGGCCTCGAAGGCGTCTCGAAGCTCCCGGCTCGAGGCGGTGCGGGATTGATCGAAGAGTATCGTATCCAAATGTTTTACGTCGGTATTGATGGCAAAACCGAAAACCAACAGTTGTCCTACGGGAATCATCACCATAATGGCCAGGGTGATGCGGTCTCGTTTTATCTGGATAAATTCCTTGATCAGCAATGCCCAGAGACGTTTCATGATGTAGGCTCCTTTTTACCTTCCCGAACGAGAAAGACGAAAACGTCTTCCAAGGTCGGAGATACGGGGTGAAAGCCCAGTTCTGCGAGATCCTCCGGAAGCTTTTTTGAAGAGGATATGAGAACGGAATTTCCTGAAACGTAACAGTCTTCCATCTCCTCGCTCGTACGGGAGGAGAGGTTTTCCAGAAGATCCATGGGATTTTCCCTTTCCAGGCCGTAGAGTTTGCCCCGAAGACGCTCTTTCAGCTCTCCCGGAGATCCCGAAGCCAGGAGAGTTCCCTCGAAAATAAATCCCAGAATTTCGCAATGTTCCGCTTCATCCATAAAGTGCGTGGTTACCAGGATGGTGGTACCTCGGGCGGCAAGATCGTAGATGATTTCCCAGAAATGCCTTCGGGAGAGGGGATCCACCCCGCTGGTAGGCTCGTCCAGGAAGAGAAGCTCCGGCTCGTGAAGAAGGGAGCTGGCGAGGGCAAGGCGCTGGCGCATTCCTGCGGGAAGCGCGGTGGCGAGGTCTTTTTTTCGTGAACCGAGCCGGGCGAGTTCCAGCATGGCTTCGATGCGTTTGGTGCGATACTTTCCCTCCAGGCCGTACATTCCTGCGTAAAATCGAAGATTTTCCTCCACCGTAAGATCCTGGTAGAGGCTGAACTTCTGAGACATGTAGCCGATTCTCTGGCGAAGGGTGTGGCGGTGTCTGCGTAACTCCAGGCCCAGAACCTCTCCCTCTCCTTCCGTAGGAGGGAGGAGGCCGCAAATCATACGGATGGTGGTGCTTTTGCCGGATCCATTGGGGCCGAGAAAACCGTAGATCTGCCCTCTCTCCACCCGAAGGCTCAAATCCTTGACGGCGGCGAAGTTCCCGAAATATTTGGTAAGGTGACGTACTTCCAGGGCGGGTTTCACGGCTCCTTCCTTTCCGGAGAGGCAAACTCAACGAAAACATCCTCCAGGTCCGGAGTGATTTCCTCCAGAAAATAGGAGGGGAAATCCTCTTTCCTCTCCATGGCCTGGAGGGATTCTTCCAGGAGATTCCGGTCCGTCACCGCCAGGTGAAGGGACTCTCCAAAGGTGTTGGCCCAGCGTATCCCTGAAAGTCCCGCGCATTTTCGGTAAAGGGAGTGTTTTTCCCCCGTGCCGGGGAAGCTGAGGCGCATGAGGAGGTAGGGAAAGGCTTTGCGGATTTCCCCGGGGGTTCCCGAAATCAGAAGCCTTCCTTCCGAAAGAAAGGCGAGCCGGGAACAGAGCAGGGCCTCGTCCATGTAGGGAGTGGAGAGAAGAATGGTGATTCCCCGGCGGTTCAGACCGTAGAGAAGCCGCCAGAATTCCCGCCTTGAAACGGGATCCACTCCGGTGCCGGGCTCGTCGAGAAGGAGAACCTCCGGGTCGTGTACCAAAAGAGCTCCGAGAGAGAGTTTTTGCTTCATCCCCCCGGAAAGATTGCCTCCCAGGCGCTTCCGAAAGGCAAACAGGCCTACCATCTCGAGCACCTCCCGGCTCTTTTTCCGAAGTTCCTTTCCCGAAATTCCGTAGAGCCGTCCGAGAAGGGCCACGTTTTCTTCTACGGTGCACTCCTCGTAGAGGCTGAAGTGCTGGGGCATATATCCCAGGTGCCGCTGAAATTCCCGAAAGTTTGCAAAGCCCGGGGTATGGATTTTTCCCCGGTCCGGCCGGAGTACTCCCGCAATCATCCGGATAAGGGTGGTCTTGCCCGCTCCATCCGGGCCTACCAGCCCCAGGATCTCTCCTTTCCTCAACGTGAGAGAGCAGTTCCGTACGGCCTGGAGAGGGCCGAAAAAGCGAGAAACTTCGTTAATTTCGATCACGGAAGAATCTCCACGTCCGCAGGCATGCCGGGTTTGAGGAGCTCTTCCGGATTGGGCACTCTGATCTTTATCCGAAAGGAAAGATTGCTTCGCTCCACCTCGCTCAGGCTCTCCCGGGGAGTAAAGGCGGCCTCTCCGGCGATCTCCGAAACGTGCCCGGTAAAGGTGCGATTCGGAAAGGAATCCACCCAAATCTTGGCATCCTGGTGAAGGCGTATCTTTCCGAGCTGCACCGAGGGGATGTACAGGCGTACCCAGCAATCTTCCATATCGCCGATAACTCCGAGAATGTTTCCGGGGGAAAGGTATTCCCCTTTTTCCACGTTTTTCACCAGTATTCTGCCGTTTCGGGGAGCTCGTATGAAGGTCTCCTCCAAAAGGCTTTGTGTTATCGTCACCGCAGCCTCCAAGGCTTTCACGGTAGCTTCCTGTTCCCGGATGCGCTCCTCCCGGGCCCCTAAATACAAAATTTCCAGTTTTTTCTCCAGGGCCCGAAATTCACTTGCCGCGACTTCCAGGGCGGTTTGAAACTCCTCGTATTTTTGGGGAGAAACGATTTTTTCCTCCCGAAGCTGGCTGAAACGATGGGCGTCTTTACGAGCCTGTTCGTGCCGGGCTTTTGCTCCCTCCAGGCGGGCCCGGATTTCCGCTATCTCCTCCGGCCGGGCTCCGGTGCGCATATCCGCCAGGCGAAACTGCGCGGCTTCCAGGCTGGCTTTTTCCCGGGCCTTTCGGGCTTCCAGGTCGGGGCGATCGATCCGGGCGAGAAGCTGCCCCGCTTTTACGCGATCTCCTTCCCGAAAGAGGAGTTCCCGGATGTAGCCCGAAGTTTTGGAGGCTATCCGGATCTCCTTCACTTCCAAGGTTCCCGTTCCTCTCAGGATCAGGGAATCTTCGGCTTGCGAGGAATGGGAAAGGGAAAGTTTTTCTTCGAAAAAGCTCCATGTCCGGGAGATCCATTCTTTTTCCTCCGAACCGTACCAGATTCCTCCCAGGAAAAGGAGCAATCCCGCGAAGGCGAATGTCAGGCGCCGCATCAGGCTTCCATCCCTTCGAAAAAGACCTTCAGCACCGATTCCTCCAACAGGGAATCCTGGTTTTCGAGCTCTGGGATAATGGAGCGTACCAGCGAGGCCTGGAGGAAATAAAAATTCACCATGGAGGCCACGAAATAGGCCCCGAGATGAGGGGGTACGTCCCGGCGGAAGTCTCCCGCAGTTTGTCCTTCCTCCAGGGCGGCCTGCATGCCCCGGGCCATCTTGGTTATGCGGGGCAAAACCATCTCCCGGAGAGGATGTGAAGGGTGTTGAATTTCGTGGAGAAGAATTTTTGCGCAGTGGGGTTGCGTATGGTGCAGATGAATGATTCCCCGGACGTAGGAAGTGATTCTTTTGCGGGGAGAAAGCCGGAGATCGTGAAGTTCCCGGGTATGTTCCTCGATGTGATTTATGGCATTTCGAAGAATTTCCCGGTAGAGCCCCTCTTTGCCTCCGAAGTAATAGGAGACCATGGCGGTATTGGTACCCGCATTTTTCGTGATTTCCCGAACGGAAACGCCGAAAAAGCCCTGGCAAGCAAAGAGTTTTTTGGCTTCTTCGAGAAGCCGTATTTTCGCGGAAGCCTCTTCTTTCATATCCTTCCCTCCCCAATCAATCAAACGTTTGTTTGAAATTCTAGGAGCTTTTTCCGTTTTGTCAAGAAGCTCGGGAAAATTTCTTTTTTACGGGAGAACTGGTATGATGGAAATCTGAGATTTCTGCCGAAACCTTTTTACACCAGGGGAATAATCGCCCCCGGGGATTTCCTTTTCTCCGGATTTTCCGGAGCCGAATTTTTGCACGGGTCAGGCGGTACGCAAGTACGATCCGTGAAAAATAGCGTGTCAGATTGCGCGCGAGAGAGGGGCAGGAATGTGATACAATTAAAAAAATTCGTTGACATTGTGAGGTTTTATTCTTTGGGAAAAAGGTATGGATCCTTGAGGATTTTTCCAGGGCTTTCTCTTTTTCGGCGAGGATTTTTTCTCGGAGCTCTGGCTTTGTTTGCAGGAACTTTTTTGGTCTTATCCGTCGAAGCTTCGGAGTTTTCCGCAACTGCCATCCGAGAACGCGGGGTACTCCAGGTGGCCCTTGAGGACGATGGATGGGCTTATTTTTTGCAGTGGAACGGAGAAAAGCCTTCCGGGTTTTGCGTGGATCTTGCGGAGGCCTTGGGCGAGGCTTTGGGAGTTTCCTGTTCCTTCGTCTCCCTTCCCTGGGGGGACGGAGAGCCCGGGAGTATCTCGGGGATTCTTCGGGGTGCTCCCTGGGGGGCCTTCGATATCATCGCTTCGGTGGCCACTATAAACTCGGAACGGAGCCGTTTTGTGCATTTTTCCGAACCCTACGCTACGGTGGGGCAGATGGTGTTTTTCCGCCGGGGAGGGATGCGGCTTCTTTCTCCGGAAGCCCTTCAGGGAAAACGAATAGGCTTTGCCCAGGATACCACTAGCGAGCCCGCCGCGAGAAGTTTGCCCGGGTCCAACGAACTGGTACCTCTGGAAAACGCTTCCGCGGTTTTCCGAGCCTTCGAGACAAGCGAGATCGATGCGGTGGTTATCGATAGCCCCCTGGCATTTCTCTTTCTGAGGGATCATCCCGAGGCGGATGTCCTGGACAAGCTTCTTACGAGAGAAAATTACGGTTTGGTTCTCCCTCTTTCGGCGGATGCGGAGCTTCGCGAAATCGCAGACCGGGTTGTCCTGGAGCAGCGGGAGGCCCTGGAGAACCGCTGGATTCCCTGAGACGAGAAATTGCACATCCATGATATTTATGAAGGGTTTGTGTTTATTTGTTCTTTTTCGGCTTGTTATTCTGGCATTTTCGGTCCCTCGGGGCTGTTTTTCTGACATGATTCCTATCTCGGGGAGGTCGAATCTTGCGTAGTCCTGTCCCTCTCAACAAGCGTATTTTAGTCCGGTTCCTGCCGGTTTACGCCGTGGTGGCCCTTGCGTTTATGGTGTATCTTCTCTGGGGAGGAAGGGTTCTCCAGGGCTGGATTTCCTCCAGGATCGAGGAGAGAACGAGCCACTCGGTGACCCGCCTCCTGGATGCCCATGTCCGTACCATAGGCGTTTTGCAGACCCAGTACCAGATGGTGGCCAACACGGTGCTGGATGGATTGCAACGTGTTTTCGTAGCGGATACCTCCGCCACGGACATCCCCCGAATGGAACTCGATTTTTTCGTTCGCCGCATGGAAAACCGGCTTCTTCCTCAAACACCTTCCAAATCTCAGGATAATCATTTCCTCTACTCGGTTACCCTGGATGCCCAGGGAAAGATAAAAAACTCCTCTCTTCCGGAGGGACTGCCCGCGGTTCCTCCTCTGGGAGGAGAGCGCCTTTTTCTCGCTTCCAGCGGCGAGATCGTGGTGCTTCCTCTCTTCTGGTCTCCAGTAACGAAGGGGCTTTACGAATACGGCTACTGGATTTTCCCGGACCGCACGGTTCTCGGTGTGGCGGTGGCGGTGGATCGGGAGTTGCTTTCCCAGGTGGAGCGCATGATCGATGAGCTCCGGGAGCTTCCCTTCGTGGCGGGAGTAACTCTTTATTCTTTCATGACCGGCGAGCCGATCTGGAGCGATGGAGCTTTTCTCGAGGATTCTCTTCTTTCCCGAATTCGGAAGGAAATGCCCGAAAGCGGCATGCTGCACGTTCGGGGTACGAAGAAAGAGGGAGCCAGCCTTTACGCTCTCTGGGAATCTCCCCAGGAGGGGAGCGTTCTGCCCCTGGAAGAGGAATCCATCATAGTGCGAATCCGCATGGATTTTTCCTTTTTCGCACGAGTTCTCTATATGGGCATAGGCTTGGGTATTTTCCTCCTCTTTTTGGGGGTTGCCTGGATGCTCTGGAGCACTTCCCGAACCTCCACGGAGATCGTGCATCCCTTCCACGTGCTTATGAAAGCCATGGAAGATTTTATGCAGGATCCCACTTCTTTCGCTCTGGAAGAACCTCTGGAGGAGGATGCTCCTCTTGAAGTCCAGGAACTTACCCGATCCTTCCAAAACATGGGCCGGGAGATCGCCGCAGGAATGGAAGAGCTCAAGGCCATGAACGAAGAGCTGGAAGAACTCTATATGAGCCGGGAAAAACTTGCGGGGCGTCTCGAACACGTGATCTCCCTGGCGGTTTCCCTGAGCGCTGCCAGAAATATGGGGCGGGAGCGCTATATGAATCGCATTCTCGCTCTGGCGGTGGATATGCTTCCTGGTACGGCGACAGGGATCGTGGGCGTTCTCGAAGAGGATGAAGTCCGCATTCTTTCCGGTGTGGGAACGGATATAAAATTGCTCGAGGATCTGCCTCTCAAGGCGGACCATGTGGTTTTCCGGGGAGCCACGGTTTCCTTCGCTCTCCTGATGGATCGATGGCCCGAGGATTTGCGGGAGCGTTTCTCCCGGATCTGTCCGGATATCGCCGAGGGGCTTATGGTCAATCTTCGTGCGGGTGGTCGGGTTCTCGGATTTCTTGCGGTGGCTCGGGGAGATGAGGAATACGATAGGTTTTCCTCGGATGCGGGAAGGATCTTGGATGCTCTGGGAAGTCTGGCCTCGGGTTTTCTCGGTATGCAGCAGCTTTTTGCCATGCATAGCCGTTTTCAGGCGAACCTTCTCCGGTCCATCATTTCCATTCTCGAAATGTACGATGCCTATACCAGCGGGCATTCGGAGAACGTGGCGCACATATCCCGGAAGCTGGCTCAAGTACTGGGGCTCACGCCGGAGCAGGTGGAGCAGACCTATTGGGCGGGGTTCGTGCATGACGTGGGGAAACTTCTCATTCCCACGGAGATTCTCAATAAAATCGAGCCTCTTACCCCGGAGGAACGCGAAATTATTCAGACCCATCCTTCCAAGGGGCGAGAGGTGCTCTCTCAATCTCCGGAACTTCGGGACATTGCCATAGTGGTAGGGCATCATCACGAGCGCTGGGATGGTCGGGGCTATCCTTCGGGGCTCATGGGGAGGGAAATACCTTTGCTCAGCCGTATTCTCGCCGTAGCGGACGCTTACGATGCCATGACGAGCGACCGGGCCTACCGCAAGGGGATTTCTTCCGAAGAGGCCCGGCAGGAACTTCGGAAACATGCGGGAACCCAGTTCGATCCCCAGGTGGTGGAGGCTTTTCTCGGCCTTGGAGAAGAGGATCTCTTCTCGTCGGAAGAGGAGGAGGAGAGAAGCTGGCGAAGCGGGAGCCCCTGGAGCCAGCTATAGAACTTCGGCGCCCCGAGATTTTTCCGTTTCTTTCGAGGCTTCGATTTCCCGATCCATGTTTTTTCCGGTAACCATGAAATAGCTTCTTCGGGCTACGTTCACCGCTTGGTCTCCGATGCGTTCCAGGTACCGGGCAATGAGAACGAGATTCATGGCTTGCTCCATGTCTTCCCGGTCGGAAAGCCCCTTCCGGGATATGAGAAGAAGAATGTCCTCGAAAACCCTTTTGTAGAGGCGGTCCACCTCGTCGTCCATAGCGTGGATTTCCAGGGCAAGCCGGGGATCTCCCATTTCGAAAGACTTCAGGGCGTAATCCGTCATTTCCCTTGTTATGCTGCCCATTCTGGGGATGTCCACCAGGGGTTTCAGAAGAGGAGCTTTTCCGAAAAGGGTCACCTTTTCCGCAATGTTTGTCGCCTGGTCTCCGGTTCGCTCAAGATCCCCCGCTACCTTGATGAGGGCGATGAGAAACCGCAGGTTATCCCGAATGGGACGGCGAAGTGCCATAACGTGGAGGCATTGCTGTTCCAACTCCGACTCCAGCTCGTCGATATGGCTGTCTTGGGCTATGACCAGAGCGGCTTTTTCCGGATTTCGCTCTTCCAGAGCTTCCATAACCAGCTCCAGGGCTTTTCCCACGGCGTCTCCCATTTCGAAAAGAAGCTCGAGAAGGCGTTTGCGATCTTCCGAAAAAAGGAGTTCCTCCGCTGAAGGGATTGCTTTTCTGTTGAAAAAAGCTTTGATTTTCTGCAGGTATGTTTTCATGACCGGTCTTCCTTTCTCGTTTCGGAAAGTTTTTTCTCCGGTTTTTCCGGAAAGAACTCCTCCATTTCGCGTAGAGAGCATCCCTTGACGAGACAGAAACATTGCTTTGCCATGGCTTTGGCGGTGTGTGAAAGCTCCCATAGCCGCAGATTCTCGGGAGTGTGGAAGAGCCCCCGCTTCGTTTCCAGAGTGGCCTGAAGTTCTTCCAGGGAAAGGCTGAGCTGTCGGTATCCCTCGAGGAATCTCCTGCTGGTCTGGTTATCTCCCAGGGCAAAGGAGCCGAAGCTTTCGTTCAGGACCAATAAAAGTTCGCCGCCGATGGCTTCCCATTCTTCCAGTTGAGAAGAATTCCCCCGGGGGCAAAGTTCTTTCCAGTTCTCGTATTGAGGCAGAAAGTTTTTCTGTATCAGGTGGTTCAGCTCTCGCATACAGCTCAGACCGTGAGCGAGGCATGCGTACTCTCCGGGGGCCTCGGAGTTTTCTTCGAGAGGCGGAGGAAGGGCGAGAAGATATTCCGTGCAGCTTTCCACGAGCTCCTCCGTACCCGGAATAATCAGGGCGAGGCGCTCCGAAGCCCAGGGGGTCCGGAGTGTACGGAAAAGGCACTCCTCCATGAGATTCGCGGCCCGGATCATCTCTTTGGAGAGAAGCGAAAGAGCCAGGCTTGGAAAAGGGGGAGGCGGCGATTCCAGGTAAAGGGGCTCTCCGGGATCTTCTCTGCCGAAAAGCCGGGCAAGAAAGGCTCCTCCCCGGGCAAGAATCCCCGTAAAGGGAAGCAGTAACAGGGCGTTGCCCCAGATAACCGCACTTTGGATGAAGGCGATGCTTCCCTCGGAGGAGAAAAGCCGACTTCCCCAGGAAGGAAGAATGGCGTAAAAAGGAAGAAGCAGGAGAATGCCTCCTATCTTGTAGAGAAAACTGCTCCATGCCAGGGTCCGGGCGTGTTTTTTGGTTCCCATTCCCGCGAAGAGAATCATCACGGAGGTTCCTGCATGGGATCCCAGTACGAGAAAGAAGACCGCCTCCAGAGGAAGCATTCCGGAGCTTACCAAAGCCATGGAAAGCCCTATTACGGGAACGCTGCTCTGAAGAATTGCGGTAATTCCGAAGGCTGCGAGACTCGAGAGAAGAGGGCTGTTCCCCATGGCGAGAATGGCGGATCCGAGGGAGGGGGCGTTGCTCAGAGGGCCTACGCCTTGCTGGATGAAGAGCATCCCCGTAAGAATAAGGGAAATGCCGAGCCCCAGGGCCCCCCATTTCTGGAAGCTTCTCCGGGAGCTTCGGAGAAGAAAGGCGCTGATGCCGAGCCCGAGAGGGGCCCAGCGGACCAGGTCCAGGGCGAGGATGAAGGTGACGAAGGTGGTTCCCACACTAGCGCCTATCATGACGATAATGGCGCTCTGAAGAGGAAGAAGTCCTGCGCTCACGAGGCCTACCGCAAAGGACGTGGCGGCGGTGCTACTTTGAGCAAGGGTGGAGAGAAAAGCTCCGGTGGCGAAGGAGAAACTTCGATGGCGGAGCAGGGAATTTAAAAGCGTGTCCGTGCGATTTCCTAAAACTTTTCGGAAAGCCTCGGTGCTGTATGTAAGGCCATGAAGAAAAAGGCCGATCCCTCCGAGGAGGAGAAACAGGAAGGAAACGGACGGTATCACGGTTATTCCTCCTCTCCGAAAAGACTGCCGAGTATGTATGCCCGGGGAAAAACCTCCTTGCGCAAGACTTTCCCCAAGGAGGATACATGCGGAGAATATCGATGCGTATGAAAACATAGATTATCACATATCGGATATGTATGCCCTAAAAATCGTGATAGAATGTACTTTGGTGTATCTTTGGCATATGAAAAAGAGCGGCAGGAATCTTTTACTCCAAAGGAGGAGGCTTCCATGAGAATTGCCCGATCGCTTTTGTGGAGCTTTTTCACGCTGGCAGTTTTTTTTATGAGCTGGAACGGCCTTGCCGCCAGGGCTTCGGAGCTTGATTCCATTGCTCGGGAAGGGGAGCTTCGGGTAGCTATCGAAGCTCAGGACTGGGGCTTTTTCCACTTTCAAAGCGGGGACGTTTTCGAAGGATTGGAAGTGGATCTTGCCCGGAAAATTGCGGCGTCTCTAGGCGTGTCCTGTGTACTGGTTCCTCTCTCCTGGGGGGAGGGAGAAGAGGGAAGCATTACCGCAATTCTCGAGAGAGGGCTCTGGCCCGAGGGCATTCACATGGGGCTTGCGGGAATTGCGGTTACCGAAGAGCGTATGAAGCAGGTGCTCTTTTCGGATTCTTATTTCGTGGCGGGCCAGGCGGTGCTTCTTCCTCGTGGGAGTGGTATCGTTTCTCCCAAGCAGATGCGAGGCATGACGGTGGCCTTTCAATCCGGCACCACAAGCGCCCAGGCGGCGGAAAAAATTTCCGGTATCAATCCTCTTCCCTTCACGACATGGCCCGAAGCTTTTCAGGCCCTGCTGGAGGGGAATGCCCATGCGGCCATTATAGACAGCCCCTTGGCCTTTCAGGTTATGAAAGAGCATTCGAACTACACCATCCTCGATGTGTTGCTTACCCGGGAATACTACGGGGCTTTCTTTCCTCTTCAAGCAGATCCCGCCTTTGTAGAAAAGGTGAATGAAATTATTCGAACGGAAGCCCTGGCGCTTCGAGATCGATGGATGCCGTAACCAATTTCGGATATTGCCTCAAATCATGAATGCCAAAAAAGTGGGCGAAGGAGCGAGGAACGTGGCGGAAGGAACCGAGGAAAGGCTTCTGGGAAACTTCCGGGAGAAACGAACGAGAGCCATACAGGGGCAGGAGCTTCTTCTCAAGTATCTCGTAGAGGTGGATAAAGCGAAGACTCCGGAGGAGGCCTGTTCCCTGGCGGCGGAAATCATTGCCGCCAACACCAGTTTTTCCCGTCCCGCAGTATATTTATGGGATAAACGGGAAGA
>DAIPKP010000012.1:18914-37637 GCA_036769705.1 Synergistaceae bacterium
CGGGAGCGCTTCGGATATCAGCGTTCCTTCATTTTCGGACGCCATCGCCGCTCCATGCCCGTAACCACGGTTTTCGTGCACGGGGAATTTTCCATTTCCCGGGAGGAGGAGGAGGAGTATATACTTCGAAAGAAAGGAATCATCGGCAGGGTGGTGCAGACTTTGGAGCCTTACGTCTGTAACGATGCCTCGGATGATCCCTATTTTCGCTCCGATGTTTTCGGTACCCTTTCGGAGATTGCCTTTCCCATCGCTCACGAGGGTTTCCTCTGGGGAGTTCTTGCGGTTATTTCGAAGGATAAAAACGCTTTCTCCATGCGGGATGTGGAAATTCTCACCATTCTCACCAAGTCCATGGCCCTGGTGCTGGAAAACATTTCCAACGTTCAACGATTACAGCGGGAGCTTCAGGGAATGCGCTTTCTACACGACTTGGCGAACGTCCTTTCCGGAGAGCGCGATAACGTGGAAATTGCCTGGAAAACCGTCTCTCTTCTGACAAACCGTTTCCCGGATACCTCCATCTACATATGGCTTAAGGCCGAAGATCAATGCCGCATGGTGGCTTCTTCGGTGCTCTCTTCAGGGCAGCTTCTCTCGAAGAGCCGGGAAATCGTGAACCAGGGAGGAGGTCTCGCCCTTCATGCTTTAAAGCGGGGGCAGGTGGTAAACACTCCGGATGTCCGGGTGAATCCCCATTATGCGAAGGTGGAATCCTCCACTTTGTCGGAGCTCGACGTGCCTATCTGTCACCAGGAGGAGCCTCTCGGAGTCATTGCCCTGGAGCGGTCCCGGTTGGGAGGTTTTTCCACCGAGGACGAGGACCTTTTTCATGTGCTTTCCCGGCATTTGGGGGCCCTTTTCTCGGTGAACCGACTCCTGGATGTGGAAGAGGAGAAAGCTCGCCGGGACGGCCTTACGGGTATATGGAACCGGCGTTTTCTCATGCAGTATCTCGAAGAGACCGTGGCACCCCTGGCCAACCGGGAAGAATTTTGTTCCGTCATCATGATGGATATGTGGAAGTTTAAAGAGGTTAACGATAGCTATGGGCATGCGGTAGGAGACGAAGTCTTGATAAAGGCCGCCCGGGCCATGTCCCGTGTCTTGGGAGAGCGCGGTGTGGTGGGGCGTTACGGAGGGGACGAGTTTCTCGCGGTATTGACGGGGCGTTCCCCCGAGGAGGTCCAGAAAATCGCGGAGGAACTCGAAAAATCCGTGGAGGGCCTATGTTTTTCCATTCCCTCTCTTAAGGCTCATGTGAATTTTGGTATAGCCTTTTTCGGAGAAGATGGAAAGACCAGCGACGAGGTGCTGGTAGTGGCGGATAGGCGCATGTACGAAAACAAGGGAAGGAAGCTCTGCTGAACCTGAAGCAAGAAGACTGCGGATAGAGGCAAAATGCCGTTTTTTGCGAGAAAAGCTTTTTTCGAAGGAAAGCGGGGTAAAAACGTCTTTTCGCGGAGAGAAGGAAGAATTTTTCAGGGGTGCCGAAGCACCCCTTTTGCCTTTGTGAGGAGAGATTGCATGATCACTGGTTTTTTTGACGGAGCCTCCCGGGGAAATCCCGGAGAGGCCGGAGCGGGAGCTCTTCTTCAGGACGAACAGGGAAAAACTCTCTGGGAGGATTGTGCCTATCTCGGAAATCGTACGAACAACGAAGCGGAATACGAGGGGCTCCTTCTTCTGCTTCGGGAGATCGCCCGGCGAAATCTTCGGGAAGTACGGATTTACGGAGACAGCAAGCTGGTAATTTCTCAGATGAAAGGGGAGTGGAAGGTGCGGCAGCCGCATCTTCAGCTTCTTTGGGAAAGTGCCCGGCAGCTCGAAGAGGGGCGGCGGCTCCGCTATGCCTGGGTTCCACGAAAGGAAAACTCCCAGGCGGATGCTCTTTCCAATAAGGCCCTGGATGAGCGTGGAAACGAAGGCGACCCTGCGGATCCCTCCGGAGCGTTGCCCCTTCCCGAGGGCTTCCTGGAAGTAGGAGCTTCCGCAAAAAAAGGATCTGGAAAAGAGGCGGCTACAGCCTCGGGAAACGAAAAAAGTCCGGTATCCTTTACCAAGGTGGGGGAGTATATTTATCTTGCCCGAGGCAGTGAGGAATATGCGGTGGATCTCCTGCATGGAGCGTGTACATGCCCGGGATTCCAGTTTCGGAAACAGTGCCGGCATTTGCAGGAGGCCCGGAAACGGTTTGGCAAAAATGGGAACGTATAATGTGCGGGGATTCTCTGTTTTTGCCCCGGAGAATTCTTGCGATGTAGCTTTGAAAGCCCTGGAACGCAATCCCTTGGGGGCGGCAGCCTTGCTTTTCGCGGGCTGCCGGTAGCAGTTCCGGGGCGGTCAATGCGAGCCGGCGAATTGCCGGAAGGAACCCTCCGGAGGAGGTGGAAAAAGTATGAAGCGTTTTCTGCGGGTACTTTGTATGGGGTTTTTGGGAGTTCTTCTTGTTTCTGCGGGAGCTCATGCCCGGGAAAGATCCTCTTCTCCCGGAGAGCTTTACGTGCCCCGGGGGCCCGGACTCTTTGCGGTAATACCGCTGCGGTATCAGATGCTTTACGGGCCGGGCATCGTTGTGTGGAACAGCCCCGAGGAAATCATCGCCCTTCTCGTATCGGAAAAAGCGCAATGTGCTCTTTTGCCCATTACCCTGGGAGCTGCCATTCATCAAAAGGGGTTTCCCTTGATTCTTCTCGGCGTAACGCAATGGGATCTCTTTTCCTTTCTCCTTCCTTCTGGAGAATCCATAGCCTCGCTGAAAGAGCTTGACGAGAAATCCCTCTATCTCCCCTTTGGCAGGGGAACCACGGCGGATGTCCTGATTCGTACCTCTCTTCGAAAGGCGGGCATCGTTCCGGATGTCAATGTGCGCCTTCTTTATGCCCCTCCCCAGGAGGTGGTAGGGCTCCTCGGAGCGGGAAAGGCCCGGTATGCGGTGCTTCCGGAACCCTTTGCTACTCTGGCGCTCTCCAAGGGAAAAACCGAAAAGGCTTTTCCTCTTCGCAGGCTCTGGCAGGATGAAATGGGAGAAGATGCCCATTTTCCGGTGACGGGTCTTTTCGTCTCTCGAAAAAGCTTCGAAGCAGATCCGGATTCTTTTCGGGAAATGGAGCGTCAGTACCTTCTTTCTCTCAAGTGGGCGGAATCGCACCTTTCTCAAGCCGCGGATCTTCTCCACCAGGATATTCCTTTGCCTCAGCGCGTTCTGGAAGAAGCCATGAAAGAGTGCAACTTCACCTATCGCTCGGGAGCTTCCGCCTCTCGGGAAGTGCTTGCCTTTTTCGAATACCTCTGCAGCAACTCCCCCGAAAGCTGTGAAGGAGTGCCGGAAAAAGGCTTTTTCTCTCCATGAGGAACAAGGCCCTTTTAGGAGGAATCGGCGTCCTTCTGGGTTGGGAAATTGTGGCTCGGATACTTGGGATTCCTCTCGTGCTCCCCTCGTTTCTGGAAACGCTGAAACGCCTTCTGGATTTTATCCAGGAGGCTTCCTTTTGGCTTGCCCTGGCTCAATCCGTGGGAGAAGTGGGGCTGGTGCTTCTTTTGGTGCTCTCCATCGGAATCCCTCTGGGAGTGCTTTTCGGCATGCGTCCGGGAGTTTTGGCTTTCTGCCGGCCCCTTCTTGCAATTATTCAGGCGGTTCCCGTCATTTCCTGGCTCGGCGTGGTGGTTTTCTCTCTCGGTATCGGATGGAGAGGGCCGGTATTCATCTCCACCCTCTCCCTTCTTCCCATGGCTATTCTCACCACCGCCTCGGGGGTTCGCAGCCTGGACGAAACGCTTCTCGAAATGGCCCGCATTTACCGGGTTCCCCGATGGAGGCGGATGCGGGTAATCTATGGAGGAGCTCTTCTTCCCTTTACCGAAGCGGTAATAGATGTGGCCCTGGGGAACGCCTGGAAGGTGGTGCTGGTGACGGAATATCTCTGCGGCGATGCGGGGTTGGGGGTACTCATTGCCTGGGCTCGCCAGGGAGTGGATACGCCGGGAATATATGCTCTTTCCGCTGTGGCGGTATGCCTGGGAATTGCCTCGGAAAGGATCTTCCGGAATTTCCGCAGGGCCTTTCGCGGAGGGAAAAAGACATGCCTTTCCTGATCCGTATTGTCGATTTGGGAATACGTTTCGGAGATCACCAGGTTCTGCAAGGCTGGAACATGGACATCCGCCGGGGAGAGCGGCTCGTCCTTCTAGGGCAGTCGGGATGCGGGAAAACCACCTTTCTCAAGATCCTCAGCGGACTTCGGAAGCCTTCGGAAGGAAGCGTCGCAGGGGTGCCCTCCCGGGTGGGTTTCGTCTTTCAGGAACCCCGACTCATTCCCTGGGCTACGGTGGGAAAAAACCTTCGTTTCGCCAATCCTTCCTGTCCGGTGGAAGATCTCCTGGCCCGGGTACACCTTTCGGGATGGGCACATTCTTACCCCCGGGAGCTCAGCGGAGGAATGCAGCAGCGGGTAAATCTTGCCCGGGCTCTTGGCGTGGAGCCGGAGCTTCTGCTTCTGGACGAGGCTTTCGGATCCCTGGATTTGCGGCATAAATTCTCCATCATGGAAGATCTGCTGGAGTTCTGGAAGCGCCGAAACTGTACCGTTCTCATGGTAACTCACGACATCACCGAGGCCCTTTTCCTGGGAGATCGGATCCTCTTTCTCGAAGGAACTCCCTCCCGTATCGACGGAGAGATCAAGGTGGAGCTTCCGCCGGATCGCTCTCCCTGGTCTCCCGAGTTTCTGGAATACCGGGGGGCTATCATCCGCCGTTTTCTCGAGACTTCGAAAGAGTAGGGGCGGAAATTCAGAAAGCTCGGATATGGACCGGTTTTTTCCATGTCATTCCGGAATCCTGCGGAAAATATTTCTTTGAGGCGGGTTATAGTATGGTGGCCTTAAAAGAAAAAAAAGGATATACTCTTGTGCAGTTTTTTGGAAGATCAGATTTTTATGGATCTTCTTTCTCTTTGGTTTCCCCGAAGAGATTCATGCTGAAAGAAGATAAGGAGAAAATCATGTATCACGGGAAAATGCAGACGTTCTGCCACTGAATCAGGTTATCCTGGCCGGTCGGGCCAAGGAGCGTAGATACCGCCGTATTTCCGGACCTCTCCCGAGTCTTCTAGGATTTCCTTTCTCACGGAGCGGGTCCGCAGTGCGTGCGGAAAATCCGTGAGGAGGGATAGTATGTCTCAAGAGTATCGAAAAATGTGGGAAGATCTGAATTTGGATCTGAATGCTCACGATGCGTTACTGGGGGTTCTGGGAAAGGTATACGGGGATATTTACATGGCCCAGAAGGAACGTCCCGAAGGAATGGATTATTTCAACTTCGTAATGACTGAGATTCACGGTCTCCGGATCAAGGAGCTTCTGGAGGAGAAAAAACAGGGAAGAAAGATCGTCGGTTCTTACTGTGTTTTCGTTCCCGAAGAGCTTGTACTCGCTGCGGGGGCTACCCTTATCGGGCTCTGTTCCGGAGCGGATTTCGCCACCCATGAGGTGGAACAGATGCTCCCCCGAAACACCTGCGCTCTCATCAAATCCTCTTTTGGCTTCAAACTGGGAAAGGCCTGTCCCTACCTGGAAGTGGCGGATATGGTGGTGGGAGAAAATACGTGTGACGGCAAGAAAAAAGCCTATGAAAGCCTCAAAAAAATCGTGAATAATCTCTATGTTATGGATCTTCCTCAGATGAAAACCCCTCAAGGGAGGGAGCTTCTGAAAAACGAATTTCTCCGCTTTAAGGATAGCCTGGAAACCTTTACGGGAAAACCTATAACTCCGACGGACCTCAAACAGGGAATTCTTACGGTCAACGCCAAGCGTAGAGCCTTGCACCGCCTCGCTTCTCTTCGCAAGGCGGACCCCGCTCCCATATCGGGGCTGGACGCACTTCTGGCGAACCAGGTCTTCTTCTACGACAATCCCGCACGCTTTACGGAATCCCTGAACGCTCTCTGTGATGAATTGGAGGAGCGGATTCAGGAGAAAAAGGGAGTGGTTTCGGAACAAACTCCCCGTATTCTCGTATCGGGGTGCCCCATGGCGGTGCCCAATTGGAAACTTCCCTGGATCGTTGAAACTTCGGGAGCCGTCATTGTAGGTGAAGAATCTTGTGTGGGAGAACGAGGAGTCCGGGAACTCACGGAGGAATCCGGGAATTCCATGGAAGAACTCATGGAGGCTCTGGTAGATCGTTACTTCCGGATCGACTGTGCCATTTTCACTCCCAATCAGGATAGGGAAGATCATATCCGGGAGATGGCCAAAGCCTATAAAGCGGGCGGAATCATCCATTACGGACTTCAGTTTTGTCAGCCCTACACCATGGAAGCCATACCCCTGGAAAAAGTTTTCGAGAAGGAGGAAATTCCCTTCCTTCGAGTGGAGACGGATTACAGTATGGAAGATGTGGGACAGCTGAAGACACGGATAGAGGCTTTTATCGAGCAACTTCAGTAGGGATCGTTCCCCCTGGGAGGGTTTTCACGACGCTCCCGGGGGGATCTGTGTATCATGGAGGAGAAATGAGGGATACCATGCGTTGTGCCGGTATTGATATAGGATCCCGTTCTATGGAAGTGGTGGTGCTGGAAGAGGGGAATGTCGTGGCGTTTCGTCAGGGCGAAACGGGATATGCCCCTTTGGAACAGGCGGAATCTCTTCTCCGAGGACTTTCCTGGGATCGCCTTATGGCTACGGGATATGGGCGGAGTCTCGCTGCCCAGGCTTTTTCCTGCCCTGCGGTTACGGAGATCAAGGCTTATGCCCGAGGGGCCCGGGAACTTTCTCCCTTTGCCACTACGGTGCTCGATATCGGAGGGCAGGACTGCAAGGTTATCTCCCTCCGGGAAAACGGAAAAGTGAAAAAATTCGAGATGAACGATCGTTGTGCCGCGGGAACGGGAAAATTTCTGGAGATTATGGCCGCTACCCTGGGCTTTGATATTCGAGAATTCGGAGAGCGAGCCCTGGAGGGAAAAGATATTCTGAAGATCAACAGTATGTGTACTGTCTTTGCGGAGTCCGAAGTGGTATCCCTCATCTCTCGGGGCGAAAATCCCGGAGATATTGCCCGGGCTCTTCATACCTCGGTGGTTCTCCGGGCATTGAGCATGCTTCGGCGGATCGGTTTTTCGGGGGAACTCTTCTTCGCGGGAGGAGTAGCACGTAACCGCTGCATGAAACATCTTCTGGAAGCTCATCTTCAAGAAGAAGTGGTAGTGCCGGAATATCCCCAGAGAGTAGGGGCTTACGGAGCGGCTCTCCTGGCGGGAGAGTAAGAGAAGGTTTTTTTACAAGATTTTCCCTTATTACCGGATTTCCTCGACGGTAATCGCTTTTCTCGGACATTATATCTTTTCCGATCTTTGGTGCCAGATTGCTTCATGAAATCTCTCTTTGTGCCCCTGTTCCAATCCAGGGGCGGAGACGTATCCTTGAAGAAAGCTTCTTCAAGGAGGTCCTATCATGCATGTTTTCGGTCCCGTGCCCTCCCGCCGTTTAGGGCGGAGCTTGGGCATCAATCATATTCCCCCTAAAATCTGCAGCTACGCTTGTCGTTACTGCCAATTGGGAAATGCCATCACCATGAGTATCGAGCGGAATCGATTTTTCGAACCTTCCGCCATTCGGGAAGAGGTGGCCCGGAAGCTGGAGGAACTTTCCGTTGCAAAGGCTCATGTGGATTACATGGCCTTCGTGCCCGATGGAGAGCCTACCCTCGATGCCCGGCTGGGGGAAACTGCGGAACTCCTGAAATCCTTCGGCATTCCTTTGGCGATCATTTCCAACGCTTCCCTCGTCTCCTTGCCTTCGGTCCGCGAGGATCTGGCTATTTTCGACTGGGTATCCCTGAAGGTGGATGCGGTACGCCGGGATGTCTGGCGTGCCCTGGATCGGCCTCACCGCGATCTTTCCCTGGAAAAGATTCTCCAGGGAGTGACAGCCTTTGCCGAAAGCTATCGGGGGCATTTGGAAACGGAAACCATGCTCGTGGCGGGAATAAACGACCAGGAAGATCATTTGGAGGAAATGGCCTCCTTTTTGGAACCTTTGGAACCCGCCGTATGCAGGCTCTCCTCCCCCACTCGTCCTCCCGCATGTTCCGACGTAACCTGTGTGGATGAAAAAGGTCTCGCTGCGGCTACCTCCATTTTCCTGGCCCATCATCTTGACGTGCGTATTCTCAACGCTTACGAGGGAAATGATTTTACCCGCACCGGAGATCTTCGGGAGGCCTTGCTTTCCATTCTTTCGGTGCATCCCATGAAGGAAATCGCAGTGGCTGGTTTTCTGGAGGATCAGGAAAAATCCTCGGGAGACGGAAAAGAACTTTTGAGTACCTTGCTGCAGGAAGAGGAGATTATTACCACTCTCTGGAGAGGAGAGCGTTTTTACGCCCGGAATCTTCGCAAGGCTTCCAAGGAGGAGCGATCCTGATGTCCAAATTTTCCCAGGAAATAATGGAACATGCGGTGTACGCTCCTCTTGCACGGCAGAAGCAGGATTCTTCGGTCATCATGGGAAGCTTTTTCGGAGAGGATATCGCCCTGGTGAATACGGGGGCCGGTCTTGTGGCATCCCACGTGGATCCCATCGTGGGGGCCGCCCAAGGTCTGGGCCGTCTGGCGGTGCATGTGGCCTGTAACGATCTCGCCGCCAGCGGAGTTCCTCCCCGGTGGCTCCAACTTCTGGTTTTGGTGCCTTCCGCAGAGGATACGGAAGAACTCCGGAATATCGTGGAAGAGGCGGTGGAGGCCGCTCGGGAAGCCGGGGCGGTTATCGTGGGAGGCCATAGCGGCTACTCCTCCGGGCTTTCCCGGTCCCTTGCGGCGGTTACCGCCTTTGGAGATGCCCGGGAAGAAACTCTGGTGCGCACCGACGGAGCCCGGGAGGGGGATGTTATTTGCCTCACCCGGGGAATGGGACTGGAGGGTACCGCTATCCTTGCCTGGGATTATCCCGAGGAATGCCGACGCCGGGGGCTCTCGGAGAAAGATGTTACAGAGGCGAAAAAGCTGGCGGAAGCTCTTTCGGTGGTTCCCGAAGCTCTTCGGCTGGCGGAGCTGGGAGCTACCGCCATGCACGACCCTACCCGGGGGGGAGTGCTTGAGGCCTTTCTCGAAATGGCTTGGGGAGCGAAAAAATCTTTCCGGATTCAAGAGGAACAACTTCCCTCTCTTCCGGTCGTAGCGAATTTTGCCCGAGCCTTCGACTTCGATCCCCTTCGGATGATCTCCTCGGGAGCTTTGGTGGTAACTCTTCCGGAGGAAAAGGTGACGGAAGCTTCCCGGGCCATAGCTCCCTGGGCTCCCCTTTATCCCGTGGGAGTGGTGGAGGAGGGAAAGGGCGTGCGGATCTGTTCGGGTTCCGAGGGAATCCTCTTCTCCGAACCGGAGCCCGAAAAGGACGAACTGGCCCGGCTGCAGGCTCTTTTAGGAGCTCCGGGAGAAGAGAATAACTGAAAAGATTCTATGGATTTTCAAGCTATCTTGTTATAGCCACGAAAAAAGAGAAAGCTATTTTCAAAAACTGCGGTGTTGCTCGAAAAGCGGGGCACCGCAGTTTTTTATGGGAATTTGTGCCAAAAATTACATTGTATTATAAAGTCTATTGTTGTAATATTTAAGCGTGGAGAAAAATGTAAGAACAAAAAACTATTTTTCAAGATTGGACTTTACGTTATGAGAGGAGCGGTATAAACATGGATCTGTCTGTGAAGAAAAACTGTGGTCTCATTGCATTTCTTGCTCTTTGTGCTTTTTTCCTTCTTGCTCCGATAGCTTCTGCATCCACGGGTGTTTTCGGTTCTTCCGACGGTGTTGACGGCCCCCTGGAATTCGAGCTTGAGGGAGGAGTAAAGGTCGTTTTTAAGGAAATCAAGCAAATCGAAGCTGATTACAAAAAATTAATTGCTGTTGTTGTCACTTTCGTATCCCCGGAAGACCGGATTATCAAAGTCTCTCCCGATGGGTGTGTAGCCTTTGACGATCGGGGGAACCGGTTTGAAGTAAATTTTTATAACAAAGTTCCTGCTATATGGATAGGAAATGAACGAACTACCGAACGCATGATCATCCAAGATGTTCCCACGGATGTCACTTTTGCTTTTTTGAATAGAGAAGTCCCGCTTGCCAAAAGTTTTGCCCGTATCGATTTAAACCTTATGGGTACCATGGTTACCCTTCGGAACGCCCCCAGTACAAAATAAACTTTTTACTCGAGAAAGGCTGGTGTTGTCATGAAACCTCGTTCTTTGTTTTTCGGTTTTGCAATTTGTACCCTGTTTTTTTCGGGAGTTGCTTCGGGAGCTCCCAAACTTTCCGCCACAGACTTTTTCCCTCCTCTTCAGGCTTCCAGTGAGGAGGAGAAGGAGGCTCTTCAGCAAATACAGCACCCTGACGAAGTGTCCTGCTCCCAAGAGGATTCGGGGGAGGAAATTATTCGGGCTTCCACTGCTCAGGATGCTTTCAATGCAGCGGCGGCAAGAAAAAAGATCGGTTGCCTCCGGGCGGAATTTGGCAGCGGGTACGGATGGGTGGCTACGGGTATGGGAACGTATACCAAAATGCCCGATCTGGTAGCCTCCCGCATCTCCAAGCGTAACGCCTACCTTGCGGCGTACATGATGGCGAAGAAAGAACTGGCCCAGGCCCTTGGAGGGCTTTCCAGCGCGGGAAAGACAAGGATTCGGGATGATATGCTTCTCATAAGCAAGCAGGACGACTCTCTCAAGGCTTTCCGAAACGAATCCGAAGAATCTCTGGAGCAGGTGGTGCAGAAATTCCTCAAGGGTTTTGTGCTCTACTCTATGGTGGATGATGAGGACACCTCCTCTGTGTACGTTTCCATCGTCTCCACCCCCAAAACCAGGGGCCGTTTCAACCGGCCCGATCCTGAGAGCCTCGAAGCCGCATCGATCCAGGAAGGCCTGGATATGCTTCTCACGGAAATCTCCACGGGGCTGGTGCCTCCCCTGGGAGGGAAGATGATATACGTTCCCCAGACCGGAGAAATGGCTTTCGTCGGTTTTGGAAGCGCTGTCGTGCGTGTAGATAAAGATCCTGCTGTGCATACTAAGATGCTCCTCCAGGCAGAGCGAGCGGCGGATATGCGGGCGGCGGATGCCCTTTGTGGTGTCATTCTCGGAGATGAAACCCTTTGGAGGGGGAAGCTGGACGAGAGAACTTCCGCCAGGATGGAGGATTTCGAGACGGCCCAAAAGGAAGATCCCATAAGCTTCACCGTGGATGGACAGGCCTTTACGGAACTCCAGAGCCGCAAAAACTCTTTCATCAACACGTTGAAGCAATCGGATCAATATGAAAGCCTTCGCCGGGGAATTCTCCCTCCGGGGGTCGTTCGCCGAACCTGGACCGAAGAGGACGGCGCTTTTGCCTACGGCGTATCGGTTTATCTCCCCTCAGCTACCGAAGAGGCCAAAAAGGATAGTGCCGAAATGGATAACGCGGATCTCCTGGCTCCGGAGAAAAAAGAGGATGCCTCCCGCTCCAAGGAGATTTTGAGCGGCGATGTGGAATGGGGGCCCAGCGGTAAGGTACACGATGAAAAAAATCTGTAACCTTTTTGCGACATTACTCTTGGCGGGACTTTTGGGTCCCGCCTTTTCCTACGCTCTGGATTCGGAACTGAAGGTTTTCCTTGGAGGTGCTCCTCTTCCTCCGTTGGTTCGGGATCGCCTGGCTGCCCGGGTAGAGGCGGAAAAGGATCGAACCTCTTGGATCGTGGAGCAAGAAGGCATGGTCTACAGCCTGGTGGCTCTGGAAATTCCCGAAGAGGAGCATCCGGGAACGCGGAAAAAAATGGAACTCTCCCTGCTCTCTGCAGCTGCTATACAATCCCACCGAAATCTTTTGCTTTACAGTGCGGGTACCGCCTATCCCCGACAAAGATACGCATCTTCCGAGGCCGTAGCGGGAGCGCTTCTTTCTTTGCGGCAGAGTCATGCCTCCGGAGGAACTCTTCTTCCGGGAAGCCACAGCGATAAGGCTATAACAAGCTCCCGGGCGGTATCCCTTAACTGGATTCCTCTCGACAATATTCAGGGCGTTCTCCAGGACCTCCCCCGGGGGAAGGCCTTTGACGACGCCTACTGCGCCCAGCTTTACGGCATATCCCGTTCTTTTTTCCTTGTGGGAAATTACGAACAGGCTCTGGAGCTTCTTTTGGAGATGCGCCGCTTCCAATGGATGAATCCCCATGCCTGGCTGGATGCGGCAGAGTGTTTTTTTCGCCTTGGAGAGCCTGAAGAAGGGGTTATGCTCCTGGAAAAGACTTTCCAGACCATGGAATCTCTCTTTTCCATCGATCAGCTCTTGCGAGGAGGGGATCTCTTCGGAGAAGCAGGGAAAAAAGAGCTGCAACAAGCCATGTACCAGAAAGCTCGAGAGCGCTTTGAAGCGGAAAAAATGGGAGGTCCCAAATGAAATTGAAACCTGTTTTGGTGTTTATGCTTGCCCTAAGCTTTGGGGGATTCTTTTCGCAGCCCCTTCTTGGAAGCGAGGAGCTTGAACTTGAAGAAGTAGTCATAACAAGTTGTGGCAATACTCCGGGAGAAGCCCTGGAAAGGGCTCTTTCCGAAGCGGTGGTGGCGGCAGCCGGGGCGATTCTTGGGGAGCGGAGCACCCTGGTGGAGGAGGATCTCAAAGAAGAGCTTTTTCAGTACAGCCGGGGGACCGTACAAACCTACGATGTACTGGAGGAAAAAACCCTGGAAAGGGGTTTTTCCGTAACCCTTCGGGTGAAGGTGAACCGTGGAGATCTAGCCCGTGAAGCGCATAGGCTCCTTGAGAGGTTCCGGATCTCTCTTCCCTCGAATTTTGAAGAAGGGGGGCCTCCTCGGGAGTTAATGAGTCTTTTGGCCCAACAGCTTGATCTCTATAATTATGAAAAATTTATGAATTTGAAAATTCTCTCGCTCCGGAAGGATTTTAAGAAAAGCCTTCTTGTTTTTTCTTTGGAACTCTCCTTTGACACAAAGCTCTACGAGGAAATTTTTGCTCCCGGAATAGTGCATTTCCTTGATACTCTGGGGAATTCTCCGGAATTCCCAGCTCTTTTGGAGAAAGAAAAGGCTTTGGTTAACTGTCACATTCTTGAATTCCGAGGGCGAAGCCGCAGCTATTCCCTTCCTCTGGAAATGGCGGATATACTTGCCCGGGCTCTTGGTTTTTCTCCCCGAAGTATGCCCCGGGGAGCCGCCTTTCGCCGGGGATGGGCACATTTGTCTCTTGTAGACGAAGCGGGGAGGGAACTGGAGCGTATTCCCCTGGAGCTTCCTCTTACCAATACCGGAGCTTTTCTCGTAAAACGAGAGGCCTTCTCGACTCCCGAAAGAATCTTCGATTCCCTCGCTAGTGCCCGGGGAGAAAAATCTCTTGCCAAAAGCTCGGAAGAACTTGTATTCGCCCCTTCCTTTGGAGGGGCTACCACCTCCGGATCTCCCGGTTTTTTTGTCCGGGTTCTCTATCCGGTTTCCTTCGAGCTTCCCGAGGATCTTCTTGAGGAAACTCGGGAAATCCTTCCGCAGTTTCAATTGGAGAGATGGTGAGCCTTATGAGACGTAAAAATTTTCAGCTTTTGACCGCAGGGCTTCTTCTCCTTCTTTTTTCCGCATTTTCTTCCTCGGCCTTTGCGGAGTCCCTTCCGGAGGAGGTGCCTCTGGTTATGGCACAGGGAAAAGGCTTGGGAGCTTCCAGGGACGAAGCTCTTCGGCTTGCCTGGAAGGATGCGGTGCGAAAAGCCCTCGGAATGGTGATAGATTCGAAAACTTCTCGAGAGGGAGAAAGGCTTCAGGAGTCCATAACCCTTCTCAGTCGGGGATACATCGAAAAATATGAAATCCTTCAAGAAAAACAGGAGAACGGAATCTTTACCGTAGCCATTCAGGCATGGATTCGAGGAGAGACTCTTTTGCAAGGCCTTCTTTCGGATCGCCCCGGGGAATACTCCCTGGATGGTAAAAGCCTTTATGCCTCCGCTTTCAGCCGGGAAAAGCAGTTTCGGGAGGCCCGGGAAATTCTTTTTGAATGGATGACCTCCTTTGCCTATGAGAATTATCTTGATGTCTCGGTTGCGGAACCCCTCTTTTCTTACGAAAAAGGGGAGGTCTCTCTCAAGGTGACTCTTACCTTCGATACTCTGCGGTATTATCGGGATTTTGCGGGAGAGATGGCTCGCATTCTGGATTACGTGGCCCTGGAAAAGGGAAAAGAATTTCCTATGCTCCTGAAGAGAGACTCCAAAACCGGCAATGTGGAACTCCCCTTTGAAAGAAAAACCCTGGAGGAGTATGTAAAGCTTTTTGGAGTCGATCTTTCCGGAAAGAATCGTGAGAGAAGAGATTTTCTTATTTCCGGAGAAAAAGCAAGGGCTAACGTTTATCTTGGAACGGGGGCTTTCTACTTTTCCGCTTATGCCTTGCCCGAAGAGGTTTTCCGGTCTCTCTGGCAGGAACTGTGGAATCCTGAAAAAATACGAGCTCCCCGGGGGAACTTTTTTAAGAGGGGAAGTCTCCAAATAACGTTAAAAAACGAAGCCGGAATAGATCTTCTAACTCATCGAGAAAATCTGAATGTCCAGAACGTAATTCTCTTTCCTCATCCTCAGGCGCCTCTCTTCGAGAAAAACAAAACTCCTGAAAATCAGGTTCTTTTTCTGCTCCCCTCTTTTGGCAACCCCGGAGGAGAAAGCAGGGGAGATTATTGCCTGTATCCCAAAGAGGAGAAGCGAATCGTTCTGAAAGTAGAGCCGGATATTATGAGAGTCGTAACAGGAGCCTCCTGCGTTATCCAATTGGAAAGATAACCTTTGGTAGTAAGGTGTTCCGATTGTGTGGAAATCCCGGATAACACGATAAAGTTTGTTTTGCTCGGGCCTCACGATAAGGCTTATCAAGAGAACCCTTTTTCCTCCTAACGAATAAGAGAAACGGCTGCCAAGAGATTTTTTAGAGAATGAAGCTGCCTGACGGTCAGGGGATTTTCTTTGGACGATGGGAAAAAGAAAATGGCGTTGCGGCCTTGCTGCAATTTTTCAAAATCAATTTTCTCCTTTGCCCTTCTATCGGAGAATAGGGTACAATAAGAGAAAGAAGTTACTTTTATGGAGGGGGTATAAAGCATGAGAAAAGGTTTGGTTCTGGCGTTTGTTGCGCTTCTTGGCTGTTTCTGCGCAGGAGTGGCCTTTGGTATGGAGGCGATTCCCGTGGAGGAACTGAAGCCCGGTTTCGTTTACATCGGCCCCGTGGGAGATGGGGGATGGACCTTTATGCACGAAAAGGGACGTCTGGAGATGGAAGAAGCTTTTCCGGGACTCAAGAGCACCATCGTAGAAAGCGTTCCCGAGGGCCCCGATTCCGCCCGGGTAATGAACACCTTTGTCCGGAATGGATCGAAGCTCATTTTCGCTACCTCCTTCGGCTATATGGATTTTGTCCAGGAAGTGGCGAAGAAGAATAAAGACGTTTACTTCATGCACTGTTCGGGCTACAAGCGGGGCGACAATGTGGGCACCTACTTCGGACGCATGTACCAGGCCCGGTATCTTTCGGGGCTCGTGGCGGGAAGCATGACGAAAAACAACGTGCTCGGCTACGTGGCGGCTCAGCCCATTCCCGAGGTTATCCGGGGAATCAACGCCTTTACCCAGGGAGTTCTGAAGGTAAATCCCGAGGCCAAGGTGAAGGTGGTATGGCTCTTCTCCTGGTTCGATCCGGGCAAGGAAAAAGAAGCAACCAAGGCTTTGGTGGATGCGGGGGCGGACGTTATCGCCATGCACGCCGATTCCGGAGCGGCACCTCAGACTGCGGAGGAATCCGGAGTTTACGTGGTGGGGTACAACAACGACATGAGCCAGTACGCTCCCACCAAGCATCTTACCGCTCCCATCTGGGACTGGGGGCAGGTTTACAAGTACACGGTGGGTAAAATCGTGGAAGGTACCTGGGAAAGTGAAGATATCTGGTGGGGTCTCAAAGAAGGTATGGTGGATCTCGCTCCCTTCGGTAAGGACGTGCCGGATTCCGTAAAGGAGCTGGTGGCGGCGGAGAAGGAAAAGATCGTCTCCGGTGCCTGGGATGTCTTTGCGGGGCCCGTAAAGGACCAGGAGGGCAACGTCAAGGTTCCCGAGGGTGAGACCATGTCCGACGGTGACATGCTTTCCATGGGCTGGTTCGTGGAAGGTGTGGAGGGAGATATTCCCAAATAGGGTATCTCTTTTGTAAATAACGATGTTTTCGCGGCAGCTCTCAAGCAAGGGAGCTGCCGCGTTTTGTGTTCTCCGGATTTTGCGGAGAGGATGCTAGAGAAATCGTTCGTCCGATCGTTTTGCCGCCACCTCGTGGGAATTTGCGGTGATCCATCCCGAGGAGGGGTTTTCCACTCCGTCGAATTGGAGCACGTAGGGCTTGATATCCAGAAGAGGAGTGCCGTCCAGAATATCCACGTTTTCGATGTCGAGGATGTTCTCCTTCCGTTCCAGAAGGTGCACCACCGAGAGTCCTATATGATTGGGGCGCAGAGGAGAACGGGTGGCGTAAACTCCCCGTTTTTCCGAATCCAGAAAGGGAACTACCTCCAGGGACGCTCGGGCTGCCCGGTGAAAGCGGTACAGCAGAAAAAGGTGGCTGAAGAGTTCCAAATCCTTGAGCCCTTCCTGGAACTCCGGAAAAATCTCCAGGGTTCCCCGTACTCCCGAGGCTCCCCCGGGCTGGATGGGCATGTTTTTCAAGTCCTGAAAAGGAGTACGAACGATACCGATGGGTTTCAGTTCGAAGGACTTCATGCGGTGCCCTTCGCTTCAGAAGGTGCTTTTGGAAGAAACGTTTCGGTGATTTTCCGAATCCGTTCTCCCACAATAACCTCTTCTTCCTGAAGAACCCGGGCGATTTCCCGCAGGGCTTCTTCGTGTGTTTTCAGAAGAGAAAAGGCCTTTTCGTGAGCTTCCGTAACGAGCCGATGGATTTCGCTGTCGATGAGGGCCTCGGTTTCCGGAGAGAGATCCTGCCGGTTGCCCTGCTGGGTTCCCAGGTAGCCCGATCCTGCGGAAAGAGCGAAGCGCAGAGGGCCGAGCTTCTCGCTCATGCCGAATTCCGTTACCATCCGCCGCGCCAGGTCGGTCACACGCTCTAGATCGTTGGAAGCTCCCGTGGAAGCCTCTTGGAAGATGAGCAGCTCCGATGCCCGGCCTCCCAGCATAACCGCCATCCGGGAGAGGAGCTCTTTTTCCCCGATGAGGTACTGGTCCTCTTCGGGCATCTGCATGGTATAGCCCAGGGCTCCCTTGGCGGTGGGAATGATGCTTACCTTGTGAACCGGGTCCGTGCATGGAAGGAGCTGGGCTACCAGGGCATGCCCTCCTTCGTGAAAGGCCACCTTTTCCCGAAGCTCCTTCCGGAGGGGAATCTTGCGTTGAAGCCCCGCCACCACTCGTTCGATAGCCAGGTCGAAATCCTCCATGGAGATTTCCTGCTTGTCTTTCCGTACCGCCAGGAGAGAAGCCTCGTTGGCGATGTTCGCCAGATCCGCCCCGGAAAATCCCGGGGTTATCTTGGCGAGGCGTTCCAGATCCGCATCTTCCCCCAGGGGCATATCCCGGGTGTGGATTTTGAGGATTTCCTTCCGACCTTTTTCCGTGGGAAGGGTAGCCTGAACCTGGCGGTCGAAGCGCCCCGGCCGAAGCAGGGCGGAATCCAAGATTTCCGGCCGGTTGGTGGCAGCCATGATCACTACTCCCTGATTGGATTCGAAACCATCCATCTCCGCCAGAAGCTGATTGAGGGTGTTTTCCCGTTCGCTGTTTCCTCCCATGGCGGCGATGGTGCTCCGGGCCTGGCCGATGGCATCGATCTCATCGATAAAGATAATGCAGGGAGACTTTTTCTTGGCCTGGAGAAAGAGATCCCGCACCCGGGCGGCTCCTACTCCCACGAACATCTCCACGAAACTCGATCCCGTGAGGAAGAAGAAGGGAACCTTCGCCTCCCCCGCGGTGGCCTTGGCGAGCATGGTCTTTCCCGTTCCCGGAGGGCCCACCAGGAGAACCCCCTTGGGGAGCTTCGCTCCCATACGGTTGAAACGATTGGGTTCCTTGAGATAGTCGATGATCTCCTTCAGTTCCACCTCCGCTTCGTCCAGCCCGCCGAGATCCTTGAAGGTAACGCCGGTCATCTCCCCGTGAATTTCCCGGGCCTTGCTCTTGCCCACGGACATAACCCCCGCTCCTCCCTGGGAAATGCGCTGGTAGAAGAAGTACCAGATCAGCAGAAGGGGGAGAAAGGGGAGAATCCATCCCAGGAGGCTCTCCAGGGCTCCCTGGGTCTGATCCTTGGCCTCGAAGGGGATTCTTGCCTCGATCAGGCGGTTCACCAGCCCCGGATCTTCCACCCGCACCGCATTGCGCAGGGATGCGCGGGTTCTCAGCTCTCCCTTGAGGGTGAAGTAAACACGGTCGTCCGTAAGGGCTACCTCTTCCACGTTGCCCTTTTCGAGGTCTTTGAGAAAATCGCTGTAGGTTACCTCGGTCTCTCCGATGAACATGGGACTGAGAACGAGATCGTTGAAAAGCCATACCACCAGGAGGGCCAGCAGCATGTAGCCGAGGGAAAATTTCATCTGTTTTCTTTTGCGGTCCATTCGAGGGGCTCCTTTGTCGTTGGGATAAAAATTCCTCAGAGGAAGTATATCTCATAATGCGATGGAAATGATAGAAT
>DAIPKP010000109.1:0-6846 GCA_036769705.1 Synergistaceae bacterium
CCTTACTCGGGGCGGCACCGCATGTGTTCCCGGCCCCTTCGGATCGGGAAAGACCGTTATTCAGCATCAGCTCGCCAAGTGGTCCGATGCCCAAATAGTGGTCTATATCGGTTGCGGTGAGCGAGGAAACGAAATGACCGACGTGCTTCTTGAGTTCCCCGAACTGGAAGATCCCAAATCGGGACATCCTCTCATGAAGCGTACGGTACTTATCGCCAACACCTCCAACATGCCCGTGGCGGCCCGGGAGGCCAGCATCTATACGGGAATTACCATGGCGGAATATTTCCGTGACATGGGATACTCCGTGGCGCTCATGGCGGATTCCACCAGCCGCTGGGCCGAGGCTCTCCGGGAAATGTCCGGACGTCTCGAAGAAATGCCCGGCGAAGAGGGATATCCCGCCTATCTCGGAACCCGTCTCGCCTCGTTCTACGAGAGAGCGGGACGCGTCATCTGCAAAGGAAAAGACGGCCGGGAAGGCTCGGTAAGCGCCATCGGGGCGGTATCGCCTCCGGGAGGCGACCTTTCGGAACCCGTAACCCAGAACACCCTTCGGGTAACCAAGGTCTTCTGGGGGCTGGATGCCTCTCTGGCGTACCAGCGCCATTTCCCCGCCATCAACTGGCTTACCAGCTACTCCCTCTATAGCAAGCAGCTTGGAGAGTACTGGGACGGAGAGTATGGGGACGAATGGGCGGCGAACCAGACCGAAGCCATGGCGCTCCTGGAGGAGGAAAGCAGCCTCAGCGAAATCGTTCGTCTCGTGGGAGTGGATTCTCTTTCCAAGGACGAGCGTATGACCCTGGAAACCGCCAAGTCCATACGGGAAGATTTTCTCCATCAGAACGCCTTCCACGAAATCGATACCTATGCTTCCATGGACAAGCAGTTCAAAATGCTCCGGATTATTCTCGATTTCCATCACAAGGGACTCGAGGCGCTCCAGAAAGGGGCGGCTCTCAAGGACGTATTCGGCCTTCCGATACGAGAGGAAATTACCCGTATGCGTTACACTTCGGAGGAAAACCTGGAGGCCATCGATGCCATTTCTCAAACCATAGCAACCCAGATGGCATCGCTTACCCTTGCGGGAGGTGAATCGGATGTTGCCTAAAGAATATCGCTCCATCTCGGACCTTTCAGGACCTCTTCTGGTGGTGGAGAACATTTCGGATGTCCGCTACGACGAGCTGGCGGAAATCGAGCTCGCCACGGGGGAACGCCGCCGGGGAAGAGTTCTCGAAATAACCAACGACCGGGCTCTCGTCCAGGTCTTCGAGGGAACCACGGGAATCGATCTTCAGGATACCCGGGTGCGTTTCCTCGGCAAGGTGCTTGCGCTGCCCGTAAGCGACGGCATGCTGGGACGTATCTTCAACGGCCGGGGCGAACCTATCGACGGAGGAGATCCGGTACTTGCGGAAAAGTGGTTGGACATCAACGGCTATCCCATGAATCCCTTTTCCCGGGACTATCCTTCGGAATTTATCCAGACGGGAATCTCTACCATCGACGGTATGAATCCCATGGTTCGCGGTCAGAAGCTCCCTATCTTTTCCGGAAGCGGACTGCCCCACAACCGTATCGCCGCTCAGGCGGCCCGGCAGTCCACCGTTATCAGCGGACACGAGGCGTTTGCCGTGGTCTTTGTGGCCATGGGGATCACCTTCGAAGAGGCCTCTTTCTTCATGGAAGACTTCCGGCGTACCGGCGCTCTGGAACGGACGGTCATGTTCGTCAATCTGGCGGACGATCCCGCTATCGAGCGTATCACCACCCCCCGTTTGGGGCTTACCTGCGCGGAATATCTGGCCTTCGAGAAGGACATGCACGTGCTCGTTATCATGACGGACATGACCAACTATTGCGAAGCCCTGCGGGAAATCTCCGCAGCCCGTAAAGAGGTTCCGGGAAGACGAGGGTATCCGGGTTATCTCTACACCGACCTTGCCACTCTCTACGAACGCGCGGGGCGTCTCAAGGGCAAAAAAGGCTCCATCACCCAGTTCCCCATTCTCACCATGCCCGAAGACGACAAGACCCACCCCATTCCCGACCTTACGGGATACATCACGGAAGGGCAGATCATCCTCAGCCGGGCTTTGCACCGCAAGGGAATCTATCCTCCCGTGGATGTCATGCCCTCCCTCTCCCGGCTCAAGGACAAGGGGATCGGCAAAGGGAAAACCCGGGAAGATCATGCGGACCTCATGAACCAGCTCTTCGCCGCCTATGCCCGGGGTAAGGAAGCCAAGGAACTCGCGGTAATCCTCGGAGAGGGAGCCCTCTCGGAGGAGGACAAGGCCTTTGCGAAATTCACGGATGCCTTCGAAGATCGCTATGTCCGGCAGGGAGAGTACGAAAACCGTACCGTGGAGGAGACATTGGCTCTCGGATGGGAGCTTCTCACCATCATTCCCAGAAGAGAACTCAAGCGTGTGCGTGACTCGTACCTGGAAAAATATCTCGATCCGCTGCTCAAAGCACAGAAAGAAGAAGTTACGGCCTAAGGATATGGCCGGTATAGCGATGGAAGATTCAGGTATCTCCAGGAGGGGGTAGGTATGGCAGCACGGCTTAACATCAACCCGAACAGAATGGAGCTTTCCCGCCTGAAAAAGCGCCTTGTGGTGGCAAAAAGAGGACATAAGCTCCTCAAGGATAAACAGGATGCCCTTATCAAGGCATTTCTCGAAAAGGCGAAAAACATCAAGGAGGAGCGGGAACGCCTCGAAGCGGAACTGGACGAGTGCTACAAGTCCTTTCTTCTGGCTCGTGCCCAGACGCTTCCCTCCATGCTGGAACAGTCTCTCATGGTTTCGGGATCCACCGTATCTCTTGCGGTAAAGCACAAAAACATCATGAGCGTTCTCGTGCCGGAATACGCTATAAATCAGAAGGGGGATTACTTCAACTATGGTATGTCCACCTCTACGGGAAGCCTCGATGTGGCGCTGGATCTTTTCTCCAAAATCGTTCCCAAGCTTATCATGCTTGCGGCGGAGGAGAAGGGGCTTCAGCTCATGGCGGCGGAAATCGAACGTACCCGGCGGCGGGTGAATGCCCTGGAGCATGTTTTGGTGCCTTCTTTCGTGGAAACCATTCGGTACATCACCATGAAGCTGGACGAACAGGAACGGGCTAATCTCAGCCGGCTCATGCGGGTAAAGGAGATCGTCCGCTCGCACTAGGAAATCGGATGCAAAAAAATCACCTGATCACCTGGGGGCTCCCGCAAGGGAGCCTTTTTTTTTGCAGCCTCCGTATGTTGGCATTTCCAAAAATAATGTGTATGATACAGAGGTCTTCAGTGAGACATGTCCCAGAAGTTCCATGCTGTAAAAGCGGAAATAACGAGAGAAGAGGGAACATTTCGGAAGAGTCTCCGAAAACGGGCAAAAGTGGAACCGGACATGGACGGAGGTTATACAATGAAAGAGCGAGAATATCCAGCACCTCCCGAATACGGGACGTTTAAAGAAAATGTTCGAAGTCTCACGGGAATCGATCTCAACGCATATAAATACCAGATTCACCGCCGGGTGCACATGCTCATGCAGCGGTGGCGGGTTCAGAGCTACGAAGAATACTATCGTACCATCGCATCCTCCGAGGAGAAACTTCGGGAGTTTCTGGATTATCTAACCATAAACGTGTCGGAGTTTTTCCGGAACCCCCAGCGTTGGTGGGAAATCAAAGATAAGATCATTCCCAGCCTTCTCAAGGATCGGCGTAGTAATTCCCTTCGCCTTTGGAGCGCAGGTTCCGCCACGGGGGAGGAGCCTTATTCCCTGTCAATGCTGGCTTTGGAGTGCGGCCTTTCCACGAAGGAAAAAATCCGGGCTTCCGATATCGATGCGGGGGTTATCAAGAAGGCCCAAAAAGGGGAATATCACAAGCGGCAGCTTGTCAACGTTCCCGAGCCCTGGAAGAAAAAATATTTTCGCCCCGGCAAAGAGGAGTTTTTCGAGATATCCCAGGATGTCAAATCCCGGGTGCAGTTCGTGAGAGAAAATCTTATCGAAGATTCCTTTCAGAAAAATCTGGATCTCATTCTTTGCCGTAACGTGGTTATTTATTTTTCTCCCGAGACCAAGTCTAAACTGTACCGCAAGTTTTACGACTCCCTCGTTCCCGGAGGGTATCTCATGGTGGGCTCCACGGAACAGATTTTCGAATATCGTAAAATAGGTTTTGTCTCAGCGGGACCCTTTTTATATCAAAAACCTTAATAAAAAAGCTGGAGGGCCCTTTCCTCTTGACAAACCCTCGGAATCCAAGTAATCTATCCGTCGGCTCCTGTTACATGCGTGCCCGTAGCTCAGCTGGATAGAGCGTTGGCCTCCGGAGCCAAAGGTCGTGGGTTCGAATCCCCCCGGGCACGCCATATTAGGCATTGTGGAGGGTTTGCTGCGGAAAAGCAAACCCTTTTGTTGTGTTGTCTTCTTTTGTCTTATTTTATTTGCTTGGGTGAGATATTTTTTAAAACAAGAAAGCGGAAACCGGAGCTCTCTATGATTTTTGTATCGATGTCGGGCATTCCCGGAGGTGGAAAAGAGGGAAAAGAGCACCAAAACGTGTTTTTTTCCGCATGGAAAATACGAAAAGCCCTGATTTTCCTCTGTTGGAAATGAAGGGAAGAATTTATGGAGGTGGACGGTATGGCAGAAAATAGGTATCTCGTAAGCTCCGAATCCGTAACGGAAGGACATCCGGATAAACTGGCAGATCAGATCTCCGACGGTATTCTCGATGCTATTTTTGCGGAGGATCCCATGGGACGAGTGGCATGTGAAACCTTCGTAACCACCGGCCTCGTGCTGGTAGGAGGAGAAATATCCACAGCTTGTTACGTGGATATTCCCCGGATAGCCCGATCCATTATCAAAGAGATCGGCTATACCCGGGCGAAATACGGTTTCGACGGAGATACCTGCGCGGTGCTTACCGCCATCGACGAACAGTCCCCCGATATTGCCCAGGGAGTGGACCGGGCATTGGAAATCCGGGAAAACGCCATGGATGACGACGCTATCGACAGTATCGGTGCGGGAGATCAGGGAATGATGTTCGGCTATGCCTGCGACGAAACCGAAGAATATCTCCCCGCTCCCATCGCCTTCGCTCATCGCCTCTCCCGGAAGCTTGCGGAGGTTCGCAAGGAATGCGTGCTTCCCTATCTGCGGCCGGATGGAAAAACCCAGGTTACCGCAGAATACGTGGAGGGTAAACTTGCCCGGGTGGATACCATCGTAGTCTCTACCCAGCATCACCCTTCGGTGGAACAGGCCCAGATTGCCGAAGAAGTGCGGGAGCACGTGATCGATGCGGTGATTCCCAAGGAACTCCTGGACGACAGAACCCGGTATCTCGTCAATCCCACGGGGCGTTTCGTTCTGGGAGGCCCCCTGGCGGATGCGGGGCTCACGGGGCGTAAAATTATCGTGGATACCTACGGCGGCCTGGCTCCTCACGGAGGCGGGGCTTTCTCCGGAAAGGATCCCACCAAGGTGGATCGCTCCGCCGCATACATGGCCCGGTATGCCGCCAAGAATATCGTGGCCGCAGGCATTGCGAAACGCTGCCAGATCCAGGTGGCCTATGCCATCGGGGTGGCCCGGCCCGTATCCATGATGGTGGAAACCTTCGGCACCGGAAAGATCGACGACGGACGCATCACCGAGCTGGTGCGCAAGCACTTCGACTTCCGCCCCGCCGCTATCATTCGGGATCTCGAACTGCGGAAGCCCCAATATCGCCGTCTTGCCGCCTATGGGCACATGGGGCGTATCGACCTCGATCCCATGCCTTTCTGGGAAAAAACCGACCGGGCGGAAGCGCTGAAGGGGGAGCTCTAAAGAGAACTCCAAACTCTGCCGTTTTTTCGGAGAGATGCGATTTTTCGGTGTTTCAAAAGATGATAGAAGAGCATGGAAGCGATTTTCCATGCTCTTTTTCTTTATCTCCGGAAAAGGCTTGCCCCTCGTGGATGCTATACTATATCCATGAGACATGATAAGAGCCTCAAGGGGACTCTTCTTATAGAAGGAGCGGCCTTAATCAGGCATCTCTTCTGGCCTTCCGCCTGCGTGTTTTGCGGAGCCCTGGGGGAGCTGTGCTGTCCTTCCTGCCTGGATGACTACATGGCCCGTTTCGGAGGCAGCACCTCCCGGTTCGGAGAACCCTCCTTCGACCTCCATTACGGAGCTCCCTACCGGGGGCAGGCGAAAGACCTCGTGCATCGCCTGAAATACCGGGATGAAGCGGTGCTCGGCACGCTTTTGGGAAAAGCCCTGGGAAGGCGTTTTTATTCTGTCCTTCGGGGAGGAACCTTTGTTCCTCTTCCGCTTCACGAAAAAAGCTTCCGAAACTACAACCAGGCACTTCTTCTCGCCCGGGGAATGGCGGTAATCTGTGAAGGAAGTCTTTGGGACTGCCTTTTCTGGAAGAAAAAAACGGAGCCCCAAACGGGGAAAAATCGCGCCCAACGGCAGCGTCTCTCTCCGGAATCCCTGGGTTTTGCGGAAATTCGGGAAAACAGAAATATTTCTTCTCCCCTGGTGCTTGTGGATGATGTCTCCACCACGGGAACCACGCTCAAGGTGGCTGCGGGGGTTCTTCGAAAAAAAGGATATATCGTATCCTGTGGGGTGGTGTGTTGTTTCGCTCCTCCTCCGGGTAGCTTTTCCGTTGCGGAGGTTCGGTAAAAGTGAGTAAAGACAAGAAGCTCGAACTTCGAAAATGCAAAATATGCGGCAAGGCCTTCGTAGGCAGCGCGGATCCTTTTGCAAAGAATTTTTGCCCCGCCTGCCTGCCCAAAGCGGACAGGGCCCTTGAAAAGGT
>DAIPKP010000110.1:0-6751 GCA_036769705.1 Synergistaceae bacterium
CCAGGCCGTAGACCCGGGAAAAGACCTCCCCGAGTTCTTCGTTCATTTTTTTGGTAAGGGCATAGGGGGAGAGAAGGCTCCCCAGGGCGGGCTCCTTTTTGGGAAGCTCCGGCGCGTCTCCGTAGACCGAGCTGGAGGAGGCGTAGACGAACCGGGGCACGCCGCACTCCTTTACCGCCAGGAGCATCTGCAGGAAGCCGTTTACGTTGTTGTCGTGAGAGTTCCAGGGCTCCTGAATGGATCGGGGTACCGAGCCAAGAGCCGCCTGATGCAGCACGATGTCCCTGTTCCGGCAGGCCTGAAGGCAGATTTCGGGATTCCGGATATCCCCTTCGATAAAGGTGAAGCGCCTTCGCTGCTCTTCGGAACATTTTTCAAGCACCTGGTCCAAATTTTTGCGGTACCCCATGCCGAAGTTATCCAGCCCCGCCACGTCCTGATCCAGAGCAAGCAAGGCCTCCACCAGATTGGAGCCGATAAAGCCCGCAGCTCCGGTGACGAGCCATTTCCGGGGATGCCCGCGCAGCTCTTCACAGAGAGTTTCGAAGGCTTTGGGTTTTTCCGTGCCCCTCATCAGAGGCTCCAGTAGAAATGGGGCGCCCCGAAGTCGTCGGGCCCATAGGCGGATTTTACGTCCACCACCACGCCTCCCGCGGGATCGAGGCGTTCCGCAAGGAAGGAAGCTCCCTGGCCGAGATATTCCCGGTGGGGCACTCCCAGAATGATGCCGTCCAAGTTCTGCCACTCCCGGGGATTTTCGAGGGGAATACCGTACTCCTCCAGGGTCTCTTCGGAGGAGACCAGGGGATCCGCCACGAGAACCGTTACGCCATATTCCTTGAGCTCTTTCACCAAATCCGGTATGCGGCTGTTCCGCAGATCCGGCACGTTTTCCTTGAAGGTGATTCCCAGAATACCCACCCGGGCTCCCGCCACGGGACGCCCCGCCTTGCAGAGAAGTTTCACCGTTTTTTCCACGATGATCTTTCCCATGCCGTCGTTGATGCGCCGTCCCGCCAGGATGACCTGGGGATGATAGCCCACCTCTTCGGCCTTGAAGGTGAGATAGTAGGGATCCACGCCGATGCAATGCCCTCCCACCAGGCCGGGGCGGAAGGGAAGAAAGTTCCACTTGGTTCCCGCCGCTTCCAGTACGTCCGCGGTGCGGATATCCAGGCGGTCGAAGAGAATGGCGAGTTCGTTCATAAGGGCGATGTTGAGATCCCGCTGGGTGTTTTCGATGACCTTGGCGGCCTCTGCCACCCGAATGCTGGGAGCCCGGTGCACCCCTGCGGTCACCACCGTTTCGTAGATGTGGGCTACCCTCTCCAGGGTTTCTTCGTCCTCTCCCGAGACCACCTTGGTGATGGTCTCCAGCCGATGTTTCGTATCCCCCGGATTGATCCGCTCGGGAGAGTAGGCCACCTTGAAATCCCGATGCGGCTCCAGGCCGGAGCCTTCCGCGAGGAGAGGAAGGCAAATATCCTCGGTCACTCCGGGATAGACCGTGGACTCGTACACCACGATGGAGCCCTTCTTGAGAAGGGGTGCCAGGGATTTGGTGGCACCGATCACCGGACCGAGATCCGGGCGATGCCAGGGATCCACCGGGGTAGGCACCGTGACGATGTAGATGTCGAGCCCCCGGATATCCTCGGAGGAATCCGTAAGCTCCAGGGTGGAGAGCCGCATCTCTTCGGAAGGAATTTCCCCGGTTCGGTCATATCCCTCCCTAAGCTCCCGGATGCGCTCCTTTTTGATGTCGTATCCCACAACACGATCAAATTTTCTGGCAAGCCCCACGCCGAGAGGTATTCCCACGTAGCCCAGGCCGATAACGCCAATGGAGGGTTGCTGCATCCTCTATCCTTCCTTTCCTGCTTTTCCGTTTTCTTCTTTTTCTTCCCCGTTTTGTTCCGGAAGGGGCGGGTTTTCATGGCCCCAGGCAAGCCCCTTCTCGATAATGCCGATCATGGCGGCATTCACTTTATGCACGCAGAAACGCTCCTCCGCAAGGCTCCGGCTTCGCTTTCCCAAAAGGGGGACGAGAGCCGGATTGTCGCAGAAGAGAGCCATTTTTTCCGCCAGGGCCTCTCCGTTTCGGGGAGGCACGAGATAGCCGTTGTATCCGTCTCGCAAGGTTTCCCGGCATCCGGGAACATCCGTAGTGATGAGAGGACGCCCGGTGGCCATGGCCTCCAGGGAGGAACGGGGGGTTCCCTCCCGGTAGGAGGGAAGCACGTAAACGCTGGAAGCCGCCAGGGAAGGGCGTACGTCCTCCAGGGGGCCGAGATACTCGAGAATCCCCCGGGAGTGCCAGGACTCCACTTCCTCTCGGGAAATGCCTCCGGGATTGGGGTCGAAGGGCCCCGCCAAAAGGCATCGGGTTCCGGGATAGCGTTTTCCTATACTCTCTGCCGCTGCGGCATACTCCCGAATGCCCTTCTCCCGAAGTAACCGGGCGATGAGCAGAAACGAGAGAGGCAGTTCCTCCCGGGGAGGTACGTAGGAAAAGTGCTCCAGATCCACACCGGAGCCCCAGACCCGAAAGGTTTTTTCGTACGTCACCAGTTTTCGCTCCACGAAGAGCCGCCGATCGTCGGGATTCTGGAAAATCACCGCTTCGCACGCTTCCAGGGCCCGGCGAAGCAGGGGATTGAGCCCCAGGCGGAGCAGATTCTGTTTCCAGGAGGTGCCGCTGAAGGAGTACCCCAGGCCGGTGATAAGCCCGAGAATGCGGGGAACCCCCGCCCGGCGGGCCGCCAGGGATCCGTAGAGCACGGGCTTGAGCGTGTAGCTGAGAAGCACGTCGAGCTGCAGGCTTTGAAAGAGAGCGCTGAGCTCCCGGAAGCTTTTGCGGTCTTCCAGGGGATTCATGCCTGTCCGGGCCAGGGATACAGGAATGTACCGCGCTCCCAGGGCCTGGATGCGATCCCCCATATCCGGAGGCGCCTCCTGAAAGGGGGCCACCGCAAAGACCCGGTGCCCCCGCCGGGCGAGTTCCCGAAGAAGGGCACCTCGAAAGTTGTAGAGCGAAGGAGCGTATCCTCCGAAAAGAGCAATGCGAGCCATGGGGGAGATCACCTCTTTCGCTAGGGAATGCTATCGTATCAGGACGAGTAGGGGGAATTGTTCCTTCCATGGGAAGGCTTGGCGGGCACTCCCATAACAAGGATGTCGGGAGGAACGTCTTTTACCACCACCGCCCCTGCTCCTACCACCGCACGGGATCCCACGGAAATTTCCGGAAGCACCACCGCTCCGGTACCGAGCCAGGCGCAGGAACCCACAAAGACATTTCCCGCCAGGTGAACTCCCGGAGAAAGATGCACTCCCTCTTCGAGACGACAGTCGTGATCCACCGTGGCCCCGGTATTGACGATACATCCCTTTCCGATCACCGCTCCGTAGTTTACCGCAGTCTGTGCAAAAAGTACGGTCCCCTCTCCTAGGAACGCTCCGGAGCTCACCCAGCTTCGGGGATGCCGGAGCGTTTCGGGGTAAAAGCCCTCTTTCCGGAGCGTTTCGATCAGGAGAAGCCGCAATGCGTTATCTCCCACTCCCGGAAGAAACCCCCAGAGATTTCGGGGGAACTTCTCCCGATCTTGGAAGGTTCCCAAAACTTTCCACTCTCCCGAAAGATTCAAGCCGGGATATCGGTCGTCGAGAAAAGCGATTTCCTTCCAGAATCCGCATTCCCGGGCGGTGTCCGCCACCACCCGGCCGTGCCCTCCCGCTCCGAGAACGAGAAGATTCGGCTTTCCGCTTTTCATGGCTTTTCATGCCCTTCCCGAGGAGGGGTCCCTCGAAACTTTTCCATGGTAACATGCCCCTCATGGCTGATGTCCGAGGGGCGCAGCACTTTTTTCAGAGTTTTGCAGAGGATGAGGAGATCCAGCTTCAAGCTCCAGTGTTCCACGTACCAGACATCGAGCTCGAACTTTTCCTCCCAGGAGAGAGCGTTTCGCCCGTTGATCTGAGCCCATCCGGTAATTCCCGGCAGCATTTCCAGGCGCCGCCGCTGCCTGGAGTTATAGAGGGGAACATATTCCGGAAGAAGAGGCCGGGGACCCACGAGGCTCATCTCTCCCCGGAGAACGTTATAGAGCTGGGGAATTTCGTCCAGGCTGGCACGCCGGAGGAAACTGCCGAAGGAGGTAAGGCGCTCTTCATCCTCCAGGAAGTTTCCCGAGGCATCCCGGGAGTTTCGCATGGTCCGGAACTTGAAAAGCCGAAAGAGCGTTCCTCCCTTTCCCGCCCGTTCCTGAGAGAAAAAGACGGGCCTTCCCATGGTGCGACGCACCCCCAGGGCGACAAACAGAAAAAGAGGCGAGAGAAACAGCAATCCCGCCAAAGCTCCGACAATATCGATGGTTCTTTTCGCGCTCTTTCCGAAGATGGAACGGCTAGGCTTCATGCCCGGCATCCCTCTTTTCTTGCGAAAATATGATCAGCTGCAGCAGCTTTCCTTTTGGCTTTCCCGGGCTTCGAAAAAGGGAACGTACTCCTCAAGAACCTCCCGGATTTCCCGGTCGCCATAATCCATGAACCACTCCAGGCGCTCCGCCAGAGAGGAGGCGGGCTTACCCTGCATGGAGGTGAGAAAGATCTTCCGGTGCATGGTATGGGTGACATGAGCGGGATCGTAGAAAAGCTCTTCGAAGAGCTTTTCTCCCGGGCGCTTTCCCGTGAAGACGATGGGGATATCCCGGTGAGGCTCCATGCCGTAAAGCCGGATAAGGGTCTTTGCAAGCTCCACGATCTGTACGGGCTCCCCCATATCGAGAACGAAGAGCTCCCCCCCCTTCCCCAGAGACGCCGCCTGAAGTACCAGGGAAACCGCCTCGGAGGTGAGCATGAAATAGCGCCGCATGCCGGGATCCGTTACCGTTACGGGACCGCCCTTGAGAATTTGCTGCTCGAATTTGGGAATCACGCTCCCCCGGCTGCCGAGGACGTTGCCGAAACGAACCGCCATGAAGGCGGTGGATTCATACCGCTCCTGGGCCTCTTCGAGAAGCATTTCCCCCAGGCGCTTGGTGGCTCCCATGACGTTGGCGGGATTCACCGCCTTGTCGCTGGAGATGAGCACCATTCTCTCCGTTCCGTAGGTTCCCGCCAGATTCGCCACGGTCCAGGTTCCCAGAGCGTTTACCCGGAAGGCCTCCCGGGGATTGCTCTCCATGAGGGGCACGTGTTTGTGCGCCGCCGCATGAAAGATAACCTGGGGGCGGTACTCCCGAAAGAGGAATTCCATACCTTTTCTATCCGCCACATCCAGAATCACCGGGATGTACGGTACCTTGACTCCGGCATTTTTAAAAGACTCCAGCAGCTCGTATATGGATTGTTCTCCATGGCCGAGCAAAAGCATTTTTTTCGGGCCGTATTCCGCGACCTGCTGGCAGATTTCCCGGCCGATGGAGCCTCCCGCTCCGGTGACGAGAACCGTACGATCCTCAAGATAGTTCCGGATTCCCGCATTATCCAGGGAGATGGGCTCTCGGGCGAGGAGGTCTTCCAACCGTACCGGCCGCAGGCGGCTCACGTTCACCTGCCCTCCCGCAAGCTCCCGCAAACTGGGGAGCACCCGGACGGTGATTTTTTTGGGAGCCACCTCCGCGAGAATGCGGCTTACCATGCGCCCCGGAGCCGAAGGAATGGCGAAAAGCACCAAATCCGCATGATATTCGTCGATAAGGTTCAACAAATTCGATGTGGGCCCCAAGACCCGGAGCCCCGCCACTTCCATCCCCATCTTCTGGGAATCGTCGTCCACGAAACCAAGAGGCAAAATTTCCCGATCGTTCCGCAAGAGATCCCGGGCAAGGAGCCCTCCCGCCTCTCCGGCTCCCACGATGATGGCCCGGGAGAGGGGAAGCCGCTGGGGTTGCAATCCCAGCCGGGCAAGACGCCAGCTTATCCGGAAGGCTCCAGTGAAAAAGAGCCCCAGCACTACCAGAACCGCCAGGGTGGTACGAGGAACGAAAATATTCGTTATGAGAAAGCGATCCACCAGGCAGTAGAAAAAGGCTCCCAGGGCGTAGAAACGGGTAAACCGAAGATATTCTTCCAGGCTCGCCTGAGACCAGAGAACTCTATAGAGCCCTCCCAGCAGCAGGGTACCGCTTACGAAAAGGATGAGAAGCCCTGCGGTGGGAAAGAGATCGTCCAGATAGACCCATCCGAAGAAAACCGTCAACCGGAAGGCATAACCGCAATATACCGCGAGAAAAAGGGAGAATACGTCGGTCCAGAAAACCCCGAAGGGGTTCCCCCCCACCCGGAGCCAGGCTTCCAGAAGGCGGCGTTTAAAGCGTGGCATGAGAAAGAGCCTCCTCCAGGCATCGGGCCACGTAACTCTGCGAGGCCTCATCGAGATCCGTGTAAAAAGGAAGAGCCAGCACGGAAGAACAGACTTCGTCCATGACGGGAAAATCTCCCTCTTTATGGCCGAAGCGCTCCGCATAAAAAGGCTGCAACGGTATGGGGGTGAAGTAAGGTTTGCACTCCACGCCCCGGCTCAGGAGATGCTCCATCACGCTTTGGCGGATTCCGGAATTCCGGAGCCGGATAACGTAGACGAACCAGCTCGGCAGATCCGTCCAGGCGGGAGGAGAGGGAAGGATCAATCCCGGGAGATGGCCCAGAAGACGCTGGTACCGCAGAGCCACCTGATTTCTCTTTTCGAGAATCGCATCGAGCCGGGAGAGCTGGGACCGCCCCAGAGCGGCGGTGAGTTCGCTCATGC
>DAIPKP010000251.1:0-1411 GCA_036769705.1 Synergistaceae bacterium
TTCCCATTCTTTCTTGGGCAATTTCTCGGGTTGCCGCCACCAAATATTGCTCTGAAAAGGTAAATTCCATCCAAAGGTCATGTCCGTCCAATCGGATTGAGGGAAGTGGAGTCTCCGCTTGAGTGCACGCAGAGAAGATGCGTTCAATTCCTCGTCCCCAGGATTCGATTTCTCCCGAACGAAAAAAAGCGTTGGCCACGTGTGGATTGTAGGGATAAGAAGCATGAAGCCCAAGAAGTTTTTCAAGATTCCACCCCTCTGGAAGCACTGCGGGATTCCATATTTTCAACCTATCTTCATATACGCGGATTTGTATCGGCGAAGGAACAGCGTAATCCCTATGCACCAAGGCGTTGAGTACTGCTTCCCGTAAAGCATCGTAAGGCACGGGAAATTGCTCAATTCGCTGGATTCCCCTGTAACTAATGATGGCTTTCATATATTTGGTGCACAGTAGGTCAATTACTGTATGGGCCTGAGAAAAAAGAGAGCCACGAATTTCATCATGATAAACGATTTCGGAATCGGAGATAAAAAAGCCGATTTTTACAAAAGCGCCTGTTATGAGGCGATCCGGGGCTTCGTGAAATAAAAGCACGGCTGCCCGTTTCAGAGAACCCTCTTCCATCAAATTAAGCTTATCCAGTAAAACCACATCAGATGCCGCAAGATCCGTAGAGTTCAAGCGACCGCTTGTAGCTGCAAGTTTTCGAAATGCCGCAAAGCTTGCAGGAGAAAGATCGGAAACTCTACCCCCTGGAAGACGTACGGAATCCCAGGTACGCCCTTGCCGTTGCAGTAAAAAACGATCCAGTCCAGCGCCTTTCAGCTCCTGTAAGGTGCTACCGCTTCGTTGGTAGTAACGCCCCCGGTAACTGATAGGATTAGGATATGCGGGAAAGTGGATCTCCAGAAATTCCTTACGGTTTTCCTCCATAAGGTTAACCTCTACAATAATACCTAAAAGGTCACGTATTTTGTTGGGCAATTCTTCTAATAGCTTTACAGCATTACAAACTCCCACAGTTTTGCCAAGGTCATTCTTGCCAATGACTAAGACACCACCCTGGGTGTTTGCAAATCCGCATATCCATCGCAAATACTCGTCCCGCCAAGATTCTTTCCATTCCATGGCCTGATTTTCACGAATCATGAGAAAACCTCTCTTTTAAGGCATACGGCCAAAACCGGGGGTATTTCATGGCTTTCGTTATGCTGCCATGGTAGGGACAGACCTCTGAATCTGCCCTGATGGGCGTTGTGTACCGCATGTATCCCTACCATATCGGCAGGGGGGGGGTAAACCCGGTAATTTCCAGCCATTTTACCTAATGTATGTGGCGAATTACCGCATACCAGGGCGGGGACAGGGCCCCGCCCCTACCAGAACCGGGGGCGTTTCATGGCTTTC
>DAIPKP010000252.1:0-1408 GCA_036769705.1 Synergistaceae bacterium
GCAATTCGACGTGGTTCTTTCCTGCGATAATTCCATTCCCCATTTGCTTACCGACGAGGATATTCTTAGGGCATTGAAACAGTTCTATTTGTGTACCCGTCCGGGCGGAGGGTGTATTATCACGTTGCGGGACTACGAGAAAGAAGATCTTACCCATCAGCAGGTCAAATCCTACGGTGTGCGTGATGAGGATGGGGTTCGCTGGCTGCTCTGGCAGGTCTGGGATCCCCAGGGCGAAACGTACAAAATGACCTTTTACGTGGTGGAGGATCGCGGGGCGGAGGAATGCCGAACCCATGTTATGCGATCTACCTACTATGCCATCGGTATCGACCACTTTATCGAGCTTATGGAAAGAGCCGGTTTCGAGAGGATCCGGCGATACGACGACCGTTATTTCCAGCCCATGCTTGGAGGAACGAGAGCCGCGGAGTAACCACATGCTCTCCGCCGCAAGGGGTAAAAAATGAAATTTTTTCATAACCTGATAGTTTCCGAAATCGGAGAAAGGAGGAGAAGATCCTCTTTTCTCCGATGTTTCTTTTTCCCGGAGAAGGCTTGTGAGTGAAATTCGCCATGGGAACGGCGCAGAAGATGTGGAAAGCCGGGGACGTGTAAAGCAAAAAAATGTAAAAGCAGAAATTTCTTACATGTTTTTAGAATTAAATTGGATGGCCGAGCCGCTCGAAGATGATCTTGACAACGCGACTCCTCTGGATGTATATGAAATTGAAAAAGCATGTAGCGGGAAACTTATTCTGCAAAAACGTTGTTTCTAAAATTAAGAGGAGGTGTCAGGTTTTTGATGATCAAAAAAGCTTTCTTGACGGCGCTCGTTGTTTCCGGGGTTATCTTCATGTTCTCTCTCTCTGCCTTTGCGTGTACCACCATTTCCGTAGGTAAAAAGGCCACCGTAGATGGCTCCACCCTTACATCCTACAATTGTGATTGCGGCGGCTGTAATTGGCATAATCGTATCGTTCCTGCCAAGGATTGGGAAGAGGGAGCCCTTCGAAGCATAGGGGAAGAGTATGGAACTATCCCTCAGGTAGCTCATACGTACCAGACCTTGGGGGGGTACGTGATGAACGAGAAGGGGGTTTCTCTCGGGGAAACCACCTGCCCCATCGATACCAGCACGGAATATGGCAAAAAAGTCAAAGAGGTGATGTTCAGCAGCAAGGGACTGATCAATTACGAATATATAATGGATGTGGTGGTGGAAAGGGTGGCCACCGCGAGAGAAGGGGTGGAACTTCTCGGAAAGCTGGTTGAAACCTACAAATGGGCTCCCATTGAAGCGGAATGTTTCAACTTTGCGGATGGCAACGAAGTATGGATTATGGAAGTTTACGAGCATGTCAAATTATCTGTGTAACTTGTCCAACTACCGGGGCATCCTTTCACC
>DAIPKP010000111.1:0-6708 GCA_036769705.1 Synergistaceae bacterium
GGAGGAGAGGGACGCGAAATGGCTTTCGCCAAGGGGCTTTCCCCCGTGCAGGCTCGTCGGTTCAAGCCCGTGGCGCTTTTTGAAGGGCCCTTGGAGACGGATGCGGAGGGGCATATCCAGGCCCGGTTCCAGCTTCCGGAATTCAGCGGCACCCTCAGGGTGATGGCGGTGGCCGGAGGCGGTGCCTCCGTAGGATCGGGAGAGAAGGAGCTTCTGGTGGCCCGGGATGTGGTGCTGCAGAGTACCCTGCCCCGTGCTCTGGCGCCGGGAGATGTTTTCAAGATGCCTCTTACTCTCTTCTCCAAATCCAAGGAGTATACCGCAGTGGAGGTACGCATTGCCGCGGAGGAACCTTTAATCTACAAAGGTCCCGACATGTTCCGGCTCACTCTCGCTCCGGAATCCCAGGGAGAGCGCATGGATATACCCCTGGAGGCTTCGAAAAGCTCCGGAGTGGGAAGACTGCGCATTACCGCTTCCTGGAACGACGAGGTTATGGAGGAGGTTACCGAGCTTCCCGTGAGGCCTCCCTATCCCCTGATCCGGAGTACCGGAGGCGGTGCCGTGGCGGGGGGCTCCGAAGCGGTCCTCGATTTCGGCAGCACCTGGTTCCCCGGTACTCTTCGGGGAGTGCTGGCCTGTTCGGGAACTCCCGTGGCGGATCTTTCCGCGGCTCTGCAGTATCTTGCCTCCTATCCTTACGGATGCCTCGAGCAGACGATTTCCGGTATTTGGCCCCTGGTGGCTCTTCCGGAAATCGTGAAAGATCTTGATCCCCTTATGGTGGATTCTCAGGAGAACCGCCGGCAGGTGGAAGAAGCGTTACGCCGGGTTCTCGCCATGCAGCTTTACGATGGTTCCTTCTCCTTCTGGCCCGGAGGGGATACGGGATTTTTCTGGGGATCCGTCTATGCGGGGCATCTTCTCTGGGAAGCTTCCCGGGAAGGGTATGATGTTCCCGAAGAAAGCCTGAGAGGCGTACTGGAGTGGATCCGAAGGCTTCTTCCCCAGGAATATAGCTCCATGACCGATCAGGAATATGCGGGTTTGAACGCTACCAAGGCTTATGGCATGTACGTGCTCGCTCTTTCGGGAGAGCCTCCTCTCGCATGGATGGAACATTTCCGGGAGCATCAGGACAAGCTCACGGAAACCGCCCGGATTTTTCTCGCCGGGGCCTATGCCTTGGAGGGGCGGCAGGATGTAGCTTCTTCGCTTTTGGGAACTACCGCGATACGTATCGATACGCCTCCTTCCGGAGGGGGTGTTTTCGATTCCGGAGTTCGCAATACCGCTCTCGCCCTTTTGATGCGGCTGCACCTGGATCCCCGGTCCGAACAGGCGGCATTGCTGGCCCAGCAGCTTATTCAGGCGGCTCGGGAAGGGCTTTGGCAAAATACCCAGGAAAACGCCTTCTCCGCGGTGGCTTTGGGACGTTATTTCCGGAGCACCCGGCAGGAGAGGAAACCCTTCGTGGCGGAACTCCATTCCCCGTCGGGAGAAAAGCTCCTGGAAATTCGGCAGGGAGAGAGCAAGGCCCTTTCCCTGGACGCCATGACCGCTCCGGTGCTTTCCTGCGCGGGAGAGGGACGGGTCTACTATTCCTGGTCCGTGGAGGGCGTTCCCCAGGAGGCGCCCAAGCCCAGCAAACAGGGGCTTTCGGTATCCCGAAGCTATCACAGGAGGGACGGTACTTCCCTCAAGCAGGGGGATACGATAAACCAGGGGGAGATGCTGGAAGTCCGGCTGGAGCTTCTTTCGGATCGCCCGGTGGAACACGTGGTACTTTCCGATCTTTTACCGGGAGGATTGGAGATCGATAATCCTCGCCTCGCCGCGGCCCTTGAAGGAAGCAAGCGGTACGTTTCGGTACGCGAGGAGATTCGGGATGATCGGCTTTTGCTCTTCGTGTCTTATTTGGACAAGGGAGAAGCGTTGCAGTATTCCTACCGAGTTCGGGGGGTGACGGCAGGAATTTTCACGGTGCCTCCCGTGGCGGCGGAAGCCATGTACGATCCCAGCCTCCAGGCCCTGGGCCAGGCAGGAACACTCGAGATCAAACCGTAGGCAATGAAATTACCTTTGCGTCGCAAGGTTTTGTGGGGGTGCCTTCTTGGAGCCGTGCTTTTTTTCGGAGGGGGCACCCTCCTTCTGTATGCTACCTGGCCCGCGATCTCTCTCGAAGCGGTGCGAGACTGTCCTGTTTCTCCGGGGGTTTTCGATGCAAAGGGAGAACTGCTCCGGGTATGGCCTACTTCCGAAGGCGATTGGAGTCTTCCGGTTTCCCTGGATGAGATGGGGGAATGGCTTCCCAAAATAGCCGTGGCCGTGGAGGATCGTCGTTTCTTTTCCCATGCGGGAGTGGATTTTCTCGCTCTTTTTCGCGCAGCGGTCCAGAATCTACAGGCGGGAGAGGTGATTTCCGGAGGGTCCACCATTACATCCCAGCTTATTCGCCTCACCTTTCCCCGCCCCCGTACGTTGGAAGTGAAACTGGACGAGTTCCGCCAGGCTTTTACGGTGGAACGGGCCCTTCCGAAGGAGGAGATCCTGGAGCTCTATCTCAACAAAGCCTTCTTCGGGGGCATGCTTCGGGGAGTCGAGGCGGCCTCTTTGGGATGGTTCGGCAAATCGTGCAAAAGCCTCTCCCCCGCGGAGGCCGCCCTTTTGGTGGGGCTTCTCAAGGGGCCTACCGCATACCGGCCGGATCGCAATTACCAGGGGGCGAAGAAACGGCGGGATGCCATTCTCGCTCTCCTCCTGGAACGGAATCTTCTCGATGCAACCGCTTATGCTGTCGCTTTGGAGGAGCCTCTGCCACGGAATATGCGGTCCTTTCCTTCCCTGGCGCCTCTGGCATCGGAACGCCTTCGCCGGGAGCATCCCGGGGAGAAACACATTTATTCCAGTTTGAACAAGGAGATTCAGGAGGAGCTGCAGCGCATCTGTGCCAGGCATATCCGGGGGTTCGGCTCCCACGTAACCCTGGCGGCCCTGGTGATGGAAAACGCTACCGGCATGATCCGGGGCTGCGTGGGCAACGTCCGATGGGGAGAAAATACTCCGGGAAGCTGGATCGATTGCTCTCGAGTGCTCCGTTCTCCCGGCTCGGCGCTCAAGCCCTTTGTCTATGCCGCCGCCTTTGATAGGGGCTATCTTACGCCGGACTCCCTTCTGGCGGATACTCCCTATGGCTTCGAGGGGAAGCATCCCCGGAACTTCGATCGTATTTTCCGAGGCCCCGTTGCCGTGAAAGAGGCTTTGAGCCTCTCTCTGAACGTTCCCGCCGTCCGGGTGCTCCGGATGATTCGGGGCAACGTTTTTTTGGCACAGTTGAAACGGCTCGGTTTCTCCGGTTTTACCGAAGATTCCTCTCATTACGGAGATGCCCTGGTTCTTGGAGGATGCGAGGTAACCCTGGAGGAGCTGGTTCGGGCCTTTGGAGTCTTCTCTTCGGGAGGAAGGCTTCCTTTTCTGAGATGGCTTCGGCAGGAGCCGGGGGGTTCGAAAAAAATGCTTTTCGGGGAACGCATATACTCTTCCGGGGCCGCTTTTCTCACGACTGTGTGTCTTTCCGAACCCGAAAGGCTTCCTCTTACGACCCAGAGATTGTTGGCGAAACAAAAAATCCGGATCGCCCTTAAAACAGGAACTTCCTACGGCATGAGGGATGCCTGGACCGTGGCCTATACGCCGGAATATACCGTGGGGGTTTGGGTGGGAGATCCTGCGGGAAGCCCTCTTTTGGGAGTGGCGGGTATTCGGGCCGCCGCTCCCGGAGCCGTGGAAATTGTGCTCGCTCTTACTCGTGAGGCTTCCTGGTTTACTCCTCCGGAAGACGTGTCGAGAAGAGAGATTTGCGTGCTTTCGGGATTGCCTCCCGGCGAGGCTTGTCCCGCCACATCCATGGGATGGTATATTCCCGGAATTTCCTCGGGAAGAACCTGCTCTCTTCACGGTGTGGAGGATGGAAAAAATATAGTCCGCTGGCCCCGGGAGCTTCGGGGCTATGAGCGGGGAGGCCTTCTTCGGGAGTCTTCGGGAAAACTGTCCATCATTTCTCCCCAGCATAACGTACGGATTCTCGCCATTCTCGAAAGAGAAGAAAAAATCCCCTGCCGTACCGAGGGAGGCGTGCCTCCCTATTTTTGGTACGTAGACGGTATTTTCCGGGGAAAGCAGGAAGAGGGAGAGGAACCGTATTTCTGGCCTCTCGAAGAGGGAAAGCACAGGCTTTCGGTTACCGACGGAGAGGGGCAGACGAGCTCCGTTACGTTCGAAGTGTTGTGCACCCCGGAGCCGCAGTGAAGAGGTGTTTCGGAGAAACGGGATTTACAGGCATATCCTCGGGAGGATGCATGCAAAAGAGCGGAGGGCTCCTCCGGGGAGATTTGCCTTTCCGCTCTTTTTTGATCTTTTTTCGCTCTTACTTGCTGGATTTGGAGATCAGATTGTTGAGAGCCTGGAGAAGCTCCGCCATATCTTTTTTGGATGCCCTGGTTTTGAGAATTTCCGAGGGAAGCATGGTTTTTCCCCAGTATTTGGTGTTTTTCTCATGCTGGGTGCTGATGGAGGCCCCCTCCAGGGACATCCCCGCAAAGAGTCCCTTGCTCATGGAATAGCTGTAGATGGAAGCTTGCAGCTTCCCGTCCGTGGCGGCCTGGGCCTCTCTGCCCACGGGCCCTGCAGCTACGGAGACGTCTCCTCCCAGGGTTATCTTGTCTCCCACGAAACCCTGCATGCCCCGCTCATTGGTGATAACCAGAACCAGGGCGGTGGATTGGACCCCTATCTGAAGCCCGAAGGAAGCTCCCGCCATATCCACGAAGCTCGGGCCGTTCCAGGAATTCCCTTCCTTGCGAAGAATAAGCCCCTCTCCGAAACGGCCTCCCAGGACGAATCCCGCCTTGACCACCGAGGGGAAAATAGCTACGCCCTTGGCTCCTCGCAGGGTATCTCCCATGGCTCCCACATCGTTTTGATTCAGCATCTCCTTGAGAGTGAGTACGGAATCGTTGATAATGGTCTGGGGAGATTTCGCAGCCTGCGCCAGGTTTGCGAAGAGAAGGCAAAAAGTTACCGTGAACATTGCCATGAAAAAGCGCTTTTTCTGCTTCATGTCAGTAAAAACTCCTTTCTTTAGCAGGTTTCTCGAGAGAAACCTTGTGGGATTCATTATATCCCATAAAAAGAGATGGCCATAGCGCCATGTTTTGGTACAATCCTAGTTATCCTGAAAAGGGATAAAGCGAAAAGAGGAGTATGTTTCGAGGGGGGATATACCGTGGAAAAGTATAAGAAACAGGATCCCTTGGTACATGTGCTGCAGGATACGGCATGGCATGAAATAATGCCCGGCCCTGTCTTTTACGGGCAACGCAATGAGGAAGAGATCGTTATACACGGAGGAAATCTCTCGTTCGCAGGCCTTTTGGAAAAACAGAAGAAATATCTTTCCTATCCTTGTGACGGAAAGGAGCTTTTCGCGGAGAGCTCTTTTTGCGAGGAAGACGGTTCTTCCGTGCCATCTCCGACCTTGGAGCTCCTTTTCACGGGGAATCCGGGATGGAGCAAAGGAATATGGTCTCTCTTCGGAGGAGATGAAATCGTTACCTACGCTCTTTTTGAGGATGCCAACGGATGGTTTGTCTTCTTTCTGGAATCCGGAACGAGCAAAAAAATCCTCGAGGAGCGGGAGCTCCTGGGGCAAAAATTGGAAGAGCTTGCGCAGCTTTATAGTGCCAGAGAAATGTTTTCCCCTCTCACCGCTACACTTCGAGAGGCCTTGCATTTCGATTGGACCGGAGTGCTTTCGTGGAATTCCGGAGAAGAGCGTTGGGTCCTTACGGCCTATAACGGAGGCGAAAAAGGGGACGAGGACAATTACCGGATGGCCGCTCTTCTCAAGGCTTTCCATGCGGAGGAAGAGCAGATGGGCGTACGTTTCGGAGGGCTTGAAATTAAAGGCCGCACATGCTGGTGGATTCATGCGGGAATGAAAGATTCTCCCTGGTCGGAAGCACTTGGGAAACAGAAAATAGCTTCTTTTTTCGCAGGGACCCTTGTCGAGGGTGCGCAGCCCATGCTTTTTCTGGGTTTTTCCGGAGAGGGAAATCGGATTTCCCGCATAGAGCGCGAAATCTTCAAGGGGGTTTGGCCCCAGGTCTCTTCCATGGCGGAGCGTTATCGGCTTATCGGGGGTATGGTGGGGCTCTCCACCACGGATTCCGTAACGGGACTTGCTCAAGGGAACACCTTCCTGCAAAAGGTTTCCGTGGAACTTAGCAGAAACCGCCGTTATTCCTATCCCATATCCTTGTTGTACCTGAACATCCAGAACCAGGATGCTTTGAAAGAGGCCGGGGGGACGGGAGCGGTGGAAGACGCATTCCGTTTTGTAACCCGGGAGGCCGTGGAGAGTATCCGGGTGGTGGATATGATAGGGCGTCTCGATGACGGCGGCATACTGGTGCTTCTTCCTCATACGGGATTTGAAGGAGCTCAGGTGGTGGCGGAGCGTATGAAAGAGCGTTTCCGAGGGCTTTCTCCTCTTCCCTCGGTTCCCATGGATGTGATGTTGCGCTCGCTTTCCTATTCCGAAGGCCTTATTCCCGACACGGACCGGGTGTTGGAAGAAATCCGCAAATAGCTTCTTTTAACCCATAAGTGGCAAGAAATCCTCCACCTCTAAGGTGGCGGGATGAATTG
>DAIPKP010000253.1:0-1404 GCA_036769705.1 Synergistaceae bacterium
CCTCATGTTTCACATGAAACAACGCAAGAAATTATCAAAGTTTACGGTATGGGATTCTTCTCTTTTTCATTATACCCCTGTTTATTCGGGAAACGAAAAGTTTTCTTCGGTTCCCTCATGCCTCTTGAAGACCTGCGCCTACAGAAAAAAGAAAAATCCGGAGCCCTTTTCGAGGATCTCCGGATTGCGGCAAAATCTTTCACAAGGGGTCTTGCAAAAAATTTTCAGTTTTTGCGATTCTCCCGAGCAAGCTGTTCTTCCGCATATTTCCGAATGTCCTCCGCAATGACCGTGGCCTTTTGGGAGGCCGCGCTTACGGCTTTCATGAAAGCCGTACGGATGCGACCATCCTCCAATTCGTAAATTCCCTCGATGGTAACGCCGCCGGGGGTAACCACCTGGTCCCGCAGCTCCGCGGGGTGTTTTCCCGAAGAGAGAAGATGATGTGCCGCTCCGATGAAGGTATTCGCCGCCGCCTTGAGAGCCAGATCCCGGGGGAGCCCCACCCGGAGAGCTCCGTAAATCATGGCCTCCAGTACGGTATAGAGATATGCGGGGCCGGAACCGGACATGGCGGTAAGCACGTCCAGATACTGTTCCTCCACCTCCTCGAACTCTCCGAGATGCCCGAAGAGAGCCCGCACCATATCCCTTTCCCGGGAAGCCACTTCGGAATCACAGGTAAAGATGGTGAAGGCCCGGCGAATCTGTACGGCGGTGTTCGTCATGCCCCGGATATAGTGCGCTTCGGGAACGGTCTGTTTCATAATATCCAGGGGAATGGCGGCGGCCATGGAAATCACCGTTTTGTTCTCCAGGGCTCCCCGGAGCTCCAGGAGAACCGGCACCACCTGTTTGGGCTTTACCGACACGATAACCACATCCGCCTCTTCCGCGGCGGCCCGGTTATCCGAGGAGATACGAATCTCCATTTTTTCCAGATACCGCAGCTTTTCGATATTTCTCCTCGTGGCGGTTACCTCGCAGTAGGGTGCCAGAGCCTGAGCCATGGCCCCTCCGATAATGCCCGCTCCGAGAATGGCCACTTTTTTATTCCGAAAATGTTCCAATACCCTCGTCCTCCCATGATCCCCCAGGGCAAAAGGATGTTGCCGCACCGTATCATCGTTGCTCCTGGAAAATCCAAATTCTTTCCCGGAGTCCAAAAACGTTGCCAAGGTCCGGGAATGCGGGAAATTCCGCATAATAGCCTCGCATGTTACTTGAGGAAAGAAGGGGTGTAAAGGAAAAATTCAATATCAGTCCGCTATTTTTAAAATGTACGAAATTCCTCGTTTCAGAGGACTCAACCGGGAAAACCGATATCCACAGATTACACAGATTTCACAGATTACAAGGCAAAACCTCGAAAGCAGGGTTCGGTTTTTACATCTGTGTTCATCT
>DAIPKP010000013.1:0-36460 GCA_036769705.1 Synergistaceae bacterium
AAGATCTTTGCCGAAGGAATGCGCAGACAGAAAAGCCAGAAGCTCCGGAACTCTTTTTGAAAGAAGAGTTCCGGAGCTTCTGGCTTTTGCCCTTTGTTCTGCCCGCTTTCTTCTGCCGCATATCTTTTCCCGCCATATCTCTTTCGGCTTTGGATGTTTCCACTTCGCAACGGAGCCCTTGAAACTGCTTCGAACGGAGCTTTAAGCTCAGCTTGCTCCTTTTTCCAGCATTTTTGCGGCGATTACAAGCTGTCCTACCGAGATTCCCTCATCATTGGGGGCTATTTTCCGATGAGCCAGGGGGAAAAGGCCATATTTTTCCAGCTTCTTCCAGGTTTCATCGAGAAGAAGCCTATTTTGCCATACTCCTCCCGATAGAGCTACTTTGGAGATACCCCCGGTTGAACAGAGAGCTTTGGCGGTTTCTGCCAAAGCGGAAGCCAAGCCCTTGTGAATTCCCGTGGCCAGGCTCTCCTTGGAAAGAAATTTCTTGTTTTCCATAACCCACCTTACCGCGGGACGCCAATCCACACGGAGCATGTCATTCTGTTCGTATATTACAAAGGGAGCCTCTTTCGCGAAGGGATCCCGGGCGAGAGCTTCCAGCTCCATAGGAGCCTGCCCGTCGTAGGAGCTTTCTTTTTTCCCCGTAAGAAGAGCGCTGATACCGTCGAGAAAACGCCCCGTAGATGTTGTGAGAAGGCTTGCGGAAAGAAGAGAGGGCATACTATCGAAAAAGGGTTTTTCCCGAGGCCAGAGTGAGAGAAGATAGTTTCGGGCTTCCTGGAGGGAGAAGCTTTCCATAAGAAGCGAAGCCGCGGATCGCCAGGGCTCCAATGCCGCCCGGTCGCCTCCGAGAAGGGAAAAGGGTCGCAGGGAGCCTTGCCGGGAAAAAGAGGCACAATCTCCCAGCAGAAATTCTCCTCCCCATATGGTGCCGTCCGTGCCATACCCTGTGCCGTCAAGAATAATTCCCAGGGCGGGGCCTTCCAGGGAGTGTTCGAAAAGGCAGCTCGCAAGATGAGCGTGATGATGCTGTACGGGAAAAGCCCGCAGAGGGTCGTACGGAGATATTCCGAGAACCTCCGAGGCGGCTTTGGTGGAGAGATATTGAGGGTGCATATCGTAAGCCAAATATTCCGGGGAGTAGTGGAAAAGTTCGAGAAAATGCCGGAGAGATTTTTTGTAGAGCTCATGGGTTCCGAGATTTTTCAGATCTCCCAGATAGGGGCTTACGAGAAGCGTGGTGTTTTGAGAGAGTGCGAAGGTTCCTTTCATTTCGCTTCCTGCGGCGCAGATGGAGGGGGTTTTCTTTTTCAGGAAAAAGGGATTCGGAACATATCCCCGGGCACGGCGAAGAAAGAAAAAGTCTTTTTCCCATGGGGCCATAACGCTGTCATCCAGGGGGTGAACGATCTCCCGGAGGTGCCAGAGCACTAAATCCACGTGACCTTCCAGGAGAAGTTTCAAGGCTTCTTCGTTTCCAGTGAGAAGAGGATCTCCGCTATAGTTGGCGCTGGTCATAACCAGGGAAGAGAAGTTTTTGAGGAGCAAGATGTGAAGAGGTGTGTAGGGGAGCATGATCCCCAATCGTGATTGCCCCGGTGCCACCAGAGGAGAGATGGGAGCATTCTTTCGAAGAGGGCAGAGAACGATGGGAGCCTGAGGAGAGGCGAGAAGTTCTCTTTCCTTTTCTCCAAGAAGAACAAGTTCTTCCGCCGCATCGAGATTTGCCGCCATGAGAGCGAAGGGTTTGTCCCGCCGCCTTTTATGATGCCGCAATCGTTTGAGAGTCGTCTCGTTTCCAGGATCGCAGGCGAGATGAAAGCCTCCGAGCCCCTTGATGGCCTCCAGGCCTCCCTTTTGAAGTACCTCTACAGCAACATCCAGGGCCCGATCTTCCATGAAGGTAATGCCTCCGGAGTGAGAGCCGTAAAGAAGAGGGCCGCAATTCGGGCATGCCACGGGTTGGGCGTGATAGCGCCGGTTTCCCGGATCGTGGTATTCTTCCGCGCAGAAGGAACAGAGCGGAAAGGAATCCATGGATGTGTTGGGGCGATCGTAGGGAAGGCTTCGGATAATCGTAAATCGAGGACCGCAATTGGTGCAGTTCGTAAAAGGATAGGCATACCGGGGATTGCCGGGAGTTCCCAAATCTCTTCTGCAATCTTTACACGTAGCGATATCCGGAGGAATGAAGCTCTCTCCCCTGTTTTGGGGATCGCTCGAAAGAATGGAAAATCCTTCGGGAAAAGAAGCTTGCGGCACCTCTTCCTGAAGAAGGAGTTCCTTCTTTTCAATTTCCGCCAGGGGAGGGGCTTTTCGGGTAAGCTCCTCCATATAGTGCTTTATATCTTTTCGAGAACCGAAAAGGTGAATTTCCACACCTCTTCCTGTATTGCGGACGCTGCCGGAAAGGTTCAGAGCGTCCGCGAGAATTTTGCAAAAAGGGCGGAATCCCACTCCTTGAACGACCCCGGAAATTCTATAATGTCCATGATGCACAGGGAATCATCTCCATGAAAAGCATGTTCGAAAAAATTACGGAAAATCATTATATCCCTTTCCCTGGAAAAGGAACAGATCCAGATTTTTTCGAGGCTTCCTTGAGAGGAGGAGAAGAAAGGGGTTTCAGTTTTCCTCCTTTTCCGCTTTTTTGAGTATTTCCTGAGCCCATGCACTTGCCCGGCAGGCGGAAGAAGAAGGATCTTTTTTTAGGGGGTCTTGAAAATCCGTAGAGCCGATAAGGTGGTTTCCCTTGGGAAGAGCCGTCTCCATTTTTGAAAAGACCGAACCCATCCCCCCTCCGTGACAGCAGAAAAATGCCACATCCTTGCCGAAAAAGGGGTGTTCCGCAAAGAGCGTGTTGAAAGCCGGAGCGTGAGTGCAGCCCCACACGGGAGTCCCAAGAAAGAGAAGGTCGAATTCCTGTGGATTTCGGGAGAGAGGATTCAGCGGAGGGTGTGTTTTTGTAAGAGCCGCCTTGCCGCCCAGGATATATTTCATAAATCCCCGGGAAGGAATGTCTTTCACGGGTTGAAGCTCCAGAATGCTGGAACCCGTTGCCTGGGCTATCTTCTCCGCTATAAATCTGGTGTTTCCTTGAAGGGAGTAATATACTACGAGAGAGTGCATATAGAACACCTCTTTTCTAAACATATCTGCACCATGAAGCATGAAGAAAGAAACCAACTTACCCCGTACAGGAATGTGCAAGAAAAAGGGTTTCCACATTTTGGCGGAGCTTTCGTGATACTTTACCACAGAATAAGATCTGATGGAAAAGATGCGAAAAAGCCCTTGCGTTGTAAAGAATATTCGCACTTGAATGGAATTCCCTCATTTTTGTTGACGTAAAAAACGGTGTTACAGTATAATAACAATGGTTGGGATACAATGTGCAAGGCGTTCGATGTGTCCCGGAGTGTTTTTTTGGTAGATTTCACATATTTGGAAGGAGGAAAGACTTCGTAATGAGAAAATCGTGGAGTAGAATCATGCTTTTAGGGCTTCTGGTGGCATTTGCCTTTTCCGGAGCGGCTTTTGCGGCGGATAAGGTGATCAAGATCGGAACCCTCTTCCCGCTTACCGGCCCTTGTGCCTTGGCGGGGCAGCGTTGCCAGGCTGCGGTGGAGACTGCGGTGGAAGTTATCAATAACAGCCATCCGGAGCTTCAGGTTCCTCTGGCGGAGCAGGAGGGCATTCTCGACGGCTACAAGATCGAGCTGATTCATGCGGATAGCCAGGGTAAGCCCGATGTAGGAAAGTCCGAAGCGGAGCGCCTTTTCGATCAGGAAGGGGTTTACGCCATCATCGGAAGCTACAACAGTGCGGTGACCAAGCCTGCAAGCTTTGTGGCGGAGCGCAAGAAAAAACTCTTCATGTGCGGATGCTCCAGCTCCGCAGCTCTTACCAAGAGAGATTTTACCCGCTTTTTCCGCATGGCTCCCACGGACGAGACGGAATCCCTCGAATTTGTGGAAGTTATGAAGTGGCTTAACGAAGACCGGGATGCGGGACTTGTTACGGTAGGACTCATCTACGAAAATACCGAGTTCGGGAAACATGCTGCCGAAGAAGGCCGGAAGGCTGCGGAGGATGCAGGATTCAAGATCGTTTCGGATGTGGCTTTCAACCCCGGAGCTACCAACTTGGATAGTGAAGTGGCCACTCTCAAGGCGGATAATCCCGATGTCGTTTTCGGAGCCTGCCTGGGCGGCGATTATACCCTTTGGGTGCGCACCATGAAGAAGGTCAATTGGCTTCCCAAGGTAGCCCTGAATTACTGCACGGGCTATCAGGATCCCATGATCGCCAAGCAGCTCGAGGATGACGCGAATTACTTTATGGGCGGCACCGGCTATTCTCCGGAATTCGCGGAGCTCATGCCTGCGGTGGCGGCGGTGGAGAAGATCTACATGGCCAAAACCGATCCCAGCGTTCCCTTCGACAGCGACTCCATTCAGGAGGCCGTGGCTACCTTCATTCTCGCCCAGGCCATCGAAAAAGCGGGAACCCTCGATTATGACAAAGTGGCGGAGACTCTCTACGCCAATACTTGGGAATCCCCTCTTTCCATGGGCGGCAAAGTGGCTTTCATCCCCGGAGGCCAGAACTCCAAGGCCATGAGCATGATTACACAGCTTCAGGGCGGAAGCTATAAGCGTATCTTCCCCAGCGAGCTTGCCGACGTGGAGCCCGTGGTTCCCATGGTTCCCTGGAGCGATCGCTAGGTTGTTTCGAATCCAGGCATGCCTGGATAGGTGTGCGGCAGTTCCCTTCGGGGAATAATACGGATTGTACGGGGGGCAGAGGAAAACCCAACGGGAAACCGGGCTTCCGAAGCCCCCTTTTTACTGCCCTTTGGGGAGGAACTTCCGTATTTTTCGGGAAACCCGAGTGCCGCATGGTGGTACTGTATCGAAAGGAGGAACCCGAAAGGCATGACGCTTTTTCTGCAGATTGCCCTGGACGGGCTTCTGAACGGCATGATTTACGCCCTCGTGGCTACCGGTCTGAGCCTGATCTGGGGAGTTATGGATGTCATCAATTTCGCTCACGGGGAATTTCTCATGGTGGCCATGTATGTCTCCTACTGGATAGGTTTCATCATGCATGTGAGCCCTCTCTTTTCCTGGGTGGCTTCAGGGGTTTTCGTTTTTATCGTCGGAGCTCTTACCTACCGTCTCATTATCAAACATACGATTGGTAAATCCGCCATGTCCGCCCTTTTGGCGACTTTCGGCCTTTCCATGTTGCTGAAAAACGTTTGCCTCAACCGTTTTTCGCCGAACTTTCGCATTCTTCACGATTCCATTCTAGGGGGGAAAACCTTTCTTATCGGCGAAATTATCGTTCCTCTTCCTCAGCTTGTGACGGGATTGTTCGCTCTTGTGACCGTGCTTCTTCTCTACTATCTCATGAAACGTACCCGCCTTGGATGGGCGATTCAAGCTACCGCCATGGATAAGGAAGCGGCGGAGCTCATGGGAATACGCACCGAATGGATCTACACCCTGGTCTTCGGTTTGGGAGGAGCCTGCGTGGGAATAGCGGGAGGCCTGATGCCCTCGTACCTTGCGGTGCACCCTGAAGTAGGAGGACTTTTCAGCCTTCTCGCTTTCGTCTGCGTTGCCATGGGAGGTTTCGGAAGCATTCCCGGAGCCCTTCTCGCCTCGCTTCTCATCGGTTTGGTAGAGGCCTTCAGCGGTTTTTATATCGCCCCGGTTTTCAAATACGTGGCGGTCTTCGGGCTCTATCTCGTGGTGGTTTTCGTCCGACCTAAGGGACTTTTCGGGTGGTGAGGGTTATGAAAAATAAAGGACGAACCCTGCTTTTTCTTCTCTTTCTCGGCATCCTCGCCGTTCTCCCCCAGGTCCCGGGGCTCATCACCAGTGGATTTACCTACCATGTGATGATCCTCATTCTTCTTTACGCCAGCATGGCTCAGGCCTGGAACATCATAGGGGGATACTGCGGCCAGGTATCCTTCGGCCATTCGGTGTTCTTCGGTATCGGAGCCTACGGAGCGGGAATGGCGGTGGTGAAATACGGCCTTCTTCCCTGGCCTGGGGTGCTTATCGGAGCCGTTCTCGCGGCCCTGGTAGCCATGGCCATCAGCTTTCCCTGCTTCAAGCTCAGCGGACACTACTTTGCCATAGCCACCTTCGCCATCGTGGAGATTTTCAATCGCCTTTTCATGGTGTGGGACTGGATCGGAGGAGCCCTGGGACTCGATTACGGTCTTACGGAGGAAGGATGGCTTACCTTCGTATGGTATGACAGCAAGAAATACTACTTTTACGGAGCTCTCATTTTGCTCGGCATTGTTTTCGGAGTGGTTCGCTGGATCGAAGAACATCGCATGGGGTACTATCTCCGGGCGGTGCGGGAAGGCCAGGAAGCGGCGGAATCCCTGGGAGTGAACAGCACCAGGGTCAAGCTTGCGGCCATGGGCATTTCCGCCTTTCTTGCGGCTCTCTGCGGAGCTTTCTACGCTCAGTACAACTTCCGGGTGGATCCTCCCATGGTAATGTCGCTTGATATGTCCATGAAATTCGTGCTTATCACCATTCTCGGAGGATGCGGCTTCTTCTGGGGGCCCTTGCTGGGAGCGGCGATTCTCATTCCTCTCCAGGAATACAGCCGAATCTGGCTTGGCGGAACCGGAGGAGGGGTGGACCTCATCATCTTCGGTTTGCTTATCATCGTGGTGGTTATCAAGCAACCCACGGGAGTGATGGGCATTCTTTACGGAATAATGCACCGCTTCGGAAAATCCCGGAACCCCGAAGATTCCGGAAAGAACCAGGATTCCGGGGAGGTGAAATAATATGGCCCTGCTGGAAGTAAAAAATGTCACCAAGCGTTTCGGAGCCCTTCTTGCGAACGACGATGTCTCCTTTTCGGTAGAGGAGGGGTCCATCGTGGGGCTTATCGGCCCCAAAGGAGCGGGGAAAACCACTCTTTTCAACTGCGTGAGCGGTGCCTACGCTCCCTCGGAAGGGGAAATTTTCTTCGAGAAGACCAATGTGGCGGGTTTTTCGCCTCATCGGATATGCCAGATGGGATTGGTCCGAACCTTTCAGGTGGTGAAGCCCCTTCGTGGAATGACGGTCCTGGAAAACGTGATGGTAGGCGCTTTCTGCCGTACCCAGGATACCCGAAAGGCTCGGGAGATCGCGGAAGAGGTTATCAGCCTTTGCGAGCTGGAACATCGCAGAGAGGCCAACGCGTCTTCTCTTACCATCGGAGACAAGAAACGCCTGGAGGTTGCCCGAGCTCTGGCTACCCGCCCCCGGATTCTTCTTCTCGACGAAGTCATGGCGGGACTTACCACCAGTGAAGTGAACCATGCGGTGCAGCTTATGCTGAAGCTTCGGGAGCGGGGAGTGACGCTCCTTATGGTGGAGCACATTATGGAAGCCATCATGCCCATTGCGGATCGTGTGGTGGTTCTCGATGGAGGATGCAAAATAGCCGAAGATTCTCCGGATCGGGTGGTCAAGAACGAAAGAGTTATCGAGGCGTACCTGGGCAAAAAATATGCGGAACGCCAGAAGAAAATGGAAGAGCGGAAGGAGGGAGCCTCTCATGCTTAAGGTAAGCAACCTTCGGGCAGGATATGATGACGTGGCGGTGCTTTACGACCTCTCTTTCCATGTGGAACCCGGAGAAGTGGTGGCTCTCGTGGGTGCCAACGGCGCGGGAAAAAGTACCACCATGCGCTGCCTGTCGGGGCTTATGCGTCCCTGGCAGGGGAACATCTCCTTTTGCGGAGAGGACGTGGCGGGATTGCCCGCGGCCAGCATGGTGCAGAAGGGGCTCTGTTATGTTCCCGAGGGACGCCGCCTTTTCGGAAAACTTTCGGTACGGGAAAATCTCCTTCTCGGGGCGTATCTCCAGAAAGACGAAAAAGAGGTGGAGGAACGCCTGGATTTCGTGCTCTCCCTTTTTCCCCGGGTAAAGGAACGATTGTCGCAAACTGCGGAAACCATGAGCGGTGGAGAACAGCAGATGCTTGCCATCGCCCGGGGGCTCATGAGCATGCCGAAACTTATCATGATAGACGAGATGAGCCTGGGGCTCATGCCTTCCCTGGTGGAAAAAGTGATGGAAACCATCAAGGATATCAAAAAAGCGGGTATTACGGTTTTTTTGGTAGAGCAGATGGTCCAGGACGCTCTCGAAATCGCCGATCGGGGATACGTGCTTCAATCGGGAAAAATCGTTCTCGAAGGAGCCGCCGGGGATCTTCTGGCGAGCGAAGAAGTACAGAAAGCCTATCTCGGCATGTAAAAGGATATTGAAGCATTTCGATTTATACGAAAAAGGGAGAGGGCTTCCGGATTTTTCCGGAAGCCCTCTCCCTTTTTCCCATTGCCTTAACTTTTTCCTTTTTTGTCCGATACAATAGACAATGAGGGAACTTGTCCGAAAGGGGGGGGAGCCCGTGGATCCTGTGAACCGTATCGGTGCGAAAGCTTTTTTCATGGATGGCTCGGGAAAGAAAAAGACTTCCAAGGAAGAAGATCTTGCAAAAGCCCTTCGGGAAGCGGTGGATAATTTGTACCGTGCCCAGGATGACATGATGGAGCGGCATCAGGAAACCGTAAAGCAAGGCCTCGAAAAAAACAAGGAAATTTGGAAGGAACGCAGCCACCGGGAGGTTCTCGAAAAGGCCGCAGAAAATCGGGAGCGCTATTTCGAAGCCCGTTCCACGGAAGCCCGGGAACGAGAAAAGGAGATGAATGCCCTTTTCGTGAAAGGTCGATCCCAGTCCTCCGAAGAAGAAGCTTTGAAATTGGAAAAAAGGGCTCTGAATGAAGATAATCCTTCTCTTGCTCTGGCTGCCAAAGAGGATCGCCGGAAGGCGGCGGGAGAAAAGGTGGAAGCGGAGCGTGCGGTGCAGCAAGCACGAAGGCTGAAAGAGCAAAAATGGGTTCTTTAGCGGCTTTTTCAGACATTATAGCCAGAGGTTTTCCCGGTTTTTTCCTGAAAAAAGGAAAACCGTTCACAGGGAAAGTTTTCCCGGTGAACGGTTTTTTTAAAGCAGAACATAATAGAGATGCTAGGAGTTTTCTCTTTTACTTCAGCTCGGGAATCTCCAGTCCGACTTCGGCGTAGTACTTCTCTGCGCCGGGATGAAGAGGTACGGAAAGCCCTTCGAGAGCGGTTTCCAGGGTGATATTCTTCGCCTTGGCGTGCACCTTGTCAAGATCCCGAACGTTCTCCCAGAAGGCCTTGGTAATCTTGTAAACCAGGTCCTCGGGAAGATCTTCCCGGCAAACCAGCATGGCCATCACGGCGGGGGTCTGTACATCGTGATCCACGCCGGTGTAGGTTCCTGCGGGGATCATGCTCTTCGCGAAATAGGGATAGGCTTCGGAAAGTTTTGCAAGGAATTCATCGCTGAAGCTCACCAGGTCGACATCCTTCAGGGTTGCCAGATCCATGATGGAGGCGGTGGGGAAACCGGCTACCACGAAGCCAGCGTCGATCTGGCCGTCCTTGAAGCGGGAGGTGGTGTTGTTAAAGTCCAGGAAGTCCACCTTGGCATCTTTGTAGGTCATTCCCGCTACGTCGAAGAGAGCCCGAACGTCGGCTTCCACGCCGGAGCCGGGAGCGCCTGCGGAAATCCTCTTGTCCTTGATGTCTTCGAAGGATTTAATTCCCGTATCTTTCAGGGTGAGCATCTGTACGTGCTCGGGATAGAGTACTGCCACGCCTCGGACGTTGGGGAAGGGCTTCTTGAACATTTCCTTGCCCTGCCATGCCCAGAAGGCGACGTCGTTCTGAGCGAAAGCCATTTCGATCTGCCCCGTGCCGATGAGATTCATGTTAGCCACAGAAGCGTTCCCGGTCTCGGAAGTGACCTGGATATCCGGAACGTTGCTGTTCAGAATTTCCGCGATACCTCCGCCCAGAGGATAGTAGGTACCCCCGGTGCCACCGGTGGCGATGGAAAGAAATTCCTTGGCAAAAGCGGCGCCGCAAAAAGTTGCGGCAAGAACGAATACTGTGAGAACAAAAAGAGTTACTTTTTTCATACGATAAATCCTCCCCTCATTATGAACAGCAGCTGATAAGCAGTGTTCCCAAGAAAAAACGAAAACTCCTAACTCCTAGAGAAAAAAGCGTGAAGATTGTTTGTCATCACCCCCTTCACAAAAGCTCCATTACAGTATATTATCAGTCGCTGGTATCATCAAGAGTAAAAGCGCAACCATCTTATCCTTACATGGTCGTTTCGTTAACTTGCAGTACTCTTCTCTCCTCATTTCATTGTTTTGGCGTAGCGGCCCATAAGGAATACTATGCTATAGTACCATAGAAAGGGCAACTGGGGCTATTTGGGAGGGGAGACTATGTTTTGGAAGAACAAGGAGAATTTCGGAGAGGACGTTATAGAACGAGAGGAAAAGGATATGGAATTCTCATCGCACAAGCAAGATTTTAGGCGGCAGGAGCGTGAAGAAGTAAGGGAAAGCCGGGAGTCTGTACCTGTACTTGAAATGCATGTGCATTTTGCGATAAAAGACAGAAGCCAGATAGGAAGGGTCGCACTTATTCTTGCAGCTACCACGGATGATGCGGAAGAAAGCAAAATCCGGGAAAGCGTTTTCGGAGCCGGCTGGAAGGCTGTGGCTACGGAAGTGGGAGGGCTGGCGGGAAGCCTGCCCCAAAAGGTAACCCGAGCGGTGGTAGGAGCAGCTCTCAACTCGGGGGTGGTGGAAAAAACAAGCAACGAAATGCATGCCCTCATGCATGCGGCTTTGGAAGCTACGGGAGGATTTATGAGTCCCAGTATGCTTGAGGCGAGTGTGGGGGCTAAGATCGCCATCGTTCGTAACGATGGCTGGGTGGCTGTGGCTATCGTGGGAGACACCGCTTATCATGCGGTGGCCCATCATGAGCGGTGCGGCTTGGGGGTTATGCATATTTAGCTCTATATCCGGAAAGGAACGGGAAAACACTCTTGTTTTCTCTTCCTTTCGGTGTTATTATGCATGTTCGTGGCATTGTGCAGATATTCTATGGAGGTGTTCCGTATGAAAGATAAAATTCATCCGAACTATGAGAAATGCATCGTAAAGTGTTCCTGCGGCAATACTTTTGAAACCCGCTCTACCCAGAAAGAGATCAAGATGGGGGTTTGCTCCGTCTGTCATCCTTTTTACACCGGTAAGCGTGGCATGGCCCAGCAGGCGGGGCAGGTGGAGAAATTCCGCCAGAAATACGCCGCTGCGGGGTATGGCAAGGAAGAAAAGTAGACAAAAGGTCTGGTGCGAAAATGGGGGGCCTGTGCTCCCCATTTTTTGCGCTTTAAAAAAATAATTATAAAATAATGCCGGAGGGAGGAGGGAAAGCGTGAAGAGCTCTGTCCGTTTGATCGCTCATACGCCGTTCCCCGATTACTGTGTGGCCCAGGCCGCTCGGCTTTGTTACAGCAAAGGAACTGCGGCGGAGCGTTTTACCGAGGAGATGACGGATTCCCAGGTGCGTTCTTTTCTGGAACGGCTACGCAGGAGCGGGCACCTTTCTCCCTTTGAACACGTCTCCTTTTCCTTTGCGGTGGATCATATCAGCCGGGTCTGTTCTCACCAGCTGGTGCGCCATCGTCTCGCCAGTTTCAGCCAACAAAGTCAGAGATACGTTTCCATGGAGTTCCCGAAGGTGGTATGCCCTCCTTCGGTGGAGGGTCGGGAAGATGCCCGGAAGATTTTTGAGGAAGCCTGCGGCAAGGCTCATGAAGCATATCTTGCTCTCTGTGCTTTGGGTATTCCGAAAGAAGATGCCCGATATCTTCTTCCCCATGGTTTCGAGACATCCCTTGTGGTTACCATGAATGCCCGGGAGCTGATGCACTTTTTCCGGCTTCGGCTTTGCCGGCGGGCTCAGTGGGAGATTCGGGATTTAGCGAAAGAAATGCTTCGCCAGGTAAGAGAGAAGGCTCCTTTTCTCTTTTCTTTGGCGGGGCCTTCTTGTGTATCTGAGGGTTCCTGTGAGGAGGAGAGACCATGTGGAAATCCGTATCGGAGTATAGAAGAGTTGCTCGAAGAATAATTTCCTCCGCAGCCGGCCTGATTCTTATGGGGTTCGGTGCTTCCGCAGGGGAAGCTAAAAAAATCCCCGTGGGAGGACAAGCGGTTATCGAAGGGGTACTTATGCGGGGAGAGGCTCGTTGGGGCCTTTGCGTGCGTAAGCCCGAAGGAGATATTTGGAGTACCGTCTGGGGCAGCAATTCCTGGTCGAAACGGGGCCTTTGGAAGCTTCCCGTTTTTCGGGGTGTTGCCACCATGGCGGAGATGCTTACCGTGGGCATGCGTGCCATATCCCAATCTGCGGAAATTGCTCTGGGAGAGGAAGAATCCCTTACGTGGAAAGATATGGTTCTTTCCATTTCCCTTGCCGTGGGCGGGGTGGTGGGACTTTTTCTGCTTCTTCCCATGTGGTTGGGGGATCTCTGGATTGCCCATCTGGGAGGAGGTCTTCTGGCGCGCCACGTGGTGGAGGGATGTGCTCGGGCGGCTGTCTTTATCGGTTACGTGGCTGTTCTCGGTCTCTGGGGAGAAACTCGGCGCTTTTTTGCCTATCACGGAGCGGAGCACAAAACCATCAATGCTTACGAGAGAGAGGCTCCGCTCACTCCGGAATCGGTGAAAAATTTTTCCCGCATTCATCCCCGTTGCGGTACCTCTTTTCTGCTTGTGGTGGTTATGGTCAGTATTGTCGTCTTTGCGCTGGTGGGAAATGGTCCTCTCTGGTGGAAGGTTCTTTCAAGAATCCTTTTCCTTCCCGTGGTGATCGGCGTCTCCTACGAATTTATCCGATGGGCGGATAAAAGTCCTGTTCTCGGAAAGCGTCTTATCGCTCCTGCTCTTTCCTTGCAGTATCTTACCACCCGGGAGCCCGACGCTTCGCAGCTTGAAGTGGGCATAGCTTCTCTTGAGGTGGCTCTGGGCAAAGAAGAAGAGGGAAAACCGCAGGACCAGCCTCCCATGGAAGGATAAGATTCGGAAAAATGGATATAACGAAAAAACTCGAAGAAATAGAAAGGAACTATTTGGCTCTCGAGACCAAGTTGGGAGATCCCGAAGTGGTTTCCCGTCCTCAGGAGCTGCAGCAGCTTGCGAAAAAACATGCGGATCTGCAGGATCTTATGACGGCATGGCGGGAATATCAGGAGCTTCTCAAGCGCCAGGAAGATGCCCGGGAGCTGCTTTCCTGCGGAGATCCCGAGATGGAATCCCTGGCCAGGGAAGAGCTGGAGACCCTTGAACCTCTTTTGGAAACCAAAAAGGAGCGCATTCATTTTCTCCTTCTTCCCAAGGATCCCAATGACGAGAAAAGCGTTATCGTAGAGATCCGGGGCGGAGCGGGAGGCGACGAGGCAGCTCTTTTCGCGGGAAATCTTTACCGCATGTACAGCCGTTATGCCGAGCGGGAGCGCTGGAAAGTGGAGGTTATGGATCTTCACGAAACCGAAATCGGGGGTATCAAAGAAGTCGTTTTTCGTATCGACGGCAAGAGCGTGTACAGCTGTCTCAAATACGAAAGCGGAGTACATCGGGTGCAGCGGGTTCCCGTAACGGAATCTTCCGGAAGAATTCATACTTCCACCGCCACCGTGGCGGTGCTTCCCGAAGTGGAAGAAGTGGATGTGGAGGTTCGTTCCGAAGATTTGAGAATCGATACCTTCCGTGCCAGCGGTGCGGGAGGACAGCATGTGAACATGACGGATTCCGCGGTGCGTATCACGCACCTTCCTTCGGGAATCGTGGTTTCCTGCCAGGACGAACGCTCCCAGATAAAAAACCGGGCCAAGGCCATGAAACTTCTCCGTGCCAAGCTCTATGACGCGGAACTTCAGAGAAGCCACGACGAACAGGCGGCGGAACGGAAGGGGCAGGTCGGAACCGGAGACCGTTCCGAAAGAATACGAACCTACAACTTTCCTCAGAACCGGGTAACGGATCATCGCATAGGCCTCACTCTTTACAAGCTGGATCAGATGATGGAGGGGGATCTCTACGAGATGGTGGATGCTCTTACCGTGGCGGATCAGGCCGCAAAGCTCCAAGGCCTTCAGGAGTAAGCTTTTGTGCGATCTCAGTATCGGAGAGCGGAAAAAGCAGGTACGCCACCTTCTTGCCTCCCGGGGAATAGAGAATCCCGGAGGCACCGCGGAAATATTGCTCTCCGCCGCCCTGGGATATTCCAGAGCGGCTCTTCTTTTACATGCCGGGGATCTCATGCCCGGAGAGGGAGAAAAGAGGCTTGCTCCTCTGTTGGAGAAGCGGCTTGAAAGGATTCCCCTGGAATATGTTCTCGGAGAGGCTCATTTTTACGGACGCCCTTTTTCCGTGGGCCCGGGGTGCCTCATTCCTCGGCCCGAAACGGAGCTTCTCGTGGAGGAGGCTCTTGCATATCTCCCGGAACGTGGCAGAATTATAGATTGGGGGACCGGGAGCGGCTGCATTGCCGCGACCCTCGCTCTGGAAAGGCCTTGTGCCTCGGTGCTGGGAGTGGATGCCTCTCCTCTCGCCCTGGAATGGGCCTGGAAAAATCTTCGGTTTCACGGGCTTTTGGGGCAGGTTTTTTTATGGCACCGGAAAGATCCTCGGGATATCCCCTGGAAAAACGGAGTGGATCTGGTAATAAGTAATCCTCCCTATATCCCTACAAAAAAGCTTCCGCACCTTATGAAGGAAGTTCGTTTCGAGCCCTCGCCGGCTCTCGATGGCGGCTATGACGGACTTGAAGCCTATCGGATCTTGATTCCCTGGGCGGAGGAAGTTCTTACTCCCGGGGGGATTTTGGCGGTGGAGATCGGAGATACTTCCCAGGTGGCTCCTTTGCGCTTTATGGGAGAAAAAAATCTGGTTTCTCTAAAAGTACGAAAAGATTATAATGGACTGGAGCGGATTCTTCTGTGGAGGAAATCCGCATGATTTGTGGGGTGGTTTCTTCCGGCGAAACTTTTTCATGTGGTACATTGCCGGGGGAGCCGAAGTGTTCGGTGAGATGAGCTGTGCATCGAAAAATACGTCGGAGACGGTCCTCTGATTTTCCAGAGGCCCCGGAGACACAAGGAGGAAAATGTACCATGGAGAAAAGGGAACTCGTTATTATCGGAGCTGGTCCTGCGGGGATGACCGGAGCCATTTATGGCAGAAGAGCCGGGCTGGATGTAGTGGTCCTGGAGAAAGGACTTCCGGGAGGACAGATCAACAGCACCGATGAGATTGAAAATTGGCCTGGGGTACTGATGGCTACGGGGCCTGAACTGGGAGAATCTTTCCGGAAACATGCGGAAAAATTCAACACCGAATTCCGGACTGCTTCGGTGGAACGCCTGGAGCTGCGGGATGGCGCCAAGGTGGTGGTCACCGATCAGGGGGAGATCGAGGCAGAGGCCATTCTTCTCGCTACGGGAGCTTCCTTCCGCAAATTGGGTTGCCCCGGCGAAGCGGAACTTACCGGCAAGGGCGTCAGCTATTGTGCGGTCTGCGACGGAGCCTTCTTCGAAGACGAGGTGGTGGCGGTCATCGGAGGAGGAAATACCGCGGTAGAAGAAGCGGTGTATCTTACCCAATTCGCCTCCAAGGTGTACATCGTGCATCGCCGGGACGAGTTCCGGGCGGATCGAGCGGCCATCGACCATGCCCTGAGCAACGAGAAAATTGAACCGATTTATAACTCTGTGGTGGAATCCATCGAAGGTGATGGACTTGTGGAGAAACTGGTACTCAAAAACGTCAAAACCGGAGAAATTTCGGATCTCGAAGTGGCGGGAGTGTTCGTTTTCGTAGGGACCGTACCGAACGATGAAGCCTTCAAGGGGTTCGTAAAGACTACCAAGGGAGGATGGGCGGAAACGAACGATCGCATGGAGACCTCCGTGGAAGGTGTTTTTGCGGCGGGAGACGTGAGGGACAAGTTCCTTCGTCAGGTGGTAACCGCTGCGGGAGACGGGGCGGTGGCGGCCATGAGTGCCTATGCCTATATTTCCCAGCAGCAGCACCTCCGGCATAAGCTCCTGGAGCCGGAAGAAGTGTTTGCCCTTTTCTATTCCAGCATCGACGAGAAAGACGCTCATCTCATAGGAGAGGTGGAGCTTTGGATGGCGGATAAAGAAACGAAAATCGTTTTGATCGACGCCTACAAAAATGCTGGGGTGGCCCAGAAAATGGGTGTTTCCGAGCTTCCCGCGCTGTTGCATCTTCGAAAGGGATCTGAAGTCGATAGAAAGAAATGTTTTTATCTCGACGATTTAACAGCTATGGTTAAGCAGGCTTGAAAATTTGCTTCCGTATCTTCTTCTTGTTAGAAAAGATCCCTCGAAAGCCTTCATTTTTGAAAGAAGAGCTCGGTAAGGGCTCTTCGGTTCGGTAGAGGCTTTTTCCTGAAGGGAGGAAAAAAGATGATACTTACGGTAACCATGAATCCCGCAGTGGACGAGGAGTACTTTCTCCCTGAATTCCACGTTGGCAGCTGGTTCCGCGCCAATAAAGTAGATCATTCCGCCGGAGGTAAGGGCATCAACGTATCCATTATCCTGGCCCAGCTTGGATATGAAAATGCTGCCATGGGTTTTCTTGCGGGATATAACGGCGAATATGTCCGGGATGAGCTTCGGAAACATCAAATTACCACGAACTTCGTGCATGTCTCCGGAGAGACCCGGACCAATGTCTTTATCGTGGATGAAACGGGAAATCTGGAAACAGGTATCGCCGAGCCGGGGCCCTACGTTCCCGAAGAGGCTCTGGAACGTTTTCTTGTCAATTACAAGCGCATGCTTGGCCGGGCGAACCTCGTTTTTATAGGGGGGTCTCTGCCCCCGGGAGTTCCCCAGGATATTTACAGGGAGCTCATTACCACGGCCAAGGAAGAGGGGAAAGAGGTTTTTGTGGATGCCGCAGGAGTAAGCCTTGCGGCGGCTCTGGATGCCAGGCCTACCTTTGCGAAACTCGATTATCGCCACTCCGCCCGAAGCACGGGATTTCTTCCGACTTCCCTGGATAACATCATCGAACTTTTTCGTGAAGCCCATGCCCAGGGGATCAAATGCTGCCTTGCTTCTTATCGATGCTATGGAGAGGTCTTTTCGCTTCCCGGGGGAGTTTATCTCGCAGAAATTGACCGGGAGAAAGTAGTCTCCATGCTTGGAGCGGGAGAAGCCCTGATGGCAGGATTTATCGTGGGCAAAAAGGAAAATATGTCCGAAGAGGATCACATCCGTTTTGCCATGGCTTGCGCCTGTGAAGATACCAGACACGTGGAAAAGGGCGTATACAGCCGCAAGGCGGTGGAAGAGCTTATGTCTTCCATTCAGGTGGATAAACTGGAATAACGGGAGGCTCACCATGCGGATAGGAGATGTAATGGATCGGGACCTTACCTCGATTACCCAGGATCGTTCCATAGGAGAGGCCATAGAAATACTTGCCCGGCACAGAGTCACGGGAATTCCCGTGGTGGATGAGGAATTGCGGGTAGTGGGTTTTATCAGTGAAAAGGATATCGTTCGGGCGGCTCTTCCGGGATATTTCGATTATCTTCAGGATACGTCCTTTATTCCGGATTTCGGCCAGTTTCAGTCTAAACTTCGCCAGATAAGCCGTCATGAGGTTTCCAAGTACATGACCAACGATGTGGACCTTTTCGAAGAGGATGACAGCGATTTTACCGTGGCCATGACTCTGGTGCAGCATGGCTATATTCGGGGCCCCGTGGTGAAAGATGGTATCTTGGTAGGTATGGCGAACCGGAGTTCTCTTTTGGGTCGAATTCTTACAGAATCCGATGAAACCTAGCCTTCGGAATTTGGGAAAAAAGGGAAAAACAGGCTTGCAGACTCATGCGAAAGGGAAAAAACCCGAGAAAAAAGCATAAGGTTTTCCTTTTTTATGCCGATACTTATGCTAGGAGGGATGCCTGATGGAACATAAAAAACTTCAGCAGCATGCCCAGGATACGTACAGGGAGAACCAAATTCGTACGGCATCTCGGGAACAGCTTCTCGTAATTACCTACGATATCGGCATTAGTGCGTGTAAGATCGCCGAAGAAGCTATCGAGAGAAATGACGTGGAAACCAAGAATATATCCCTTCAACGGGCTCAGCGAGTTTTGCGGGAACTCATGGTTAGCTTGAATCCCGAACGGGATGAGGAGCTTGCAGGTAATCTTACGAATCTCTACGAATTTCTTTTTTATCAGCTCGTGCAGGCTAACGTTTCCAACAAGGTGGAGCCGGTGCAGCAGGTTCGGGAAATGCTCATGGAGCTTCGCAATACTTGGGTGGAAGCCATGGAAAAACTTTGTGCCGAAGAAGAGGATCGTGCTCCGCGGCTTGGAGACGAACCCATGGTGGAAGTCGCGGTGGGAGGAACCGGATATTCTCCTTCTTCGGAAAAAACTTCGAACGCTCCCTCGAACAAGGGAGGGTTTACCATTGCAGGCTGAATTTTTTCAGAGCCTAGAGGAATTACTTCAGAAGGAACGGGATCTTTATCTTCGCCTTGAAAAGATGGTGGACGAAGAGGAAGCTTTTGTTGGAAAAGAGGATTGGGAGGGGCTCCTGAAAGTTCTGCAAAGAAAGCAAACGGTCATTGCGGAGCAGGAGGTTCTTCAGAATTCCTGGGCTTCCTTTTCTTCTTTTCTGGATGTTCACGAAGGAAGAGAAAGTGCGGCTTTCTGGGATGCGGTTAAGAAAAAAGTAGGAGAAAGCTCCTACACCTATCTCACGGATCTTGTGGAGGACCTTCGAAGCGCGGTGTTGCAGATCGTGGAACGGGAGGAACACCTTCGGGATCAGGTGGAACATCATCTGGGGGATTTGCGGAAAAAAATGCTCCAGGTACAGAAGGGCAAAGCCGCCTATCGGGGTTATGCCAAGGCGGGTAACATCTCGACCATGAAATAGCATGTCGTATTCCGGCAGAAAGAGCATCGCCGGAATATAACCGGAAGATTTTTACAGCAAACTCCGGGGAACGCTTTAAGAAAGCGTTTCCCGGAGTTTTTTTCTTATTTCCCGCTCAGGCTGTCCACCGCTTCCTGGAGGAGATGCGGAAGAATTTCCGTGAGAAAGGGAAGATGTACCCGTTCGGTTCGCTTGTGGGCATCTTTTCCCACGGGACCGAGGTTGCAGATGGGGATATTCAGTTTTACCAGCTCTTCTGAGGGAAGGCGGTAGGGAGCTCCCCATGCGGGAGTGTTTTTTTCGAGAATCCGAAGCTCTTCCATACCCTGGGAAAAACCGCAATAGGAAAGATCGCAGACTCCTTCGAAAAGATCCGCTTGGAGAAGCTCCGTGCCGAGTTCTTTTGCTTTGACTCGAACTTTTTCAGCCATATCGAGAATGGCTTGATCTCCCGGAGTTTTCCCTTCGTTGATCCGAGGAGGATAGAAGGGGGGGAGAAAGCCGAAGACCACCAGGGGGCCTTCGAGGGCGCATTCATCCAGCATATATTCCGTAAGCCCCAGGGCGCGATCCCTTTCATCCCATTCACTAGGGCCGGAATCGAGAAAATGCCCCATTTTGCGCAATCCTTCCTCGCCTTGCTCTTCCAGAAAAATCTGCCGAAGCTCTTCGAAAGAAAGCACCTGATCTTTTTCCCGGGGAGGAACCGGAGCATTCCGGCTTTTCCAGAAATCGGTTCTCCAGGATTGAAGCCGCTCCATGGCGTTATCCAGACCATGACGAGCACAGCTTCGAAGCTCCTCCAAAATTTCTCCGGGCTGCTTGAATATGGGAAGATGACCGTAGTAGGCCATGGCCTTGGCGGCGATGGTGGAGGAGTAGTCGTTTCGGATATCGCGAATCTTGTGGCATCCGTAAGGGGAGTAGCGTTGCCCCTTGTAGATATCCGAAAAGGCTATATTGCCGTCCAGAAGAAGATTGATGGAGGAAATCAGGGCTCCTGCGCTCACTCCTTCGTAGTATTCTCCTACGTGGGTCTCTCTGCCGAGGCAGAAGAAAAAGGGATTGATTTTGCCGATGCTTCCCGTATAAAGGGTGGGGAGTGTTTCCAAAGTGCGGGAAAAGACGGGTTCCGTATTGATGCAACCCACATATTCCAACCCTTCCTGCTCTTGAAAACGTACCAGGTGGCGTACCGCTCCGAGCATGCCCAGGGAGTTGTTTTCCTCGTCGGGAACGAAGAAAATCCCCACATTGGCGGCGAGTTCTTCCGGGTTTTCCGAAGCCCGAGCAAGGAGTAGCGAGGCCGAGGCGACTCCGGATTTCATATCCGAAACCCCTCGCCCGAAAAGCCACTCGCCGGAATCGAGATCCTTCCGGGCCTCCTCCGAAAGGGGCTGGTTTTTCATGGCCTCGGTACAGGCCTCTGCCTGAAAGGCGGTCTCCTTCAAGGGGCCGTAGACATCTGTATTGACTACATCCATGTGCCCCGTGAGAAGTACGGTTTTTGCCGTTTTATTCGAAGCCCGTACCAGGGCGAAAACGATATGTCTCTCCAGGGGATCTCCCTCTACGGGGAGAAGCCGGAGATCTTCCGGGTGTTCCCTAAAATAGGGAAGTTTTCCGAACCAATCGTAAAGAAAGCGGGCGATCCGGTTTTCTTCGGAGGCTCCCGGACTGACGCTGGGGATAGCCACAAGTTGTAAAAGAAGCTTGTATACCGGATGAGATTTGGAAGAACAAACCATAAAAATCCTCCTTAAGCGAAAAACTACGTGAGAAGCGGAAAAGATTTCCTAGAACCGGCCTCCCAGCACGAGCCTCGGGAGCCACAGAGCCAGATCCGGGAAGTAGGTCACTGCAAGAAGCGTAGGAAGCCAGGCGAAAATAATAAAGACCATGGCAGGCTTCAGCATTTGAGAAACCGGAGTTTTGGCTATGCGTCCTCCGAAGTAGAGGGTGGGTGCGGTGGGGGGCGTTACGTTTCCGAGCCCGAGATTGACCCCGATGATGGCGGCGAAATGAATGGGATCCACTCCGAGCTTGATGACTACCGGAAGAAGAATGGGGGTGCAGAGGAGCATGGCGCTTACGTCGTCCATAATCATGCCGATGATGATCATAAAAATATTCAGCATGAGAAGAATGACGTTCTTGTTGGTGGAGATGGAGCTCAGAAAGTCCATGATCATGGCGGGAAGGCGTTCCATAACGTAGATGCGGCTCAGCATCATAATGCAGAACATCATGAGCATCACCACTCCTGTGGTGGTGGCGGTATCCACCACTACCTCCATAAAGTTTTCCTTGTTCAATCCCCGGTAGATAAAAAATCCCACGGGAATGGAGTAAAGCACCGCTACTGCGGCGGCTTCGGTGGGGGTCATAATCCCTCCGTAAATGCCTCCCAGCACGATAATGGGCATAAGAAGAGCCGGAAGAGCGCTTTTGGAACGTTTGCCGAATATTTTAAAGCTTTCCCCCATCGGAAGAGGAGGAGCCACGTGAACGTTGGGATCCTTGCGAAGCATGAAGATATTCAGGGCGCTCAGAAGGATCATCAGGAGAATCCCCGGTCCCACCGTGGCGAGGAAGCAGGCCAGCACCGACTGCTGTCCCACCCAGGCGTAGAGAATCATCTGGGAGCTCGGAGGGATGAGAAGTCCCAAAGGAGCGGCGCAGGAAACCAGGGCGGCGCTGTGCCCCATGGGATAACCGTTTTCCCGGAGCCGGGGGAACATGATGGAGCCGATGCAGGAAAGCGTGGCGGCGCAGCTTCCGGAAATGGATCCGAAAACCGCACAGGAAACCACCGCTACCGCTCCGAGGCCTCCCTTGACGCGGCCCACGAAAACATCCACCAGATTTACCAGAGAAGTGCCGATACCCCCCTTGTCCATCATGCCTCCTACCATAATGAAGAGAGGAATCGCCAGGAGCACGATGGAGCTCATCTGACTGAAGCCGTAGGGGAGGAGGAAGCAGGGATCGTAGCCCTGGGTAATCACCATGAAGAGAGTGGAAAGCATGAAACAGAAGGGAACCGGGAGCCCGAAGAGAAGCGTGACGATAATGAGAAGCAATGCAATTATAATGGACATACCGAATCCTCCTTAGGATGCCGCCGAGGCTTTTTCTTCGGGGCCCAGGTCCAGCAGGTCTTCGAGAACGTGAACTCCCGAATAGAAGGTCATAAGGAGGTAGCCTACGAGCACCGAGCTCTGGGAGATGAAAATGGGAATCCGCAGTCCCGTGGTACGGGGCATTTCCACGATGCTGTAGCGCACCATATCCACCGCCCACCAGGAAAAGATCACACAGAGAAGGAACATGGTACAGTGGATGATAAGAGTAAGAACCTTCTGCATCTTCTGGCTCAGGAGCTGGGGGATAATATCTGCGGTAACGTGGCTTTTCTCGTAAACTCCGTAGGAGCTCCCTATGAAATAGAGCCAGAAGGCGGCGATTACCACGATTTCCTCGATACCGAACAAATCGGACTTAAAAACGTAACGTAGAAGAACTTCCACACACATGATAAGAACAACGAAGACGCTGCTCAGAACGAGGAGAATCCGTTGCAGCTTTACCAAGGTATTCCAGAAGGCGGAAACCTTGAGGCGTTCGAGTCGGTTCATGTCTCTTCCTCCTTTAATGCTGCAGAGAAGGCCGGGCAGGCCGAAGAGAGGCCTGCCCGGCACGCGAAGTCCCTGTATGTATTGGAAAAGCTTTTTATTTCAGGGATTTTTCGATGTTTTCCATAACCTCTTCGCCGTAGATTTTGGCGAGTTCCGGCCATGCGGTTTCCCGCACGTGGTCGGCTATGGCGGTCAGCTCTTCCGGAGTAAGTTCCACGATCTCGATGCCTTTTTCACGCATCTTTTCGATATATTCCTGGTCCTCCGCCTTGCAATCCACGAAGCTCTTGTCCGCTTCCAGATTGATCGCTTCCAGCAGAATGGCCTTATCCTCGTCCGGGAGGGATTCCCAGAGTTTTTTGTTCATCATGAAGGCGGTCTGGTCGAAAAGGCAGTTGTAGGGAATATAGTACTTGATAACGTCGCCGAAAACCTGATAATTGATAACCGAGGAGCCGCCGAGCCATCCGTCGCAAACCCCGGTCTGAATGGCACTGTACGTGTCGGCGTAGGGAATGGTGGTGGCGCGGAATCCCATGTTCTCGGCGCAGAGTTTGTAGGCTGCCACGGGGGCTACACGAATGAGCATATCCTTCTTGGCGGCAGGATTTGCGGGCTCGTTGGGCTTCTTGGCGGCTCCCACTCCGATGAAGCCGTCTCCGTAAAGCCGGAGAAGCTTTACTCCCAGCTCGTCCAGGGAGTTGTCGATGGTTGAATAGAGATAGGATCCCGGAGAGAGCTGTTCCGCGATCTGCTCGTAGCTCGCTCCCAGGTAGGGAAGGGATCCAAGCTCAAGAAGTTTGTCGAACTGGCTGGGAAGGAAGATGAGGCCCATTTCGATGGTGCCCCGGCGGATTTCTTCGAAAACCTGGGTGTAATCCCCGAGCTGGTTCATGGGGAAGACGTCGAGTTCTATGCGGCCCTCGGTTTTGGTTTCCACGTACTCCTTTACCGCCATAATGCTTTTGGTTCCCCGGTACTCCAGGGGCGAGATACCTGCCACTTTGATTTTCAAGGTCTTCGCAAAGGCCCCGGAAATGCAGAAAGCTCCGAGAATACATGCTGCTGTAAGCAGTACCGCTACCAACTTTTTATTTCGTGCCATACCAAACTCTCCTTTCAAATACTTCTTCCAAAAATACCGCTTTTATCCAACCCTTTCCGCATGTCCTTCTTTATCCTCCGAAGGATTCACCACCCCCTCTTGAAAATTGCCGTACAAGGCGAGACTAGCGCCGAAACTGAAGCTTATAGGAAATATCCTCGGCCCCCGAACGCAGATGTCGAAGCCAGAGAGCCGCTCTCTCCTCCGTCACGCTTTCCTTGGGAGCTGCCAGAGAGAGGCAGCACCAGACCCGGTTGTTTTTCCCGAAAATGGGAACCGAAAAACTGACCTCTCCAAGATTGAAGGTTTCCCATTCCTCTGCGTATCCTTGGTTTCGTATGATTTCATATTCTTCCAGAAGCCGCTGGGGCTCCATCTCGGTGTGAGGCGTGCGTTTTTCGAAGGGCATGGAGGAAATCATTTGTTCCACCACTTCTTTTCCCTGAAAAGCGAAGAGCACCTTGGCGGAGGCTCCGGAATTTACCGGCAGGGATTTTCCGATAAAATCCTGGTAATCGTAGACTCCTCCCTGGCGGGAACACTTTACCGCCGGATAGGCCCGATCTCCCTCCCAGACGCTGATATAGACACTTTCTCCCGTAAGAGAACAAAGCTCTTCCAGCACCGGTCGGGTGATTTCCTCAATGCCGATAAGGCGGCTGTAGACCTTGCCGAGACGAAGCACGATAGCTCCGAGATGGTATTTTTTGGATTCCGGATTTTGGGTTACGAAATTTTGATCCTTGAGAGATGCCAGGATTTTATGAACCCCGCTTCTTCCCAAATTGAGCTCCCGGGCAATTTCCGAAAGTCCCATTTCATAAGGGGGATCTCCGAGGAGGCGAAGAACGGCAAGAGCTTTTTCTATACTGGACATAGAGCCCCTCCTTGTTTCCTATATGGAAAAAATGTTTCTTATGCAGAACCATTGTATCCCTTTCCCTCGGTAATTGTCAAACAAAAGTTTTTTTTGGGGATTTATGCGACATGTTTTTGCCATGGAAAAGATGTTATCTAAAAAATCTGCAGTTGGTGCAGAGCATACGGATGAGAAGACAATACCTCGAAGGCCGGAGGTTGGTTTTTCAAACCGGTGTCATCTGTGGATATTGTAAGGTTTCTGGCTTTTCGCGGCATCTGCAGATGACCCGGAGAGTAGGGGTGAGAAAGCAACACGCTGAAAGCCGGGGGTTGGATTTTCAAATCTGTGTCATCTGTGTCATCTGTGGATATTGTAAGTTTTTTGGTTTTTCGTGGCATCCGCAGAGAACGCAGAGCATAGGGAGAGAAGGATAAAAAATCTGCGTAATCTGCGGACAGTATTTCAGAGTCTTTGAGGGCGGAATTCAGGAGCTGTGTTTGTGCGGGAAAATACGATTTCCCAAAGCCGCCACGAGGATGGAGAGGATAATGAGCCCTGCCCCGAGAAACTCCTCGGTGAAGGGGATTTCCTTATTCAGCGCCGCAGAAAGGGATATGGCCACGAGAACCTCCACGGCGCTTACAACTCCCGCCACCGTGGCGGGAACCTTGGGAATGCCAAGATAGAAGAGGGAATATCCTCCCAGGGAGCCTCCCAGACAGACGTAGAGAAGCCATCCCCATTGAGGAAGGGAAAACCCCTGAAGAACGTCCTGCCAGCCGTAAAAGAACGTTTTTGCACCTCCCAGGGCGAGAGTTCCGAACACCATGCCGTAAAGAAAAAGCGTTCCCGCATCGATGTTTCCCGTATGGGCCGCCTTGCGCCCCAGAAGCATGTAGCTTGCGCAGGCGCAAGCGGCTCCGAAGGCCCAGAATATACCTGCCGGAGCTGCCTGGAATCCGGATTTGAGGGAAGGTAATACCGCCAGGGAAACCCCCGCAAAGGTGAGGATCGCTGCGCAGTATTGGGCTTTCGAAGGGCGTTCCCGGGTAATGGCAAAGGAAAAGAGGGCGATCATGAGGGGAAAGGTGTAAAAGATCACCTCCGTAAGAGCCACGGAAATGGTATTCAGGGCGAAGAAAAACCCCGCATACATGAGAGAGACGCTGAAGGCACCGTAAAAAAAGAGAAGGGGGAAATCCCTCTTCCGGGGGATAAGTTTCCGGGGAGAGGTTCCGGCGAAATAGAGAGCGGTGACCAGGGCTCCCAAAAAAGCCCGGAAGAAGACCACCGTCATCATATCCACTTCGAGAAGGCGAAGTTGTTTTCCCGAAGGCCCCAGGGTTCCCCAGAGGGTAGCAGCTCCTACCACAAGGGCTATCCCCGTGAGAGATATGCTTTTTTCAGAGGAGTTCTCGGTTTTTTTTCGCAAAATAGAGTTTTCCTCCTTCCTCTTGGAGCAGCGGCACCTCTGGAGTGGCATCGGGAACGCAGCAGAAGGAAATGTCGTCCCCGAAGCCCTGTTTTTCCAGAAGAGAGGCGTGATCCGTTTGGCGCACCGCTTTTTCGAGATTCGGAGCCTGGCGTTGCCAGCTCCAGAGGGCGATTCTGGCACCGTCCCGAAGGGAGATTGTGCCAAAGGTACGACAAAAAATATCCACCAGGTATCCCGCTCCGAGGGTGTCGTCCAAAGCAACTTTGCCCTGTCTTCCCGCGCAGAGAATACCTACGTGGTGCATGTTGCAGCAGGCTTGCACCACCCGGGAGGCGTTTCGTATGGATGCGGCCAGCACGGGCTTCCCCGAAGCGTAAGCTTTGAGAACCGCTCCGGTGCCATTGGTGGTGGTCATTACCGCTGCCGGGCGGGCTTGGCAAAGTTCCCGGGAAAGTTCCCGAGGGGAATTGCCCAGATCGAAGCCTTCGGGAGGAAAAGAGTTCCGTTCTCCCATAAGAAGAGTCTCCCTTCCCAGCTCTTTCCGGAGGATTTCGGCCTCCTCCGTGGTTTCCACGGGATAGAGCCTTTCTCCTCCCAGAGAGAGGAAGGTCACCATGGTGGTGGTGGCCCGGAGAAGATCCAGCACAAGCCATATATCTGCCGGCGGAAGGGGTTCCAGGGGGGAGAGCACCACCGAAAGAATGCGTTTTTCCGGAAGGGAGGGCATCAGGGTCGCTCTTCGGAGCGTTTCATGTCCCCCGCGAGAGCGGCGATTCGCAGGAGTACCTCCACACATTTTTCCAGGGAGGAAACCGAAAGAAACTCGTAACGGCTGTGAAAATTATGCCCCCCCGTAAAAAGATTCGGCGTGGGGAGCCCGTTCCAGGAGAGCCGGGCTCCATCGGTACCGCCCCGGATCGGAACCGTCCGGGGCGTGACGCCGCAATCCTTCATGGCTTGCATGGCCAGCTCCACAACTTCGAAATGTTCTTCCAGGCGTTCCCGCATATTTTTGTAGCTCTCCGTAATCTGTATGGAGATCCGGTCTCCGTAGGTTCTGTTCAGAAGCGCCGCCGCTTCCCGGGCGATGCCCTTTCGCCTTGAAAGTCCCGCCTCCGAGAAATCCCGGATGATGTAGGAAAGCTCCGCCTTTTCCACGGTTCCCTGGAAAGAGAGAAGGTGGAAAAACCCCTCGTAATGTTCCGTAAGTTCCGGAACTTCCTCCTCGGGAAGACAGGAAGCGTATTTACGTGCCAGGGTAAGGGCGTTGACCATCTTGCCCCGGGCCGTGCCGGGATGGGTGTTCCTTCCGGTGATGCACACGTCCAGTGAAGCGGCGTTGAAATTCTCGTACTGCAGCTCTCCAAGAGGGCCGCCATCCACGGTGTAGGCAAAATCGGCTCCGAAGGCCGCTACGTCGAAATAGTTGGTCCCTCTTCCGATTTCCTCGTCCGGGGTAAAGGCGATTCGAATCTTTCCGTGAGGGAGCTCCGGATGCCCTATGAACTGTTCCAAAAGAGTCATAATGGCGGCGATTCCCGCCTTGTCGTCCGCTCCCAGAAGCGTGGTGCCGTCGGTAACGACCAGATCCTCTCCCCGATAATCGAGAAGTTCCGGAAACTCCTCGGGATCCAGGGTGAGGCATTCTTCGGAGTTTAGAAGGATTTCCTTGCCGTCATAGGCGGAAACGATGCGGGGAGTTACTCCCTCCCCGGAAACTTCGGGAGAGGTATCCAGATGGGCGATCAGGCCCAGAACCGGAGCGCCTTCCACCGTAGCGGGAAGAGTGGCGGTAAGATATCCCTTCTTGGTGAGCTTTATTTCCTCAAGCCCTAAAGCGGCAAGTTCCTCCTTGAGAACTGCGGCAAAGTCCATTTGCTGAGGTGTGCTGGGGGATGTGGCGGAGCTCTCCTTGGGGTTCGAAGTGCTCGGAATGGCAGCATAACGAAGAAAGCGCTCTAAAACGGGGGATGTCATGCAAATCTCTCCTTATGTCGATCTTTTTCAAAAAATGGATATACGGATACGACTTCTCTTCCGCCCATTGTACCGGAGATGGTACGGAAAAGCGAAAGGTGTCACAAGATCTTGTTTCTCAAATTCCGTTGCCGAAAGAAGTTTCTGCCTAGAAACGGTTTACGAGCCAGACTCCCAGAAGAATCATGCCTCCTCCCGCAAGAACCAGGGGAAGAAGGGGCTCTCCGAGAAAAAGAAAGGCGATGATTACCGCCGCAGGAGGCTCCAAATACATGAAAGCTCCTACCCTGGAGGCTTCCATGGCTTCCAGGGCATCGTACCAGAAGCTATAGGCCATGCCGGTACAGAAAATTCCCAGGACGAGGAGTGCCCAGAATCCGGTGGAGCTCAGGCGGAAGAGGAGGGAGAGCTCTACTTTGGGAGCGAAGAGAAGGGCCGAAAAAACCCAGCCGAAAAAAATGACCCAGGCCATCATGTTGCCCGGAGAGGAACGGCGCAGAAGGCTCCGGGAAAATACCGAAAAAAGAGCCCAGTTGGCGGCGCTCAGAAGCATGAGGGCATCGCCGAAGGAGCCGAAGTTCCCTCCGAGAAGTTTCAGGGGATTCCCGTCGGAAAGTACCAGGAAAAGCCCCGTGGTGGCGAGAACCATCCCTCCGAGCTGCTTGAAACGGATTTTTTCTCCCAGAAAGGCCCAACCCAGGAGCGTCATAAAAATCGCCGAGGTGGCGATAATCCATCCCGACGTGGAGGCCTTGGCGGTTTGAAGAGCCACGCATTGAAGCCATTGGTGAAAGGTTACTCCCTGAAGGGCGAGGAGGGGAAAGAGCAGCAGCTCCTTTCCCCGGGGAAGAGTAAGTTTTTTGCGGAAAATTTGAATTCCCATCAGAACTGCCGCTCCCAGGGCAAAGCGGCTCCAGATGAGAGTAAGAGGGTCCAGCTCCCGGAGCACCGCCTTGGTGCCCACGAAGGAAGCTCCCCAGATTATCACCGCTGCCAGGGCCTTGAGAGCTGGTATGGAGGTGTCGGTTCGCGTCATGAGGGCTGCCTTTTTTCGCCCCGGGCGGCAAAATAGATTCCCGTAAGAATGCAGGCGCCTCCCAGAATTTTCTGGAGAGAGACGGATTCTCCCAGGATGAAATAGGCCAGAAGGGTGCCTCCGATGGGTTCTCCCAAAAGACTTACCGCCACGAAACTCGAGGAGAGCCAGCGAAGGGCCCAGTTGTAGGAGCTGTGTCCGATGATTTGAGATACCAGGGCCATACCCAGGAACATAACCCATGTCTGGGGGGTATAGGGCCCCAGGGGGAGCTCCGTAAGAAGCAGGGCTGTCCAGAGAAAGCAGGCGGCGCTGCCGTAACAGACGAGGGTATAGGATTGAAGGGAAAGAAAGGGCCGGGCTTTTTTACCAAGCATGATATAGCATGCGGCGGTAATGCCTCCCAGAAGGGCCAGAAGATCTCCCCACAAGGCCCGGGAGCCCAGGGAAAAATCTCCCGCTCCCACTATGGCACCCCCGGCGATGCTGATAATAATACCCACCAGGGTTTTCCGAGAAGGTTTTTCTCCCGTAACGAAGGGAGCCATCAGGGCGGTCCAGAGAGGGATGGTGTTTACCAGTACCACGCTGCTTGCCACGGAGGTGTAGGAAAGAGAGGCGATCCAGGTGGCAAAGTGGAGAGCCAGGAAAAATCCCGCTCCCAGGCTGTAGAAGAGGGTTTGAGGAGCCATTTCCCGAAGCTCTTTCTTCTTTGACCACATTGTGGGAGGAGCCAGAAAAAGGGTGGCGAATCCCACCCGGTAGGCGGCGATGGCAAGAGAAGGAGCCTCCGCAAGCCGTGCGAAAATGGCCCCGGTGGAAACCGCCAGGGCCCCGATGCAAAGAACCAAATAAGGATGTATCAAGGGGTTTTCCGAATTTTTCAAGCTCATAAGAGAATCCTCCGAACAAGGTGGAATAGGGGCCCTATTTTCGTGTACAATAGAAATGCCTAGGGATCATCATACTTTGTCGAAGGGCGGTTTGCAACGATATGTCCAGGGAAATGTATGCCTTTTTCACTTCCGGCACGGTCCCCTCTCCGCTCTGCGAGGCTTGCGGGGAACGAATTTTTCTTTTCTCCCCCTCCGGAGAGATCCGCGGATCTTTCAACGACAAGGAGGGGATTTTGCCGTGGCTTGAAAAACTGCAAGAGCCTTCCATGGTGACCGATCTCTTTCCTACCGAGGCTCTCCGGAGGCGGAGTCTGGAAATTCTCTCCCGGTTGGAAAATACGAAGATCGAGTCCTTTTATTTTACCTGGCATCGAGATCAAAATGTTCGAAAATACTGGGTGCGCTGGTGTTTCCTGGAAAATTCCGGAGGAGCTCTCTTTTTCCGGGATATTACCGGAGCTTTTTGGGCAGATCAGAGCCTTAACGTGGTGGCCCGGATTTTTCAGGTTACCCGGGGGGGGGTGGCGATAACCAACCGGGAGGGGACCATTCTCTCGGTAAACCCTGCATTTACCGCCATTACGGGATATACTCCCGAGGAGGTCCTGGGGAAAAACCCCCGGATTCTCAAATCCCAGCATCACACTCCGGATTTTTACGAAGATATGTGGAAACAGCTTCTTCTCGAAGGATTTTGGGAGGGGGAGATCTGGAACCGTAAAAAGAGCGGCGAGGCCTATCCGGAGCATCTCCGAATTGCTGCCATTTATGATGAAAAAGGATACGTGGAACGATACGTATCCGTCTTCTACGATCTTTCGGAGCTCAAAGAAGTGCAGGCCCAGGCTCTGCATCATAAATACCACAGCAACCTCACCTCTTTGCCGAATCGGCTTCTTTTTTCGGACCGTCTTTCCGTGGCGATAAACAGAAAAAAACGTCAGGGCGAGCCTCGGGGAACCATCGCGGTGCTCTATGCGGATCTGGACAGGTTCAAGAAGATTAACGACAGCTACGGTCACGTGTTGGGAGACAAAGTGCTCGCCCGGGTGGCCCAGCTTTTCAAGGAAACCGGTTTGGAGGAGGAAACTCTGGGATATCTGGGCGGGGATGAATACGCCTTTTTTTTCGTGGATCCTCCCGTAAAGACCGGCTTTATACCGAGGCTGAATAGAATCCTGGAACTTCTTCGCTCTCCCCTGGCCCTGGAAAACGGTACCACGGTGCAGCTTTCGGGCAGCCTCGGAATAAGCCTTTTCCCCGAGGACGGAGAGACCCCCGAAGAATTGTTGCAGCATGCGGAAATTGCCATGTACCGGGCCAAAAAGAACGGAGGAAACCAATATGCTTTTTTCTCCCGGGACATGCATCAGACGGTGCAGCGGAAGGCAACCCTGGAGCTTGCGCTCCAGCGGGGTTTGGAGATGGAGGAGCTCTTTCTCCTCTATCAGCCCCAAATCGATCTGAATTCCCGGGAAATTACGGGAATAGAGGCCCTCGTCCGATGGCAATGCGGCGAGCGGCAAACCGTGATCTCTCCGGGGGAGTTCATTCCCGTGGCGGAAGAATCCGGGCTTATCGTTTCCCTGGGGGAATGGGTGCTTCGTCAGGCCTGCAGGGATATGGCTGCCTGGGATGATGCCGGAGGCCCTCCGATTCCCTTCTCCGTAAACATCTCCGCGAAACAGCTCTACCGAAGTGATTTCCAGCCCATGCTCAGCCGGATATTGGCGGAAACCGGGGCGGATCCGAAACGGCTTATTCTTGAAATTACCGAAAACGCCATGCTTGGAAGAAAAGAAAGCCTGGAAAAACTTTTCTCGGAACTTCGGATTTTGGGATTGCGGCTATCGGTGGACGATTTCGGCACGGGGTATTCCTCCCTGGCGTATTTGCGCTACATTCCCGTGGATGAACTGAAGATCGATAAAATCTTTGTGGATCCCCTGGGAAAGGAACCCCTGGCGGGGGAATTGATACAATCCATCATATCCCTCGGAAAGAGCCTGGGGCTCTCCATTGTGGTGGAAGGGGTGGAAACGGAGGAACAGGAGCGGGTCCTCCGGCGTTTCGGAGTGTCCATGAGCGTTCAGGGCTTTCTTCATGCCCGGCCCATGAAAATAGAGGAGGTGAAACGCCGCTTTTTTCCAGGCTCCTGAGAAAAGGCGGCATCCTGTATGAGCTGTACCATACCGATGCAAGACATCGAAAAAGCGAAAGAATTTCACGGCCACTGGTGCTCGGGGCTTGCCTTGGGTATCCGGGTGGCGGAGCTGGCCCTGCGGGAAGTAGGACGCTCCACGGATGAAGAAGTAGTGGCTCTTACGGAATGTGATATGTGTGCGGTGGATGCCATCCAGTTCCTGGTAAGCTGTACCTTCGGCAAGGGGAATTTGATCTGCCGGGATCACGGCAAGGCGGTGTTTTCCTTTTGGCGCCGCCGGGACGGAAAGGGAATACGGATTTCCCGAAAAACGCTATCCCGTCCCGAAGATCCCCGGGTAGGGGAGCTTAATCGGAAAAAACGGGAGGGCACGCTTACCGAAGAAGAGGCAACGTTGCTTCGGGAAAACCGGGAAGAAAAGTGCCGTTATCTTATGGAGGCTCCTTTGGAGGAGCTTTTTACCTGGAAACGTCTTGAGGAAGGGCCTCCTCCCAGGGCGGCGATAGAGCCTTCTTCTCCCTGTGAATGCTGTGGCGAGCTCGTTATGGCCTCTCGGCTGCGCCGGGGAGAGGACGGAAAAAGCTATTGCATTCCCTGTTTCGAGAAAAAGTTCCGGAAGGGATGATAAACCGTAAATCCCCGGAAAAATTGTTTTTGTGGCTCCAGGTCCCCGACTTCCGCGGAAATTACCCACAAATCCTGTAATTCCAAGGCTTTAGAGAAAAGCCAAGGCGCTACAACTCCCTTTGGGAATTTGCAGAGCCTTGGCTTTTTATCTTTCCGGGCTCTTTCCGAGCTGTGCTATGCTTTCCCGGAAATTTCCTTTGTCTCCTCAGGGTTTTCTTTACGAAAACGACACGGAAAACGCCTGAGGGAATCTCCTTTGGAGCCATGGAGTAACTCAATCTCAGCTAGGTTCCTTCGTATTACTTTGTTGCAAGCGTTTTTTCCCTGAAGCATATCGCTGAAGTTGGATTGTGGTTATCTCGATACGTTTTACACCGTGCCGCCACGTTATCCATGATGTTGCGGTAGAAAAAATCGTAATCGTACCGGTGATAACATCCTTTGCCCATGGACATGTTGAGCTGCTCGAGAATTTCCGGCCTGGGTGTAGGGATTTCCAACCCTCCCATGGAATTTATGCGGGCGGAAGTAAAATGGGGTATCTCCAGATATTTCCCTCGGGAGATGAAGATGCGGGCCCCTCTGTTTTCGGACGCGGGATATTCCTTTGTGTCGCTTGTCCAGGAGAGGGGATTGACGCATCGAGCTCCTTTCAGAAGCGTTGGGGAAGTCCCTCCGGGGCTCAGGGTATTCCAGGTAAGAATCACTCCGGTTTCTTCGGGATTGGATCCCAAGGACAGGCCGATTTTTTCAAGATCTTCGTCGGTGAAGGTCCAGCCGGGCATATAGGCTGCCACGAGTTTCTCTTTCGGAAAGAGCTCCGGATGTGAAAGAAGAATGAGCTGAAGCACATTGGAGCCCTGGCTATGGCTTGCCAGGATGAAAGGGCGCCCTTCATTGAGGTGCTCCAGATAGTAGGTGAAAGCCCGAGTGATGTCTTCTACCGGGAGCTGGATGTGTCTGGATCTTTCCTCTTCCGAAAGAGTCAAAACCTCGATATTCATTTGACGGTACCGAGGGGCGAAGATGTTGCAGCTTGGGGCAAAGGCCTGCGTGATGGGGCGAATCGTTTCCAGATCCGTTTTTTCGTTCAGTTCCCGGTCGCCAAGATCCGCATTGTATTTTCCTCTTGAAGGAGGGCCGTATGTGGTGGGATGTACGAAAAACAGGTCCGTATCATGTACGATAGTTTCGCAAAGCACGGACCAATTGGCGGGATCTGCGTAATCCGGCGTTTCTTCTTCCCCTTTGACGGGAAAAGGAGTAAGGAACAGAAGAAGGAGCAGGAAGAGGGGGAAAGCGAAAAAAGACCTGTTTTTGCAGGAGAAAAATGTGTCGGGCATGTAAAGGACTCCTTTCAAAAGCGATATGATTATGTGTAGGTTATCCTGGTTAATGGAAGGAGAGTCTCGGGAGGTGAAAAAAGTTTTTTTCCGAGATCAGCCGCTTGATTTTTCGGGTTCCCGGAGAAGCCCCTTTTTTTGACAGGCCACTTTCCCCGCTCTTCCCGGAATTTCCTTGAAGATGATTTCTTCGGGAGGAAAAACGCCGGGGGATTTCTTGTCCTCTTCCAGCAAATCCTTTGCTATATCTTCCAGGGCAGCTATTTCATGCCCCTCCGCGGCGATACGCAGAAGAAGATCTTCGAAAAGCTCCAGGTGTCCCATCCCCTCCATCTCCGCATGGATGGTGTGTACCTGGTAGTCCGATTTCCCCAGGATTTCTATATAGAGGGGGTTGATCTTCTCCGGCGGAAGATTTTTTTGTCCCCAGAGTTCGTCGAGCGTGGGGAGGGTGGTGGGAAGCTGGGGAATTGTAAAGGTACGCCCCTCCATAACAGGAAGAAAGGGCGATTTTCCCCGGGTGTCGCTCGCGTAGAGAAGGCCGCACCGCTCTTCCATCTCCAGGGCGGGAGCCGAGATTTGCCATCCCGGAGCGGCGCAGCTTCGGGGAAGTTTCCCGGTAATCTCTTTCAGGCTTTCCCTTCCCAGGGTTACGTGACGTTCCAAGGTTTGAGGAGAAAAACGGAAAAGCCAGTCCTGCCAGGTTACATGATCCCAAGCGTGAAGTCCTACCTCGTGCCCCGCTTTTTGGGCTGCCCGGATAATTTCCGGAGCCGTGGCGCCGATTTGAGGGGCCCGGAGCAGGGTGCCGTAAAAGAGGGTTTTCAATCCGTAGGTCGAGGCTGCTCCGGTGCGGCGCATTTTTTGCAGAAATCCTGGACGCAGAATGCGTATCAGCGCTCTTCCCGAATTGTCCGGCCCCAGGGAGAAGAAAAAACTTCCCCGGAGGGAGTGTTTTTCCAGAAGTTGCAACAGCCGGGGAACTCCTTCCGCATGTCCCCGAAGAGTGTCCACATCTATTTTCAAGCCTATCCGTGCCACGAGCCCTATTCCTCCAGGTAGTCCGCTACCACGGTGCGGATGGTCTCGGCAAAGCCCATTTTCGGAGCCCAGTTCAGAAGCTCCCGGGCTTTTTCTATGGAGGGAATCCGGTCGGGGACGTCCTCGTACCCCTTGCCGTAGTAAGCTTCCGCTTCCACCACTTCGATGGTGGCTTTCTCTCCTTTTTCCGCATATTTGGGATGTTCGCACACCGCATTTCGTACCGCCTCCGCCAGCTCTCGGATGGAGGCGTTGTTCTTGGGATTGCCGAGATTGAAGATTTGTCCTTCCGCGGCGCGGTTTTCGTTGCGGATAATCGCCAGAAGCCCCCGGATGCCGTCATCGATATGGGTAAAACTGCGTCGTTGATGTCCCCCGTTTACCAGCCGGATGGGTTTGCCTTCCAGGATGTTGTGAAGGAACTGGGTGACCGACCTGGCCTGGTTGTGGGAGGCATCTTCGAAGGTATCCAAGCCCTTGCCGAGCCAGTTGAAAGGCCGGAAACAGGTGTAGCGCAGGCCGTGCTGCATGCCGTAGGCCGCGATGACGCGATCCATCATCTGTTTGGCACAGCTGTAGATCCAGCGGGTATTGGCGATGGGGCCCACCGTGAGGGGGGTGCGGTCTTCGTGCAGAACTCCTTCGGTCATGCCGTACACCTCGGAGGTGGAGGGAAAGATCACCCGCTTGTCGTGCTCTACGCACATGCGCACGATTTTGAGATTTTGCTCGTAATCCAGCTCGTATACCAGAAGAGGATTGGTGATGTAGAGAGCGGGCCGGGCAATTCCCGCCAGGGGAATCACCACGTCCGCCCAGGCAATCTGTTCCTCCAGAAGCGAGTCTTCGTGAAAAATGTCTCCCTGGTAGAAAGCAAATCTGGGAGAAACCATGTTTTTGATGTTGCCCTCCTGAATGTCGAATCCCCGTACTTCCCAGGAAGTTTCCCGCAGAATTGCGGAAAGCAGGTGATAGCCGATAAAGCCGTTGGTGCCGAGAATGAAAATGTTCACAGAATATCCTCCCTTGAAGTACAAGACCAAGCCTGACGGTTTGGCTTTACGTAAGAATCGATGGATGGGTGCCGCAATTCGGTGTTGCCCGGGCTTTTCCTCACTCTCCCAATCTTTGCCCCGGTGCTATTCTTGCAGCCTTTCCCCAGTTTATGGCGGTTCGTTCGGGGCCGCCCTCCATTTGCAGCGTTTCCGCTACGAAAATTCCCTCTCCCGTGGCGATCTCCAGGGGGTTCAGAGAGAGAATCTCTCCCGGGGAGGCGGAGGTTTTTTCGGGGCGGGGATATCCCCACCAGAGAAAGAGCTTTTTCCCTTTCCAGGTGGTGAAGGCTCCCGGCCAGGGGCGGGTTACCCCCCGCACCAGGTTGTAGATTTCCTCGGCGGAGGCC